>JAZHDH010000037.1:0-29511 GCA_036584335.1 Pseudodesulfovibrio sp. | reverse complement strand
ACAGGCACAGCCCGAGGTTGACGTAGGGCAGCGCGCCCTGGATGGAGTAGCCGCCTTCGAGCACCGCGATGTCGGGCCGCAGCAGTTCGCTGAGGCGCGCGTACCCCTGGGCCGAGAAGTTCATGTTGGTGATCGGGTCGGTGAAGTGGTTGTCCTGGCCCGCCGAATTGATGACCAGGTCGGGCTTGAAGTCCTCCAGGATGGGCAGGACCACGCGCTCCATGGCCATCAGGAACCCCTCGTCCGAGGTGCCCGGCGGCAGCGGGATGTTGATGGTCCGGCCGCGCGCCCCCGGCCCGCCCAGCTCCTGGGGAAAGCCCGTGCCCGGGTACAGGGTGCGCCCGTCCTGGTGGATGGAGATGAACAGGGTGTCCGGGTCGTGCCAGTAGACGTCCTGGGTGCCGTCGCCGTGGTGGCAGTCGGTGTCCACGATGGCCACGCGCTTGTGGCCGTACTTGTCGCGGATGTGCTCGATCATCACCGCTTCGATGTTGATGTTGCAGAACCCGCGCGAGCCGTGGACCACCTTCATGGCGTGGTGGCCCGGGGGCCGGACCATGGCGAAGGCGCAGTCGCGCTCGCCGGTCATGACCAGGTCGCCCGCCTTCATCGCCCCGCCAGCCGATATCAGGTGCGAGCGCGTGGCCACGGCGCTGACCTCGGGGAAGCAGAAGTGGACGCGCTCCACATCTTCCTCGGTGGCCACGTCGGGCTTGTATTCGGCCACGCCCTCGATGTCGAAGATGCCTTCCTCGCGCAGCTGGTCCTGGGTGTAGAGCAGCCGCTCCTGGCGCTCGGGGTGGGTGGGCGAGATGGCCCAGTCGAAGGCCGGGAAAAAAACGATGCCCAGGGTGCGGTTGGCTTTGAGCATGGCCTATCTCTCCCTCAGGGTGGCGACCACGCCGGGCCGCACCTGGCATTTCACGCGGATGTTGCGCCCCACCTGGCCCGCGCCCTCGACCATGTTGAAGCTGGAGGCGTGGGTGATCAGGGCGTCCTCGGGCCGCAACGGCACGCCCATGGAGTCGAGGTGCATGATCAGCTGGTTGACCGCGTCCTTCCTGGCGTCCTCCAGGTTGTAGCTGGAAGGGACGTTCTCGCGGTAGGAAAGCGAGGGGATGAACAGGACGTGGCGCTGGGTGTCGGCGAAGAGCTCCAGTTCCCAGGTGGTGCGGGTCAGGGCCGCGCCGATGGCGTTGGCCACGTCGTAGTTGCGCGGCACCTCGGTGGAGAGCTGGAAGAGCCGGAACAGGGGCATCTTCATCGCCTCGGCCGGGCCGCCCATCAGATAGACCTTCCTGGGCACCACGCGCTTGTTCTCCACCAGCTCGTGGATGGTGTAGACCGGCTTGGAGTTGATCTCGTCCACCAGCTCCCGCGTGGCCTGGAAGATGGCCCGGGCCGCGTAGTCCACGGCCGCCCCGGCCAGGTCGCCGCCCGCCGACAGATGGGCGGCCGCCAGTTCGTCCACGGCCCGGCGCGACGCGGCCACGTCGCCCACGGCGCAGACGCCGACATGGTTCAGGGCGTCGGTCAGGGTCGCCCGCACGCCGCCCGCGCAGACCGACGGCCCCAGCCGGTTCGGCCCCACGCGGACCTCGCCGCCCGAAACCGAGATGGCCGAATCGCCGCCGATGCCGATGGACAGCACCTTGAGCGCCGAGACCGAGGTCGGGTGGGAGCCGATGTGGATGCCCTCGCGCTCGATGAGCGGCGCGCCGTCGGCGAAGACCGCGATGTCCGTGGTCGTGCCGCCGATGTCGAGGATGATGGAGTCGTGGAAGATGTCGGTCAGCGCGATGATGCCCATGACCGAGGCCGCCGGGCCGGAAAAGATGGACTGCACCGGCAGGTTGCGCGACTGCGGCAGGGGCATGGTCCCGCCGTCGGCCTTGAGCATGTTCACCTTGACGTGGGAGAGCCCCATGGCGTCCAGGGCGCGTTCCACGGCGGTGGCGAAGTCGTTGTACAGCCGCCAGACCGAGCAGTTGAAATAGGCCGTGGCCACCCGGCGCGGGAAATTCAGGGCCGCCCCCAGCCGGTGGCCCAGGGTGACAAAGTCCGCATGCTCGCAGTCCCCCGCCTCCCGCCCCTGGCAGATGGTGCGCTTGATCATGTTCTCGTGGCGCGGGTTGCGCGTGGAGAACTTGCTCACCGCCGCGAAGACCCGGATGCCCGCCGCGCGGCAGGAATCCACGGCCTCGGCCAGCTGGCGCGACGAAAGGGCGCGCACCTCGTTGCCCCGGTGGTCGATGGAGCCTTCGATGACGTGAAAATCGCGGCAGAGCATGGCGTTGTGCGGGTCGATGCCCGGCCCGGCCGAGACGATGACGCCCACGTCCTCGGTCTTGCCCTGGACGATGGCGTTGGTGGAAAGCGTGGTCGAAAGGTTGAGCTGACGCACGCGCGACCGGTCCACCTTGCCCAGCAGGGCTTCGAGCGCCCCGGTCACCGACGACAGCAGGTCCTCGTGACGGGTGGGAACCTTGCAGGAGGCGACGACCTCGGCGCCGTTTGCGGTGTCCACGGCGACGCCGTCCGTGTGGGTCCCGCCCACATCGATTCCAAGAAGCATGGCCACTCCCGATTTTGACAATTGCATTGCAGAATTACCACCCCGACCCCATGGGGCGCAAGACGGAATGCGGTGAACGGCCGGTATGGAGCGGGGAATGGTCGGCGGAAAGGCCCCGGCTAGTCGTCGAAGGCCAGGCGGCGGATGATCACGTTGGACACGAGCATCCCGTTCTTGGTCAGCCGCAGGTGGCCGTGGCTGATGCGCACCAGGTGTTCGCGGTGCAGGGCCGCGATGAGCTTGCTCTGCCGCTTCATCAGATCGAACCCGGTATTTTCCTTGAATTTCTTCAGGTCCAGCCCCTTGGAGGTCCGAAGCGAGAGCATGACCGATTCCTTGAACAGGTCGTCGTCGCTCAATTCCTCGTGGTCCTGGCCCACCAGGCCGCCGCGCACGTAGGCGTCGTACTCGTCCATGTAGCGCGGGTTGGAAAACCGCCGCCGCCCGATGGTCGAGACCGCCGACGGCCCCAGCCCCAGGTAGTCGGCCCCGCTCCAGTAGCCGGAATTGTGCTCGGAAACAAACCCCATGCGCGCGAAATTAGAGACCTCGTAGTGCATGTACCCGAACGACTCCAGAAACTCGGAGCCGTAGATGAACATGCGCCCCTGCTCCTGCTCCGAAGGCAGCTTGAAGTCGCCCCCCTCGCCCACCATCTTCGCCATGGGCGTGCCGTCCTCCACGGTCAGGTTGTAGGCCGAGAGGTGCTCGGGCCGCAGGTTGGCGGCCGCCTTCAGCTGGTCGATCCAGGTGTTCACCCGCTGGCCGGGCAGCCCCCAGATCAGGTCCATGCCGATGTTGCCGAACCCGGCCTGGCGCGCCGCGTTGAACGAGGCCGCGGCCATGGCCGCCGAATGCGGCCGCCCCAGCAGGTGCAGGTCCAGGTCGCTGAAGCTCTGCACGCCCAGCGAGAGGCGGTTGAAGCCCATGGAGAGCAGGGCGCGGAAATAGCTCACGTCCTGGGCCGAGTCCGGATTGGCCTCCAGGGTGACCTCCATGGCCGGCGAGGGAGTGAAGGCCCCCCGGATCGCCCGCATGATCTGGTCGAGCTGGGTCAGGGGGATCAGGCTCGGGGTGCCGCCGCCGAAGTAGACGGTCCGGACCACCGGCCGCTTGAGCCGCTTGCCCCACAGGTCGATCTCCTTGAGCAGCAGCTTGTGGTACCAGGTGAAGGTGACCTGGTTGAAGGCCTGGGAATGGAAGGTGCAGTAGTGGCAGCGCGAACGGCAGAACGGGACGTGGACGTAGAGCAGCAGCCCCTTGGCGCGCGGCATGACGCCGTCGTCCCGCGACCCGGCCCCTGCGGGAAAGGCGGACTTCACCACCGCGTCTTCGCCGTAGATGCGGGCCATGTCAGTCCCGGATGCGCTGTTCCCGGTGCAGCACCAGCGCGCCCCAGGTCAGGTAGGCTCCGGCCGCCACCAGCAGCGGCAGCAACGCGCCGGGCAGCCGGGCGTCCTGGCCGAAAAGCCCGCTCAGGCCGTCGTAGAGAAACCCCGAGCCCTCCAGCAACAGCAGCAGGACCGTGGCCAGGGTGGCCAGACGCCGCCCCTGGCGCGTCAGCCAGGCCAGGGCGAGGAAGACGGCGACCGAGAGCGCGGCCAGCCTCCAGGGGCCTTCCGCGCCCTTGAGCGCGTCCACCAGCCCGCTCAGCGGGGCCGAAAGCACGAAGGCGACCAGGATCATGTCCCGGCGCGCCATGTTGGCCAGAAGCCTCCCGATCATCCGCGCGTCCCCAGCTCGCGCCCGTAGCGCTCGTTTTCGCTGTACAGGCAGCCGCAGTACTGCTGCCGATAGACGGACCACGCCTTGGACCGGTCGATGCCCTCCCGCCACCCCTCGCGGAAGTCGGCGTACAGGAAGCGGGTCTTGGGCGTGGCCAGGTCGCGGCCCAGTCCGGCGATGACGTCGTGCTTCTGGTACTTGGAATAGAGCAGCGTGGTCGTGAAATGGTCGAACCCGCCGTTATTGGCGATGGAGGCCGTGCGCTCCATGCGCAGGGCGTAGCAGTGGAAGCAGCGGTTGTTCTCGCGGTGGGCCACGGCGCGGAACCAGGCCTTCGGCTCGTACTCGTCGTCCTTGACGATGACCTTGACCCCGAGCCTGTCGGCCACGTCAAGGCAGCCGTCGCGCCGCTTCAGGTATTCGGTCAGGGGGTGGATGTTCGGGTTGTAGTACAGCCCGGTGACCTCCAGCCCCCGCTCCCGAAGCGCCTCGATGGTGGTGATGGAGCACGGCCCGCAGCAGATGTGCAACAGCACCCGTTCCATGGCTCGCCTCCCCGCCCGCCGGGCCTAGTCGTCGAACTCGTAGTCGATGTCGATGTGGATCTTCTTGCCGTAGGCCTGCTCCATGTCCGCGAGCGCGCTGCGCTTGTTGTTGAGCAGGTAGATGACCAGCTCCTCCTCGCAGTTGTACTCGACCGTGTCGGACCCCGGCTTGCGGACGTCGCGGTGGATGTCCTTGAGGGCCTGGAGGGCCTGCCACTCCATGTTGCGCCGGATGCCGGTTCCCTTGCAGCACGGGCACGGCTCGGTGGAAATGGCGATGGCCGAGGAGCCCAGGCGCTGGCGCACCAGCTCCATCAGGCCGAAGGGCGAAATGCGGCTGACGTCGGTGCGCGCTCGGTCGTTCTTCATCTCGGCGCGCATCACCTTCTCCACCTCGCGGCAGTCCTTGGGATTCTTCATCTCGATGAAGTCGATGACCACCTGGCCGCCGATGTCCCGAAGCCGCAGCTGGCGGGCGATTTCGCAGGCGGCCTCCATGTTGGTCTTGAGCGCCATCTTCTGGAAGTTGCGCTCACCCCCGATCTTGCCGGAGTTGATGTCCACGGCCGTCAGGGCCTCGGTGGCGTCGAAGACCAGCCGCCCGCCCGAAGGCATGGTCGCTTCGCGCGAATAGATTTCCTGCACCTGCTTGACCAGATTGAACCGCTCGAGCAGCGAGAGGTCGTTGTCCTCGTGCAGCTTGACCAGGCTGTTCTTGCGCGGAAAGGCCAGCTTCACGAAGTCCTCGATCTGGTCGAAGGTCTCCTTGTCGTCCACCCAGACCTCGGTGACGTCGCTGGTCAGGTAGTCGCGCACGGCCCGGGCGGCCAGGCCCAGCTCGTGATAGACCATGGACGGGGCCTTCTTCTGCTGGGCGTTGGCGCGGATGTCGGTCCACAGCCGGTTCAGGTACTTGAAGTCGCGCTCCAGGGCGGCCTTGGACTGGCCCACGGCGGCCGTGCGGGCGATGAGCCCCACGCCCTCGGTGGTCTCGAAGGACTCCAGGACCTTCTTGAGGCGGGTGCGCTCCTTCTCGTCCTCCACCTTGCGCGACACGCCCATCTGGGAGCGGCCCACCGTGTAGACGAACCCGCGCCCGGGCAGGGAGAGATACGTGGTCAGGAACGCGCCCTTCTTGCCCGTGGGCTCCTTCACCACCTGGACCAGGATCTCCTGGCCGGCCTTGAGCACCTTCTGCATCAGCGGAAAGCGCTGGCCCTTCTTGGTGTCGGGATTGCCCACGTAGTACTCCGGGTGGACCTCGTCGATCTGGAGGAACCCGTTGCGCTCCGCGCCGTAGTTGATGAACGCGGCCTGCAGCCCGTTGTCGATGTTGTGGATGTAGCCCTTGTAGATGTTGCCCTTGGTCTTGGCCTGGTGCACCATCTCGACGTAATACTCGTTGACCTTGCCTTCCTCGGCGATGACTACCTCAACCTGTTCTCCCGGCAGCACGGAGATGAACATTTTCTGCCGTTTCTTCTTTGTGGTGTTGGTCATGATGAACCTCGTGTGAAATGTGTGGCGCCATGGCGCGCTACCCCTGTGTGCCGTGCCCCGCGCCGTGGTAGAATGTCCCGTCCCGGTCCTCCCGGGGGATGACGTCGCCCCGCGTGAGCAGGGCTTCCACGGCCAGCCGGACCCCTTCCGGGTCCGCGTTCAGGGCGTCGGCGAGCTGGGGGATGGTCTGGGGCCTGCGGCCGAGGGATGCCTCCACCTGGTCCGTGAGCCGGTCCAGGGGAATATCCTCGCGCTCCGCAGCCGTTGCCCGGCGGGGAGACTTCCCGCCCATCGCCAGCCTGTCGCGCCAGCGGCTCAGGGTCTCCCCGCTTACAGGGCGGGTGGACCTCACCGTCCCGGGGCGCGTGGATGTGACCACGTCCACCCGGTCCGGACCGAGCCGTTTGCAAAATTCCGTCAGCCGATCAAGGTTCTCGTCGGAGTCGTTGATGCCCTCGACCAGCAGAATCTCCAAAAATATCTTTCCGTCAAATTCCCTGCGAAACGCCGTGATCCCCTGGGCTGTCGCCCCGGCCGTCACGCCGGGAACGGGCCGGTTCACGGCCCGGAACTCCGCCTCCACCAGGGAATCGAGGCTCGGCAGAACCACGTCCGCCTTCGCCAGTTCCGCCCGCACCGCCGGATCGGTCATCAGCGTGGCGTTGGTCAGCACCGCCACCGGCACGGCCGGGAACAGCGCCCGCGCACCCTCGATGATCTCCCCCATGGCCGAGTTCAGGCACGGTTCGCCCAGGCCACCCAGCGTGACCACATCCGGCACCGCGTGCCCCTCGCCCTTCCACCGGGCCAACTCGCCCAGAACGGCCTTCGCCGAAACATAGGCCCCGCGCTCAAGCGTCAACCGGCGGGTCGCACCCACCTCGCAATACACGCAGTCCATGGAACAGATACGGTCTCCCAACAGGTCCAGCCCCAGGGACCGGCCCAGCCGCCCGCTCAGCACGGGACCGAAAACATACTTGTAAGCCATGATGTACCCCGCTCCGGCGTCCGCCCTTGGGCGGCGCATGGAACTATCTGATGGTATTAAGGACCGGGAGGCGGATGTCAAGGACGGTTGCAGTGACAGATACAGGGATTCTGGCCTTTTGGCAAGGCGCGAAGGCAAATGCCTCCGGCAACCCCGGATTCGTCCCTAGTCCGTCCCTTCGCATCGGATCACGGCTCTTCGCAGGGTGTGCAGGAACGTGTCGTCGGGCTCGAAGTAGCCGCGTTTGACCAGTTCGATGATCCAGGAGCCGTCGCCTTTGGCGCGCAGGAGGTAGGCGAGGGGGAGTTCGCTTTGTCCCAGGCATTCGAAGATTTGTCCGCTCTTGTCGGAGAAGAGCGGGTAGGCCACGTCGTAGTGCCGTTTGAAGTTCACGACGTTCCGGTTGGAATCGTAGATGCCCAGCCCGATGATCTTGAGTTGCCCGGCGAGGACGGGGTCGGCCTCGACGACGTGGAAGAAGGCGGAGAGTTTCTTGGTTTCGGCGACGCAGTCGTTGCACAGGGTGTTGTAGAGCTGGATGAGGACGAAGCGGGCGTTGAGCCGGGCGAGTTCGAGCCAGCGGGCGGTGGGGGGCAGGCCGAGGTAGTTGCGGTCCTCGTCGCCGTTGAGCACGGCCACCCGGCAGGTGGGGAAGGGGTCGCCGGGCGCGAGCGCGGCGCGGGTCCGGGTTTCGCCCGCCACGCGGTCGGGGAAGGTGGCCTTCCAGTCGTGGAACCCGCCGGGGTAGCGGTAGACCCGGGTATAGCCGAGGCGTGCGGCCCAGCGGGCGGCGATGCCGCCGCGCAGGCAACGGAAGCTGCGGCAGTAGAGGACGACGAGCCTGTCCTTGTCGGGGCCGAGCAGGTCGGTGAGGGCCTGGCGCTTGGCGTCGGGCAGGTCGGAGCGGTCGCCGAGATCGAACTCGAAATTGCGGGCGGTGGGGATGTGTCCGGCGTCGAATTCGTAGTCGGCGCGGGCGTCGACGAGGAGCGGGGGGCTCGGGGAATCAAGGAGCCTGGCCAGCCCTTCGGCGTCGAGGAGTTGGTAGCCGTCGCGCTGCGCGTCGCGCCGGGCGGATTCGACCCAGACGGCCTGGTCCGGGTCGGTCTCGGCCCGGGCCGGGGGAGCGAGGCACAGGGCGAGGAGCGCGCAGGCGATGAGGGTGGCGAATCTGTGCATCGGCGCTCCCCGCCCTGTTGGGGGTGCGCGCGGGGCCGGAGGGGCGGTTCCGGCCCCGCGCGGGAGGTTACTTGTTGGGGTGGACGGTGTAGCTGTTGTCTTCCCCGAACTCGTTGGTGGCTTCGAGGTAGAAGACGTTCTTGGCGTCCTTCACGATGTCCATGTACAGGTAGTAGGCCTCGCCCGCGCGGGCTCCGGTCGAGCAGGCGAAGACGATGGGCCTGTCCCTGGGCAGTTCGGCGGCCTTCTTTTCGAGCACGTCCACCGGCATGTTGATGGCGGTGGGGAAGTGCCCGCCGGCGAACTCGCCCGGATCGCGCACGTCGATGAGCAGGATGGAGTCCGGATTTTCCTTGAGGGTCTTGAGGAACCACTCGGTATCCACGGCCCCTTCGGCCGCGCCCGCCTTGACGGCCGCGGCCTCGCCCGCGCCGAACATTTCCTTCCAGCCGGGGTAGCCCGCTTCGGCGACCACGACCTTCCTGTAGCCCAGGTAGCGGGCCTTGACGGCCGACTTGTGCGACAGGACGCAGTCGTAGCCGCCGCAATAGTAGACCAGGGTGACGTTGTCCCTGTCGGCGGGCAGCAGGCCGCGCTTGGCCGCGAAGTCCTTCTCGGGGATGCCGATGGCGGACGGGATGGCCCCTTCCAGGAACTTCTTGTAGGGACGGGCGTCGATGAGCAGGTAGTTGTCGCCCCTCCCGAGCATGTCGGCCACGGTTTCGAGGCCCACGGAGACGTAGGGGGCCTTCTTCCGGTAGTCCGGGTAGCCCTCGGCGTAGACCTTGACGTTGGTGTAGCCCAGGGCCTGCGCCTTGAAGGCGGACTTGTGCGACAGCGGGCAGGCCAGGCCGCCGCAGTAGAAGACGAGCAGGGCGTTCTTGTCGGCGGGCAGCTTGTCGGTCATCTTGTCGAACTGGCTGTCCGGGATGGACACGGCGGTGGGGATGTAGCCTTCGACGTACTTGGGCTTGTAGGGCCGCGAGTCGATGATCATGACCCCCTTGGGCTGGGGCATCTTGGCGTACCTGGCCACGAAGGCGTAGTCCGCGATGGCCGGGAACTTCTTGAAGTCCTTCTGCTCCTCGGCCGGGGCGGCTCCGGCCAGCGCCGCGAGGGCGAAGGCGAGGAGCATGGCGATGGCCGTGATTCGCTTCAACATGGTGCACTCTCCCTTGAAACGGTCGGTGGTTCCGCCGCCCGGCCCGATGCCGTCGGCGGAGCGGTATTTCCTGTCGATGCCGGGGCCTACTCTTCCCCGGCGCCGATCCTGTTCCACCACAGGCGGTGGTGGTGCTTGGCGTAGCCGTCCGGCACGCTGCCGGTGAACATGGACTTGAACCCGGGCCGCTCGTCGGGCGAGATGGCGGCCATGTAGACGTGGACGAGCAGCCCGGCAAAGACCAGGCCCACGGCCGCGAAGTGCAGGGTGACGGCCCAGGAGACCCAGCCCACGGCTTCGGCCCCGAAGGCGCGGTCGGACAGGTACATGACGACGCCGGTGGCCGCGATGACCACGCCGCCGACCACGCTGGCCTGGGCAAAGGCCTTCTGGCCCATGTTGTAGTAGCCCTGGTCGGGCAGGGACGGGTCCATGCCGACGAGCCTGAGGGCCTTCGGCCCGAGCGTCATCAGGACCATCTTCTTGAGCATCCAGGCCATGTCGCGCGCCGGGCTGACGGAGAATATCTCGGCCAGGAAGAAGCGCGCGCCCCGGAAGTTGACCAGCAGGTAGAGGACGAACCCGGCCAGCCAGAGCAGGCCGACGCCCTCGTGGAGGGCGAGCAGGTTGCCCCCGCCGCCGACCAGGCCGCGCAGGGCCTCGGGATAGCCCGAGCCGAGAGGGTCGATGTCCGGGTTTTGGATCAGGCCGACGCCGGTGACGAGCAGCAGCAGCCAGCAGGCCGCGTTGAACCAGTGGATGAGAATGTCGGAGCGGTCGTGCCGCTTGTGCAGCTTAGGCATCGTGGTCCTCCTTGCGTTCACCGCCCCCGCCCGCCAGCAGTTGGCGGCCGAGCATGGCGAGCACGCCCAGGCCGGACAGCCCGACCAGGACCTTGATCACCGGCGCGGATTGCTTCATTGCGGCCATGGACGCGGGGATGACGGCCTCGCGGCCCCAGTCGCCCGGGCCGGGATCGCCGATGTAGTACATGTTCGGCCGGGTATCGGTCCTGGCGGCCACGCGGACCAGGGCGTCCTTGTGCTTCAGGAAGAGGCGTCCGGCCTCGGAGCCGGGATCGTTGATGTCGCCGAAGACGCGGGCCTTGGTCGGGCAGGTGTCCACGCAGGCGGGCTCGATCCCCCGGGCGCGGCGCTCGGGACAGTAGTTGCACTTGTCGGCCTTGCGCGTCAGCGTGTTGCGGAAGCGCGCGTCGTAGGGGCAGGCCGGGATGCAGTTGCCGCAGCCGATGCACAGGGATTCGTCGATGACGACCACGCCGGTTTCCGGGTCCTTGTAGGTCGCCCCGGTGGGGCAGGCGTCCACGCAGGTCGGTTTTTCGCAGTGCATGCACGCGCCGGGCTGGAACCGGGCCTTGGCCCGGGGGGCCTGGCCGGGCGCGGGCGCGCCGCCAGCGGGCTTGATCCAGTTGCGCCACTGTCCTTCGGGCACCTCGTTGGCCACCTTGCAGGCGACCACGCACCCCTTGCAGTCGATGCACTTGGAGGCATCGATGAGCATTGCCAGTTGCTTCGCCATTACGCCACCTTCCTTGTTACGGAGACAAAGGTCGTGTGCATGGACGCGTTGCCGGTGATGGCGTCGTAGTCGTCGTCCAGGATTTCGTTGATCGAGGCCCCGTTGCCGTGGGAGAGGCGCTGCATGGTCGACAGGGTGTTGAACCCCGAGAGCATGTACACGGCGTCGGGCCGGATGTTGTCCGTGACCTCGGCCCGCAGCTCCTGGGAGCCCACGGCGCTGGCCACGCGGACCGTGTCGCCGTCGGCGATGCCGAGCTTTTGCGCGGCCTTGGTGTTCAGCCACAGGGTGTTGGTCGGCACCAGTTCGTGCAGCACGGCGTTGTTGGCCGTGGAGGTCTGGGTGACCAGGGCGTTGCGGCCGATGATCAGGCGGAACTGGTTCTCGGGCGGGTTGGCCGGTTCGGTGTACCGGGGCAGCGGGTCCAGGCCCATCTGCTCGTAGCGCCGGTTGTACAGCTCGATCTTCTGGGACAGGGTCTTGTAGATCCTGCCGTCGTAGATGCCGTAGACCTTGGACGGGTTGTAGTACACGCCGTCGCGGTCCATGACCGCCAGGGCCTCGGGGATGTCCCGGGTCTGCTTCTGCCGGTACTCTTCCATGGTGAAGTCGAAGTATTCGCCGAGCTCCATGCGCCCGGCCAGCCCCTTCATTATCTCGAAGCAGGAGCGGGACTCGTAGAGCGGGGCGACGACCGGGTCGCGCTTGACCACGCAGGCGCAGGCCACGGACCCCTGCAGGCCCGAACACGGGTCCTCTCGCTCCAGGTAGGACTGGGAGGGCAGGACCAGGTCCGCGAACCAGGCGGTGTCGGACATGGCGATGTCGATGACCGTGACGAAGTCCATCTTGTGCATCATCTCGATGGTCTTCCTGCGGTTGGGGGCCGTGCCCATGGGGTTGGTCTTGTAGATCAGCCAGCCCCGGATCGGGTACGGGTCGTCGGCCAGCACGCAGTCGCGGGTGACCAGGAACGAACCCTCATGCTCGAACATCATCGGCACCTTTTCGGCGTCGATGCGGTCCTCGTGGTTTTCGTCGTACCAGGGCGCGTCGTAGGGCACGCCCTTGAGGCCCACGGCGCGGGCGGCGAGCAGGCCGCCGGGCCGGTCCCAGTTGCCGAGCAGCCCGTTGACGATGGCGAAGGCGCGGCGGATCTGGGTCGAGTCCTCGTAGTCGGAGCTGCGGCGGCCGGGGTAGACCATGGACGCCGGGGCCGCGGCCGCCAGCTCGCGGGCGATGCGGGCGATGTCGGAGGCGGGGATGCCGCACTGCCCGGCCGCGAACTGCGGGGTGTACGGCTGCACATGCTCGGCGAGCTGCTCGATGCCGTAGGTCTTCTGCTCGATCCACTCGGGGTCGTAGAGTTTTTCCGTGACGATGACGTGGGCCAGGGCGAGCATGAAGGCCATGTCCGTGCCCGGGCGGATGGGGTGCCACTCGTCGGAAAGGGCGGCGGTCTTGGTGTAGCGCGGGTCCAGGGTGACCAGCTTGCAGCCGTTCTCGCGCATGGCGGTCATCAGGTCGATGGAGTCCGGGGTGACCAGGGCCTCGAACCGGTTGGCCCCGGCCATGATGACGTACCTGGAGTTGAGCACGTCGGCAAAGGGGACCTCGCCGAAGGTGTCGAGAAAGGCGCGGTTGTTGGAGACCAGGCACAGGGACTCGTGCGAGGTGACGTTGAACGAGCCGTAGACCTCGGCGAACCGGCCCACGAACTGGGAGTGGAGGTCGGTCCCGGCGGAAAAGAGGTGGCCGCAGGGCAGGTACTTTTCGCGCACTTCCTGCATCTTCCGGGCGGCCATGTCCAGGGCCTCGTCCCAGGGGATGCGCTTCCACTTGCCCTCGCCGCGCGCGCCGACGCGCAGCAGGGGGTACTTCAGGCGGTCCGGGTCGTAGACCTGGGCCACGCCCGCGTTGCCCCGGGCGCAGAGCATGCCGCGCGACTTGAGGAACTTGGGGTTGGGGTCGAGCTTCCTGACCACCCCGTTCTCCACGCGGGCGATCAGACCGCACTTGTTGAAACACATGTCGCAGGCCGAGAACTTCGATTCCCACGGCGCGGCCGGTCCGGCCGCCGCCTCGACCTTCCTCAGGCCGCCCAGCAGGGCGTGCCCGCCCACGGCCCCCGCCGCGAACAGGCCGGAAGCCTTGAAGAAACCCCGGCGGGAAAGGGTGTGCTTGGTGTCGGGCATGGGTACTCCGTATTCCCTCGCGTCATCGGGGCGGCTGCCCCGGGAGTTTGGGGAGGTCGTCCGCGAGGAGGCCGGACGCCCCTCCCCTGATGACTGTTCATTCAAGTGGCGTGATGTCGCCGGACTAGGAGCACTTGGCCGGAGACGGCGAGTCCTTGGCGTAGTCGTGCAGGTAGGAGAAGATGTCGTTGAGCTCCTGCTCGGAAATGGTCCAGTCTCCGGAACACTTGATCTTGGCCTTGTCGGCGAAGGTGGCGGTCCATTCGGCCTGGGTCTTGGACGCCGGACTGAGATCGCTGGCCGTCGCGCCGTGGCAGGAGCGACAGTTCTTGCGGTACAGGAACTTGCCCTTGCGGGCGTTGCCCCCGCCCATGGCGAAGGCCATGGACACGGTGAACACGGCGATGAGCGCCGAGGCGGTGATCAGGGTCAGCTTGCGATGCATCTTGTCCTCCATGGTTGTTGGCTGGTGGGCGCGAGGGAATACGCTATCAGTAATATGAATGGTTGTGCGCCGGTGCCATTATAATCACTGCCCTGCGGCAGCGTTCGATGCCAACATACCCATACGGGGTATATGTGTCAAGACACGCCGATGAAAAAAGCTTCCCTTTGCGGTAGGAAAACAACAGCAACAAATCCGGGATGAAAGGATGATATCAGGAAAGGAATGATTCGGATGGCGGGAATTTTTCGATGCCGGTCCGGGCGGCCGGTCCGGGAAACCGGCCCCTACCGGAGGCGGTCGCCGAAGGCGCTGTGGAAGCCGTTGGCGCGGATCAGCTCCACGGTCCGGGCGATGTCGTAGGGGACGGCGCGGATGGTCAAGATTCCCGTTTTCGTGTCATAGAGCGCATACTTGGCGCGGCTGTCGCCGTCGCGCGGCTGGCCCACCGCGCCGACGTTCACCAGGTGGCGAAGGTCCGGGTCGAGCCGGGTCTCTCCCGGGAGCAGGGGGAGCTTTCTGGATACCCCCTCCCCGTTCCTGGTGAAGCGCATCAGGTCGTGGGTATGGCCCACGAAGCAGACACGCTCGGTGAAGCGTCCGAAGAGTTCGCCCATGCGCTCCTCGTAGTTCCACAGGTAGTCCTTGGCGTCGTCCGGCGGCACGCCGTGCACGAACCGGCAGCCGTACAAAACCACACTTTTGGGGTGGGAAATAAGCCACTCGTAGGTGGCGTCGTCGATCAGTTCGCGGGTGCGGCGCAGGGAATCCTTGGCGGGCTGGTTGAACGCGCCCAGGTGGTGGATGTTGATCAGCCCCTGCTCGTGGTTGCCCTGGACCACGGCCATGTCGCGCACGCGCAGCAGGTCGCAGCACTCCCTGGGCTGCGGCCCGTAGCCGACCACGTCGCCCAGGCAGACCTCGGCGTCGTGCGGGCGGGCGTCCAGGTCCTCCAGCACGCGGCGCAGGGCCTCAAGGTTGGCGTGGACGTCGGAAAGGATGGCGATGACGGGCATGGGGGAACGGTATCCTTAAGCGCCGGGGAGGGCAACCGGCTCCCCCGGCGCGGCACGTCCCGAACTCCTCCCGGGGCCGCCCTTCCCGGCCCAAAAAAACGCCACCCCGAAGGGTGGCGTCCCGTATCGCCCGTTTGGCGGCCGCCCTACTCGTCGCCGCCGTCTTCGGGGCCGTCGAGGAACTCGCCCTCGCCCGCAAGGTCGGCTTCGTCTTCGGCGGGCGCCGACGCCTCCCCTCCGCCCGCCGACTCCGCCGGGGGCTCCATGTAGCGCGCAAAAACCAGAAATCCCGTGTGGGCCACCATCCGGTCATCCGGACGCAGGCGGTCGGCCACCGGCTTCCAGCGGCGCACCAGGATCTCCAGCACCTCGACCTCGGCGAAGGGACCGGCCTCCAGCCCGCGCAGCAGATCCGAAACCTGGTTCACCGTGGGCAGCAGGAAGCCGCACATCGCGCCCGGAATCACCGCGCTCGGAATGGCCCC
This sequence comes from Pseudodesulfovibrio sp., assembly GCA_036584335.1. Taxonomy (GTDB): domain Bacteria; phylum Desulfobacterota; class Desulfovibrionia; order Desulfovibrionales; family Desulfovibrionaceae; genus Pseudodesulfovibrio. The sequence goes on along the minus strand of JAZHDH010000037.1, from coordinate 14,154 downwards.
CAGATACTCCCACGGGGTCCGCACATCCAGGAACAACGCCTCCGCGCCCGAGTGCAGGAACCCGTCCTCGATGTTGCGGTTGACCTGCTCCACGCGGGCGGACAGGCCCACGCGCTCCAGGTTCTTGCCCGCCAGCTTGTAGAACTCCGCGCGGCGCTCGTAGGTGATGACCTTGCCCGTGTCGCCCACGAACCAGGCCAGCGCCGTGGTCAGCCCGCCCGAACCCGTGCCGGACTCGATGACCGTGGAGCCCGGGCCGATCCCCAGCTTCATCAGCAGGTAGCCGATCTCCTTGGGATACATGATCTGCGTCTGCCGTTTCACGCCCTTGATCAGGTCGTGCAGCGTCGGCTTGAGCACCAGATAGGACCGACCCAGATGCGTGGAAACATACTGCCCGAAACCGGCCTCGCCCACGTCGTCCATGAGCAGCTTGCCGTCGTGCGTGTGAACCTCGCCGCCCGGCTCGAACTTGCGCAGGTACCGCTTTCCCTTGTTGCTGATGAGAAGGACGAGTTGTCCGGATTCGATCATGGCAGGCCCTCCCGGGTTGAAATCTGGCCCTTCGCTACGGGGGCGGGGGCCGGAAGTCAATGAAAAAGGGCCGTGGACGGGCGACCGGGGCGCGCGCATGGCGGAGGCTGCGGGGCCAGCCCTGCGAAGCGGTGAGCGCCGGGACCGGGCGAATCCCGGAGCCGCCCGAGGCCGCTTCCCCTACGCCAGCGTCCGGGTTGCGGCCAGCGCCAGTTCGGCGGCGGCCAGGTAGGCGGGGTGCGCGCCGCCGTTTTCCAGGGCGGCGTGGAAGCGGCCGAGCCAGGGGGTGATGGTCCGGGCGAAGGTGCGGGCTTCGGTTTCGAGTTCGGGTTGGTTGCGGGTCCAGGCGGTGGCCAGGAGGTGGTAGAGCAGTTCGAGTTCGACGGCGAGGTGGTCGGGCGGTTCGTTGGACGGCAGGTCGAGGACGAGGGCGTGGGCGGCCAGACGGCGCTGCATGTCCCGTGCGGATTGGCCCATGGTGCGGGGCGCGGCGGCCTGATGGCAGGACTCGTAGGGCGGCGCGGCAGCGCCGCCGGGACCGGTGACGAAGAGGCGGACGTATTCGGATTCGAGGGCGTCGGGGTCCGGGGTGTTTTCCGGATGCAGGGCGCGTTGCAGTTTTTGCAGGGCGGCTGTAGCATGGGGGAACGCCGCCGGGGGGTGTTCGAGCAATTCGGGCAGCCCACGGGATGCGAGCGCCGCCCAGCCCTCCCTGTCGGGTCCGCGAAAGATGGCGGCCGCGCATTCGACGGCGCCGAGCAGGAATATCCGGGTTCGGGTATCGGCGATGGAGGGTTCGGGCATGGGGAAATCCTTTCGTGTCCGTAATCAATACCCTGCCAACGTAGGGTAAAACGCGAAAACCGGCAAGAGGACGGCCGGGAGGGAGGGCGTCATGAGCGATTCGACGGAAGTGGAACAGGAGCGGATCAAGAAGAACGTGCTGTCGCGCATGCGGCGCATAGAAGGCCAGGTGCGGGGCATCCAGCGCATGATAGAGGAAGGCAAGGACTGCGGCGACATCCTGGTGCAGGTCCGGGCGGTCAGGTCGGCGTTGCAGTCGGCGAACAAGCTGATCCTCAAGCGGTACATGCTGCGGTGCTATGCCGACACGGTGGAGAACGGCGCGGACGACCACGCCTCGCTCGACAAGTTCATCAATCTGCTCACCGGGTTCCTGGACGGATAGGGCGTCAGGCGGACGGCCGCGCCAGGGCGTTCCTGATGGCGGCCTCCAGTTCGTCCAGGTCGACCGGCTTGGCCAGGTAGCCGGTCATGCCCGCCTTGAGGAAGGCCTCCCTGTCGCCGCTCATGGCGTGGGCGGTGAGGGCGATGACGGGGACGTTCCGTTTTTCCCCCAGGTGTTTCGAGGCCCGCAGCCGCCGGGTGGCCTCGACGCCGTTCATCACCGGCATCTGGATGTCCATGAATATCAGGTCGTAGGCGTTCCGGGCGACCTTGAGCAGGGCCTCCTCGCCATTGACCGCCCAGTCCGCGCCGTGCCCCAGGTGTTCGAGGATGCGGCACAGGGCGAGCCGGTTGATCCGTTCATCCTCCACCACCAGCATCCGCTTCGATCCGACGGCTTCCGACGTCCGCTTCCGGCCCGGGGCCGAGGTTTCGGACGGGGCCACCGACTCGAAGGGCAGGCAGCAATGGATGGTGGTGCCCCATCCCTCCTCGCTTTCCACGCTGATGGTGCCGCCCATGAGGTCGGCCAGCCGCTTGACGATGTGCAGCCCCAGGCCGGTGCCCTGGTATTTGCGGGTCACCGCGCCGTCGGCCTGGATAAAGGCTCCGAACACGGCCTCGATCTTGTTTTCGGGGATGCCGATGCCGGAGTCGGTGACGGTGAAGAGCAGGCGGCAGCGCCCCGGCCGGGTGGAGGAAAGGCCGCAGACGCCCACGGTGACCACGCCCCGGTCGGTGAACTTGAGGGCGTTGCCCACCAGGTTGAAGAGGATCTGGCGCAGCCGGGCGGGATCGCCCAGGACCTCGGCGGGCGCCGAAGGGTCGATGCGGCCGTCCAGTTGCAGCCCCTTGGCCTCGGCCTGGAGGCGGAAGGTGGCGCGAACGCTTTCAAGCAGGTCTGCGGGAGCGAACCGTTCGGTGAAGAGTTCGAGCTTGTTCGCCTCGACCTTGGAGAGGTCGAGGATGTCGCCGAGCAGCTGGGTCAGGCTGCGGCAGCAGCCCAGGGCGGTTTCCACGCAGTCCCGCTGCTCGCCGGTCAGGGTGTCCATGGCCAGGAGCTGCATCATGCCCATGGCCCCGTTGAGGGGCGTACGCAGCTCGTGGCTCATGTTGGCCAAGAATTCGCTCTTGACCCGGCTGGCCTCCTCGGCTGCCCGTATCGCGGCGGTCAGCTGGGCCTCGATCCGCTTGCGGCCGGTGATGTCCATGATGGCCCCGATCCGCTTGGCGGGCGCGCCGCCTTCGGCGGCCTCCAAGGTGAAGCGGCTCAGGGCGTGGCGGTATTCGCCGCCCCCCCTGGGCCGGAACCGGAATTCCACGGCGCAGTCGGCCTCGGGCGTGACCGAGGCCACGGCCTGGAGATAGCCATGGCGGTCGTCGGGGTGGATCATGGCGATGAAGTCCTTCAACCTGGGCGCGCCCTCTTCCGGCGGTATGCCGAGCAACTTGAACAGTCCGTCCGAGCAATGCGCCTCGCCGGTGGCCGTGTCCTGCTCGAAGCTGCCGACCACGGCCAGCGCCTGGGCCTTGTTCAGCCTCGTCTCGCTGGCTTCGAGGTTCCTGCGCGCCGCCTCAAGGCCCCGGTTGAGTCCGGTCACGGACCGGTAGCGCCACAACACCAGGGAAATCGCCGTGGCCAGCAGCAGCCCGCCGCCCGCCAGCGCGATGCGGCCCGCCGTCCAGAACGGCCGGGGCTGGCCCCACCACTTGAGGCAGCTTTGGGCAAAGGCCCGGGAAACGACGTATTCGCCGATGGCCCGGTTCAGCCGGTCGGCCAGGGGCTTGTCGTCCCTGCGCAGCAGGTAGCCCCGCTTGAGCTCCAGGAGCGGCGGGCCGATCATCCGCAGCTTGTCGTCCACGCCGATGGAGCGAGCCCGTTTCCAGAGCACCGAGCCGGGAACGGCGAAGGCGTCCACCTTGCCGCCCAGCAGGGCGAAGAGGCCCTCGTCGAGGGAGCGGAAGGGGATGACGGTGATCCCGCCCATGGTCGCCAGCCGGTCGTGGGCCGCGCTTTGCCCCATGGCTCCGACCCGGCGGCCGACCAGGTCGGGAACGGAGCGGAGGTCCGGGGTGTCGCTGCGCGCGAAACAGACCACGGGGATGGTCTCGAAGACGTCGGTGAAGCGGAATTCGCGCTCGCGCTCGGGGCTGATGCCGATGCCGGGGATCACGTCGGCCCGGCCCGAGCGCACCGCCTCCATGGCCTCGGCCCAGTTGGCCACGGGCAGAATGTCGAATTCGAGCCCGGCCCGCCGGGCCACGCCCCGCAGCGTGTCCATGGCGAAGCCGTCGACTGCGCCGTCGGGCGCGGCGACGTAGAGGGGAGGAAATTCGGTCGGCACGGCGGCCGTGATCCGTTCGCCGCCCGTCCGGCCGGGAGCGGCCCGCAGCAGGACCAGCGCGGCCAGGACGCACAACGCCGCGAGCGCGGCCATCCGTAAATTACGAGAACAAGGCATGATTCCCCCTGCCGTTTCGGACGGCAGGGGGAATCATGCCCGCACGGGAGCGCCTCGGCAATCCCGTTATAATATCGATGTTACTCGCCCAGACCCATGGAGCGGAGGAATCCCGGGTCCTCGGTCCAGCCGTCGCGGACCTTGACCCACAGCTCCAGGTGGACCTTGGAGCCGATCAGCTCCGCGATCTCCAGCCGGGCCTCGCTGCCGATCTTCTTAAGGTTCGCGCCCTGCTTGCCGATGATCATGCCCTTGTGGTTCTTCTGGGCGGTGTAGATGACCGCGTTGATCACCGCCGTGCCGGGCCGCGACTGCTCGTCCCAGGCCTCTATCTCCACGGCCGTGCCGTAGGGCAGTTCCTGCTTGAGCTGGTAGAAGAGCTTTTCGCGGACGATCTCGGCGGCCATGAAGCGCACCGGGGCGGTGGAGACCTGGTCGTCGGGGTACAGGGACGGCCCTTCGGGCACCAGGTCCAGGATGCGCTCCAGCAGCAGGTCCGTGCCCGTGCCCTTCACCGCCGAGACCGGGAACAGCTCGGCTTGGGGCCAGAGCTCGCCCAGGGCGGCCAGGACCGGGAGCATGGCGGGCTTGTCCTTGACCCGGTCCACCTTGTTCAGGGCCACCAGCACCGGCCTGCCGGATTCGGCCACGGGCCGGACCAGCGGGCGCAGGTCCTTTTCCAGCCGGTACAGCTTGGCCGCATACAGCGCCGCGTCCACCAGCACGACCACGGCGTCGGCCCCGGCCAGGGCGTTCCACGCGGATTCGAGCAGGAACCGGTTCATCCGGCCTCGTTCCTGGTGGATGCCCGGCGTGTCCAGAAAGACCACCTGGGCCTCCTCCGTGGTCAGGATGCCGCTGATGCGGTTGCGGGTGGTCTGGGGCCGGGGCGAGACGATGGCCACCTTCTGCCCCAGGTAGTGGTTCATGAGCGTGCTCTTGCCCGCGTTGGGCGGGCCGATGAGGGCGATGATTCCGAATTTGTGCATGCTATGGGATTCCTTGTCGGCGTTCTGGTCCGGCGGCAAGGCGCGTCGAAAAGACGCCTTGCGGCCGAATAAAATAATGTCTCATTTGCCGAGGCATGTATAGACCTATTATTCATGACAGCCATCCGCGTCCTGAGCGTCGTCCTCCTTTCCCTCGCCCTGCAGCTCCCTTCGGCCGCCTTGGCCGACGGAGCCCACCCCAGGGTCCTTTTCCTCAGCTCCTACCACCCGGCCTTTCCCTCGTTCGCGGCCCAGCTTTCGGGCCTCAGGCAGATTCTGGACCCGGCCGGGGTCGAGCTGGATGTGGAGTTCATGGACAGCAAGCGGTTCCTCGACGAGGCGAATTTCGCCAACTTCACGAGGCTGCTCGCGTACAAGCTGGGCAAGCTCCCGCGCTACGACGTGCTGGTCGCCGGCGACGACAACGCCTTCAATTACGCCATAGCGCACCGGAACGACCTGTTTGCCAGGGTGCCCGTGGTCTTCATGGCCGTCAACGACGTGGACAACGCCCTGAACCAGTCCAGGAGGCACGCCATGACCGGCGTGCTCGAAACCGTGTCCATGAACGAGACCCTCGACCTCCTGCACCGAGCCCTGCCCGGGCTCAAGCGGGTGGTGGCCATCGCCGACGCCACGCCTTCGGGCCAGAGCGACCTGCAGCGGTTCCGGCGGACCATGGAGGTGCGCGCCGAGACGGACTACACGGTCCTGGACCTTTCCAAGACGACCTGGCGGACCTTTGCCGACCGCCTGCGCGAGCTGGACCCGGGCGACGCCATCCTGCTCCTTTCCGCCTACCGCGACCAGGCCGGAACCACCAAGGGCTTCCTCGACGGATTGGAAGTGATCACGTCCAACGCGCCGTGCCCGGCCTTCCACCTGTGGTCCCACGGCATCGGCCAGGGGCTGGCGGGCGGCAAGGTCATCTCGTTCACCGAGCAGGGCAAGCGGGCCGGGGAGCTGGCCCTGCGCATCCTCCGGGGCGAGGACCCCGCCCTGCTCCCGGTCATCGGCGGCGGCGAGGCCAACGTGACCGTCTTCGACTGGAACGTCCTGCACCGGTTCGGCATCAATGCGGACCTGCTGCCGAAGGACGCGCTCCTGCTCAACTACACGCCGCCCTTTCACATCACCCACCGCGCCAAGGTGATCAACACCGGCCTGCTCGTCCTGGTCCTGGTCCTGACCATCGGCTACCTGCTGCGGACCGCCCGCCGACGAGGCGTCGCCGAGCGGCGGGCGCTCAAAAGCGAGGAACGCTACCGGGCCTACATCGACTCCGCCCCGGACGCGGTCATCGTGGCGGGCTGCGACGGCACCGTGGCCAAGGCCAACGAGGCCGCCGGGGAACTGACCGGCTACGCCCCGGACGAACTGCGGGGCGTGGACCTGATCGAAACCCTGGTGCCCGAGCCCCTGCGGGAGAAGGCGAAAGCGATCCTCTCCGGCCTGAAAGGCGGGGAGAAGACCAGCCAAAGCCTGGAAATTCTGCGCAAGGACGGGGCCAGGACCTTCGTGCTCCTGGCCGTCACCGCGCTCAACGACGACACCATCCTCATCTTCTGCAAGGACCTGACCGACATCCAGCGCGCGCACGACGCCAGGACCAAGAGCGAGACCCTGTTCCGGGGTCTGCTCGAACAGGCCGGGGACGCCATCTTCGCCCACGACCTCCCGGGCCAGCTCCTGTTCGTCAACCAGGCGGCCTGCGCCAGCCTGGGCTACGAACGCGAGGAGCTGGAGCGGCTGCGCATCTGGGACGTGGACCCCCTGGCGGCGGGCCGCAACGACCAGGACACCCGCTGGAAGCAGGACCCCGCCGTCACGGAGACCCTGCACCGGCGCAAGGACGGCTCCACATTTCCGGTGGAAATCCGCAGCAAGGTCATCCGGGTCGACGGCGAGGACATGGTCCTCACCCTGGCCCGCGACATTTCGGAGCGAAGGCGGCGCGAAAGACAGGTGGAGCGCGAATCCCGGATCAACCTGGCCCAGGCCGAGGTCGTCCGCACCCTGACCGCCGCCGACGCCACCATCCAGAAGGTGGCCGCCGTGGTCTACGACTGGGCCAAGCGCATCACCGGCGCGCGCTTCGCCTACGTGGGCGCGGTGGAGCCGCCGGACAACTCCCTGCACATCTACAACATCACGTCCATGCAGGACGACGGCTGCACCGTGGCCGCACCCCAGACCGCCTTCTCCATCCGGGGCAACGAGTATCCTTCCCTGTGGGGGTACAGCCTGAACACCGGCCAGCCCTTCTACACCAACGACGCGCCCGCGCACCCGGCCTCACGCGGACTGCCGGGGGGGCACCTGCCCGTGGACCGGTTCCTGTCCGTGCCCTGCCGCTACGAAGGGGCGCTGGTCGGCCAACTGAGCATGGCCAACCCCGACGCCGACTTCACCGACGAAGACCTGCACGCCGCAGAAATCCTGGCCGGGCTCTTCGCCCTGGCCGTGTACCGCAAGCGGGCCGAATCCGAGCTGATCCAGGCCAAGGAGTCGGCCGAGGCGGCCAGCCGCTCCAAGAGCGAGTTCCTGGCCAACGTCAGCCATGAGCTGCGCACGCCGATCAACGGCATGTTCGGCATGCTCAAGCTGGCCCAGGAGACCGACCTCGACGCCGAACAGGCCGAATACATCGAAACCGCCATCGCGTCGGGCCGCAGCCTGCTCCAGGTGGTCAACGACGTCCTCGACCTCTCCAAGATCGAGGCGGGCAAGATCGAGCTGGTGGAGAGCGTGTTCCGCCCCCGCGAACTGCTGGAGTCCGTGGCCGCCATCTTCCGGGTCCAGGCCGAGGACAAGGGCCTGGCCCTGACCGCCGAGGTCGCGGACGACGTGGCCGAAGCCTACCTGGGCGACCAGGGCCGCATCCGCCAGATCCTCTTCAACCTGGTGGGCAACGCCCTGAAATTCACCGAGCATGGCTCCATCGCCCTGCGCTGCGGGCTGGCCGGGACCGAAGGGAACTTCTCCCGGCTCGTCTTCTCGGTCCGCGACACCGGCATCGGCATCCCCGCCGACAAGATCCACACCATCTTCAAGTCCTTCGAGCAGGTGGACGGCTCCTACTCGCGCCGCTACCAGGGCGCGGGGCTCGGCCTGAGCATCGTCAAGCGGTTCGCCCAGCTCATGCACGGCCGCGTCACCGTGGACTCCGCCTACGGCCAGGGCTCCACCTTCAGGGTCACGGTCCGGGTCAGCCCCGTCGACGACAGCACGCCGCTGCTGGACGCGCGCGTCACCGTCGCGCCCGCCAAGGCGCGGGGCCTGCGGCTGCTCCTGGCCGAGGACGACCGCATCAACCGGCTGGCGGCCACCCGGCTGCTCGAAAAAAGGGGATACCTGGTAACCGCCGTGGAAAACGGCGGCGAGGCGCTCCGCGCCCTGGCCAACGGAACATTCGACTGCATCCTCATGGACATCCAGATGCCGACCATGGACGGGCTCCAGGCCACCAAGGCCATCCGCGCCCTGCCGGAGGACAACCCGGCCCGCACCATCCCGATCATCGCCCTGACCGCCCACGCCATGGCCGGGGACCGCGAAAAATTCATCCGGGCGGGCATGAGCGACTACCTGTCCAAGCCCATGAACATCGAGGCCCTGGAAACCCTGCTGGCCCAGGTCGTCGGCCAGGCCTAGCTGGTCGTTGAAAAATGCATTTGTGCGGGCTGTTCAAAAATGTTCGAGTGCAAGGTGCAAAAAAAGGCCAAGGCCGAAGCGTACTTCCAGTGCGTGAGGAATTGACCTTTTTGAAGCGACGCAGCAATCGGACGTTTTTCAACAGGCTGCCAGGCCCTGTTTACGGGGCCTGATCCCGGTCCTTCCCCCCGCGTCCGGCCAGCCGCACCCTCTCCACTATCCGGCGGTAATAGTCGTCCGCCGCCTCCAGGTTCACCGGACGGCAGCGCTGCTCGTTCATCTTCATGATCATCACGTTGAGCTTCTGCACCTGGCGGTAGCGCTCCCTCTCGTCCTCCATGGCCGAAAGCAGCTCGATGGCCTGCGTGATCTCCCGCTCCTGCGCGACCTCGGCGGGCACGTAGCCCGCATTCCTGAGCACGCGAAAGGCCATGCGCAGCTCCGGGGGCAGGTTCTCGGTCCCGTCGGGCTTAAGCGGCCTGCCCGCGCCCTCCAGGTTGTCGAACTGGCCCTCCTCCATGGCCCGGCGGATGCGCTCCTCGGCGATGACCTGCGAAACGAAATACTCCTGCATGGCCGCATCCTCCCTCCATCCGGTCCGCTTGTCAAAGCCCTCGTCCCTGGCGTATCCTCGGCCCCATGCCCACCGACACCGCCATGGACATCCTCGCCGCCTTCCGCCTCAAGCGGAAACTGAACCCGGCCGCCGACCGGGCCACCCTTTTCAAGTACGTCCTCTGGGACCGGTTCTCCGGCCGGATGGTCGCCGACGCCGAGCTGGCCGACATGGCCGCCTCGGCCCGCACCCTGGCCGACCTCGCCTTCGCCGTGCTCGCGCGCGAAAAACCCGCCCTGGCGCAGGGCCGACTGGCCGAAAGCGCCCGGGACGCCATCCGCCGCTTTTACGCCATGAACTATCCCGACGCCCTCTAGCCGTCTCCCAGCACCAGCGGGACCACCCTGCCGCACGCGGATTCATCCGGCGCAAAGGCGTATTCGCCGATGGCGACGACCGGACGCATTCCCACCAGGGAATTGAGGACATACGCATGGCGGAAACGGGACAGATCCGCCACGTTCACGGGCCGGGGCGAGATGGCGAGCACGGTCCGGGCCAGGTCCAGGGCTATGGACGGCAGCCTGAAGGGCGTCTCCATCTCGACGAAGCCATCCCCTTCGGCCAGCAGCAGCGCTCCCGTGGCGGTCTCCAGCAGGCCGCCGTCGAAATCCGTGAGCGCGACATCGTCGTACCCCTCGTCCCTGGCCCGTTTCAGGGCGAGGTGAAAGAACATGTAGCTGGTCGTCTTCATGCCGTTGAGGGTGGAGACATGGTGATCCGTGCAACGGCAGAGGCGGTAGGTCTTGCGCGGCTGCGGATCGTGGGGAGCGGCCAGGACCACCGGCCTGGCCCCGCCCTCCTCGATGGGATAGAAGATGTTGACGCGGGCGGGCCGGCCGGTCAGGCCGTTGCGCTCCAGCACCTCGCCCACCACTCCGGGAAAATCCACGCTCTCGTACCCGATGTCGAAGGCGCGCAGCCCGTGGAACAGCCGGTCCAGATGCCGCTCCAGATGGCAGACGCCGCTTCCGTTGTAATACAGGGTCTCGAAAAATCCGGCACCGTACCGGAACGCGGGCTGCGCCGGGTCCAGGTTCACTCCCCCGGAGCGGAAGCCGCCGTTGCGATAGTGCAGCATGATGCATCCCCCTTCAGGAATTTCTCCATCTTGGCCATGGTTTCGCGATACTCGTCCGCCGGGTCCGAGTCCACCACTATGCCGCTTCCGGCGAAGACGTCCAGCCGCCCGGCGTCGGCATCGAAAACCGCCGTACGGATGGCGATGGACGAGTCCATGTTCCTCTCGTCGCGCACCACCACCACGGAACCGCAGTACATGCCGCGCGGGTGAGGCTCCAGCGCCTCGATGATCCCCATGCTGCTCCGCTTGGGGCAGCCCGTGACCGACCCGCCCGGAAAGGCGTCCAGAAACAGGTCCAGGCAGTCCCGGTCCGGCCGCAGCTCGCCGACCACGTCGGAATACATCTGCAGCAGGTTGTCCACCGCGAACACGGACTTGTGCCGCTCCACCCGCACGGAACCGTACCGGCAGTTGGCCGCAATGTCATTGCGCACGAGGTCCACGATCATCGACAGCTCGGCCGACTCCTTGGCCGACCCCGTCAGCCGCTCCGCCAGGCCGGACGAACCGGCGTCGAACCGGAGCGTACCCTTGATCGGCTGGGACAGGACCCGGCCTTCGGCCACGCGGAGAAACCGCTCGGGCGACGTGGACAGCACCCGATGGCGGCCCGAGGCGAACCATGCGTAGAACGGCGCGGGATGACTCCGCCAGAGGGAGCGCAGCAGGGCGAGGGCGTCGAGCCCGGGGCAGCGCCACACGCAGCGGGTGGACAGGTTGAGCTGGTAGGTGTGGCCGGTGCGGATGCGGGCGAGGACCTCGCGCACCCCGGCCTCGTAGCCCTCCCTGCCCAGGGAGAATCCGGGCTCTCCGGCGGGGAAGGGAGGCCTCGGCGCCGGGGCGGGACGCTCCGGGACGGCATCGAGCATGGCCGCCAGCTCGTCCAGCAAACCGGCGTCGGCCGACTCGGCCACAACCAGGCCCGAAGCCTCGTGATACTCCAGCCAGGCCGCGTATTTCTTCAGGTGCCCGAGCGGAAACCCGGAGGGCCTGGCGGTCTCCACTCCCCGCAGCAGCATCCCGTAGCCGTAGCCGACCACCCCCATGGCCGGGCCGGGAGAGCCGAAACAGAACGCCTTGATCTCGCCTGGCCCGGTGGCTTCGGTGAAAACCAGCTCGTCCGCCAGGCCGACGCCGACAACGGGAACGGTCTGCGCAGGATAGCCGGGGGCCGAAAGCACCATGTCGGCCCCCCGCTCCCGCGCCAGCGCCCAGGCCAGGGCCTCGAACCGGCCCCGGCTAACCGAGGCCGAGAAATTCGATCGCGTCATGAATGAACGTTTCCCCCTCGGGCGTCAGAAAGGATTCGGGATGGAACTGGAACCCCAGCAGGCGTCGCCGCCGCGAACCCAGCACCATGGGCACTCCCTGCGCGTTGGCCGCCAATACCGCCAACCCCCGCCCCACCCTGGTCACGTGCAGGGAATGATACCGGGCCACGGTTCGCTTCCGCCCCCGCCACTCGACCACGTCGCTCCTGCCGTGCACGCAGCCGGGGAGCGGCTCGGTCTTCCCCCCGCACAGCCCGTTGAGAACCTGCATGCCGAGGCAGACGCCGAGCACCGGCGCGCCCGAGCCCAGCACGCGCGCATGGTCCGGATACTCCTCAGGGCAACCCGGGCCGGGCGAGATCACGATCAGATCCCACCCCGACAGGTCCGCTCCGCCCACCCAGGCGTATGGCTCTACCGTCACCCGCGCGCCGGGCGCGGCCGAAACCAGCAGATGCTCCAGGTTGCGCGTGAAGCTGTCGTTGTTGTCGATGAGCAGTATGCGCACGGCGTCCCCCCCCAACCCATAATGGACCCGCTCCGTCCTTACAAGAGGCCCGGGCCGCCCTTGCGCCTTGATAACCCCCCCGTTTTTCCTTACACAGGGGGCATCCCGGAACAAACGGAGGAAACCACATGAAGATTTTGGTCGTGGGCGGCGGCGGACGCGAACACGCGCTGTGCTGGAAACTGGCGCAGAGCCCCAAGGTTGCGGAAATCCTGTGCGCGCCCGGCAACGGCGGCACTGCGGGGATCGGCGAAAACGTCCCGGTCAAGGACGACGACATCCCCGGACTGGTCGCCCTGGCCAGGGACCGCCGGGTGGACCTCGTGGTCGTCGGGCCGGAACTGCCCCTGGTCCTCGGCCTGGCCGACGCCCTCCGGCAGGAAAACATCCCCTGCTTCGGCCCCAACGCCTTCGCGGCCAACCTCGAAGGCTCCAAGGCCTTCTCCAAGACCGTCATGGCCGACGCGGGCGTGCCCACCGCCCCCTTCCGCGTCTTCGACGAATACGAATCCGCCGTGGCCTTCATCAGGGAAAAGGGCGCGCCCATCGTGGTCAAGGCCGACGGCCTGGCCGCAGGCAAGGGCGTCGTCGTCGCCGCCACCGTGGAAGAAGCCCTCGAAGCCGTCCACGACATGATGGTCAAGCAAACCTTCGGCGCGGCCGGCGAGCGCGTCGTCATCGAGGAAACCCTCCAGGGCGAGGAGGCCTCCTTCATCGCCTTCTGCGACGGCGTGAACTACGCCCTGCTCCCCTCCAGCCAGGACCACAAGGCCGTCCACGAGGGCGATACCGGCCCCAATACCGGCGGCATGGGCGCTTACTCGCCCGCCCCCATCCTGCCCGAGGAAAAATACGCCGAAACCGCCGAGCTGTGCATCAAGCCCATCCTGCGCCACCTCGCCGCCAAGGGCGAACCGTTCAAGGGCATCCTCTACGCCGGGCTGATGTACACCGAAAACGGCCCCTCCGTGCTCGAATACAACGTCCGCTTCGGCGACCCCGAATGCCAGCCGCTGCTCATGCGCCTGACCACCGACCTGCTCGACATCATGCTCGCCTGCATCAGCGGCACGCTGGACACCATCCGCGTCGTCTCCACCCCGCAGTCCGCCTGCGGCGTGGTCATGGCCGCCAAGGGCTACCCCGGCCCCTATCCCAAGGGCATGCCCATCTCCGGCCTCGACCAGGCCGACGCCCTGCCCGGCGTCAAGGTCTTCCAGGCAGGCACCCGGCTCCGGGACGGCCGGATCGTCACCTCCGGCGGCCGCGTCCTCTGCGTCACCGCCCTGGGCGATACCTTGAAGGACGCCCAGCAGCTCGCCTACCGGGCCGTGGATGAAATTCACTTCGAAAACAGCTACTTCCGCCGCGACATCGCCGAGAAAGGGCTGAAACGGCTGGGATAACCGGGTACGGGACAAGAATGCCTCCGGCGGCCTAAGGCCGAGGGCCTTAGGAATCCCGGCTCCGGCTGCGCCGGGGGAGGAACTTGAGGGTTTGTGCGCTGCCCGACTGGCTTGGCGGGGGGCGGCAATGCGGCGTCCGCAAATCTTCGGCCGGTCCGAAACCGCCCTGACGGGACGGTTTCGGACCGGCCGAATCTTTACGGACAGTGGCCCACGCCGTGTGGACCGGGTGGCAGGAAGCTGAAAATCATGTCGTTACGGCGTCTCGAACACCGTCGGGGAGGGCCTCCCGTGCAATCGGGGCTTGAAAACTTCGGCCTTTTCCCCGACACTTTGTCTCGTCCATGGGGATTTGAACCGATAACCGGACTTCCGCCCTCGCTCCACGCGCAGCGTACCAAAAAGTTTGGGAGGGGAGAGGGGATGGGGGTTCGGGGGAAGG
>JAZHDH010000036.1:0-7185 GCA_036584335.1 Pseudodesulfovibrio sp. | reverse complement strand
TATGCGAAGAATACAGCCTCGTTCCTTGCGGCTATTCACGTCCGGTGCATTTCCCTTTGGGCTGAAATCTCGTGACTACACTATCTAAGATTTGCCACTGCCAATGATCGAAACCCCGTACAGCCGCCGCCAGTCAACCTGACCGGACAGCAGACAATTTTCCAGGTTCCTGCCCCGCGCAAGCGGAGAGCGGGGTGCAACGGCACTATCGGCTGTAACTCCGCAAGATGCGAAAGGTTGGTTTACATCTTGTGGCTAGTAATCACTTCAAGATTAAAATGCTCTGATTCACCGGCCCTGCCTGGCTGGGAAAAGCCGCAGTCGTCCCGCGCTCGGTTGAACTGACATGCATATCGGCCCCGGAGCCCGTTGAAACGGTTGCGCACTGCCCGGCGGGCTGGACCCGCCCCCCGGCAGTGCGCAATAGCCCGTTGCATTCATAATCCGCTAAAATCATTACTCTACAATTGGGTTGCACTTTTTAGATTTTTGTAACACGATTTGATTGACTCATGATGGTTGAAGAACCGAGGCTCATTCTTGTCCGACAATAAAATCATCTTCATGTATGTGCTGAAAGGGAAGGGGTATGCGTACACACTGTGGCTTGATCTTTGTGCTTTTTCTTATCCTGGCTGTGGGACAGGCGCATGCCGCCGACAAGGTCCGGATTCAAGACACCGCCGGGCGAACGGTCGATATCCCGGCCGATCCGCAGAGGATCGTCTCCGTCACGGTCGTCATGCCGCCGCTGCTGTTTGCGGTGGATGGCAACGGAAACAGGATCAAGGGCATGCATCCCGTGACCCAGGCCGCGGTGAAGAGTTCGGCCCTGGCGAAGATGGCTCCCGAGCTGCTCGACGTGCCCACCGGCTTCGTCAAGGGCGCGTACAAGGTGAACATCGAGGAACTGCTCAAGCTGCAGCCCGACCTGGTGTTTCAGGTCGGCGCCGAACCCCGGGAGATCGAGAAGATCGAGGCCGCCGGGATCCCTGTCCTCTCCACGGACAGCAGTGATTTCTACAGCTATTTTACGGGCTATCTGCGCATGCTCGGCCAGGTCCTGAACAAGGAGCAGCGCGCCGCCCGGCTCCGGAAGGATTTTGACGACGAGCTTGAGCGGATCAGGGAAAAGGTGGCCCACGTCGCCCCGGCCGAGCGCCCCAAGGGGCTGATCCTGTTCAACGCCGAACGTCTCATGGCGACGGGCAGCGGCTCCTTTGCCAATTTCTGGCTGGAGAATACCGGCGCCGTCAACGTGGCCGCCGAACTCCGGACCAGCCCGCGCGGCGCGACGGTGGGCATGGAGCAGATCCTGGCCTGGGACCCCGACGTCATCTACATCACGAACTTCTGCCAGGCCAAGCCGGAGGACCTGTTCGATAACCGCATCCCCGGGCAGGACTGGTCCGCCGTCCGGGCGGTCAGGAACAAGCGGGTCTACAAGATTCCCCTGGGCGAGTATCGCTGGTACCCGCCCAGCGCGGACTCCGTGCTGATGCTGCAATGGATGGCCGCGAAGAACCACCCGGAACTGTTCGGCGACCTGGACATGGAGGCGGCCATCAAGGGTCATTTCAAAAAAGTGTATGCCTTTGAACTGACGGATGCGGATGTTGCGAAAATACTCGACCCCGACCCGACCATAGACTGGAAGTGGAATTAGCATGGCCGCGACGGACTCCCGACCGGAGCACAACGCCGCGTTTCGGTTGGCCCTCTGGGGGCTTCCGGTCCTCCTTCTCGGCGTCTCCCTGTGCGTGGGCAGGTACAGCCTGTCGCCACGGGATATCCTCGCCGCGCTGGGGCTGAATTCCGCAGAGGTCAAGGACGTGGTGCGCACCGTGGTGCTGAACATACGGCTGCCCAGGGCGCTGGCCGCGCTGCTGGTCGGCGCCGGGCTCTCCATTTCAGGCGCAGCCTTCCAGGGGTTGTTCCGCAACCCGCTGGTAGGCCCGTCCATTCTCGGGGTCGCCCAGGGGGCGGGATTCGGCGCCGCCCTCGGCCTGCTCCTGGGGGGCTCCCTGTTTTCGGTCAACGCGTTCGCCTTCGTCTTCGGCATAGCGGCGGTGGCCTGCTCGTGCTTCATCGCCAGGCGGAACACCGCCAAGTCCATGCTCATGCTCGTCCTGTCCGGCATCGTCATGGGCGCGGTGTTCACGGCGCTTATTTCACTCGTCAAATACGTGGCGGACCCCGAAGACAAATTGCCCACCATCGTCTACTGGCTGATGGGCGGCTTGTCCGGCGTGGGCTACCGGGAGGTCGCCTTTGCCGCTCCCGTCATCGGCGTCGGCGTGGCCGTGCTCCTGCTGCTGCGCTGGCGCATCAACATCCTCAGCCTCGATGACGAGATGGCCCGCTCCCTGGGCGAAAATACCAGGCTGCTCCGGTTGGTGATCATAGGGGCGGCGACCATCATAACGGCGACATGCGTGTCCATCGCCGGAATAGTGGGCTGGGTGGGGCTGCTCGTGCCGCACATCGCCCGCATGCTGTTCGGGCCTAACCATTCCGTGCTGCTGCCGGCGTCTCTTTCCATAGGCGCCTGCTATCTGTTGCTCATTGACGGCATCGCCCGGACGGTCATCAGCGCCGAGATTCCCCTGAGCATTCTGACCGCGCTGCTGGGAGCGCCGTTCTTCGCCTGGCTGCTGAGCCGGACCGGCGGGAGGTGGACATGATTCTCGATACGGCCGGGGTGTGCTTCTCGTACAACGGCAGCCCCGTTTTTTCGGAAGTTTCCTTCAGGGTCGGCCCCGGGGAGATCGTCAGCGTGGTCGGCCCGAACGGGGCCGGCAAGAGTACCCTGCTCAAGTGCCTGAACGGTCTGCTCGCTCCGGCGGGAGGGACGGTCAGCATTGATGGAAGGGATATCCGACACATCAGCCGGAAGGCGCTGGGCCGGGTCTTCGGATACGTGCCGCAGCACAACGAGGACACGTTCGGATTCTCCGTCCTGGAAGTCGTGCTCCTGGGCAGGGCGGCGCACATCGGTCCCTTTGGCTCGCCCTCGTCCCGCGACGTCCGGATCGCCGAGCAGGCCATCGCCGACGTCGGCCTGGAATCCATGGCGCACCGGAACCTCAACGAATTGAGCGGAGGACAGGCGCAACTGGCGATCGTGGCCAGAGCCCTCGCGGCCCAGCCCCGCCTGCTGCTGCTCGACGAACCGACCTCCCACCTGGACATCCGGAACCAGGCCCTTGTCCTGAAGGTGCTGCATTCATTGTCCAGGCAACAGGGACTGTCCGTACTCATGACCACCCACAGCCCGGATCACGCCTTCCTGTTCTCGGACAAGGTACTCATGCTGCGCAGGGATTCGACGCCCCTTTTCGGAGAGCCGGATCAGGTCATGACGGCCGAAGCCATCGGACAGGCCTTCGGCATCGACGTGCAAATCATCAACGTGGACAGCCGCTCCCCGGAAGCCCGTACCGTTGTGCCCGACTGGTTTGGCATCATGGGGGATGACCGGCTGCGAAGGAACGACCATGCGAATTGAAGTCGAGGACAGGCAGGGCGTGAAGACCCTGGAATACGATGAGGCCGCCAAGTATCATGGAGGATTCCACCTGGCGGGAGTTGCCCTCGGCTGGAAATTCCTGGAGGCCGCCCTGGCCCGGATCGACGGCCCTCTGCCCCGCGATGCCGCCTATCTGACGCTCGGCGCGACGCCTCCGGGCGTGACGGACTGCCTGGAATACGCGACCAGGGCGATCAGCCGCCGGAGGGCGGTGGTCGACCGGCATTTCATGAACGGGCCGAAGTCCTGCTGCGGCACCCTCTCCTTTGCCCTCGCCAGTGGCGGCAAGTACATCGCCGCATCACTTCGCCCCGACGTCCTGCCCAAGGCCTTTGCCGACACCGCCACCCGCATCGAGGCGGGCCTGGCCGGGGAAAACGAGACCGCCGAGTGGAGGACGAAGAGCCGGGAGCTGGCCGCCCGGTTCATGGAGAAGGATAGCGCCGACCTGTTCGACGTCACGCAGGAGGATCGCCCCGACACCTCCTGCGGGGGCGTTTCGACCCACCCCAGGGCCGGCTACGCCGTTTCCGGACAGCCGCCCCTGGTGCTGCGGGGCGACGCCGGGGAGTGCGCCATCGGGTTGGCCGAGATGCTCCGCTTCCACGACATGGAGCACTATGCGGGCGTGGTCCTGGCCTACAAGGTTTTTTCCCTGGCCTTCCGGGAGCTGTGGGGCGACGCCGTGCCGCACCGCAAGGACATCACCGTCCTTTCCGGGCTCAACCCCCCGGGACTCATCGACAGCTTCGAATACGTGGCCAGGGCGATAACCCGGCAGCGGCACTGCCTGATCGCCGACACCAACGGTTCCCCGGATTCCCCCTTCGGCAAATTCGTGTTCCGTGTCTGCAACGGCGGGAGGCAGTGCAACCTGAAGCTCCGCCCGGGCCTGCTCCCCGAGGATTTCGCCTCCATCGGTCGCAAGGCCGAGGCGGGATTGGCCGACGAGTCCGAGCAGGCCCGCTGGGAGGCCTACAAGCACGATGTCGGCAAGGCGCTCGCCGACATGGCCCCTGGCGATATCCTGGAAATCATCTAAGCGCAGAGGGCTGTCGGAATGCATCCGGCAGCCCTCATTCTGGATTCGTCCTCTCTGCCGATGCGGGCATCGGACGTCCTTTCGGTCATGCTCCGCCTGCGGACCGTAGCGCACCCTCACCTTATGCAGGGATCGACGGATTGTCGGCGGTTTTAGTGTTACTAATTCAATTTTAGTAGTAAAATTTATATACGTATTATTGACACGTGCCACCGGCGGCGGTAACGTGCACCTCCACAACTGACGTTGTGAACGCATCCTGCGGGAAGGGGTTTCTGACCTTAGGGCGAGCGAATTTGACGCATCGCCTTCCCCTGTATGCGTCAACGCTCCCTCTCCCCTTCCTCGGGACACCGAGGAGGCATGATGACACATTCAATTTCCGCTCAAACGATGGGACGGGCGGCGCAGGCAAGTTTGAGAATGCCGGTGGTCAGCTGTCCCGGCAACGCGTTCGTCACCCGTGTGCGGCTGACGGATGGCCTCGTGGATGAGGCCTGGAGCACCGGGCGCATGATGCGGAACATGGGCGTCCTGCTGCGTGGGGAACTGGATGCGCAGGGGCGGCCGAGGTTCGTCACCCAGCCGCACTGCCTGTGCAACGACGGCCATGCCCTGGCCGCCATCAGGGCCATAGAGGACCTGGCCGGGGCGACCCTGCCGCGCAGCGCGGTGCTGGTGCGCAGGCTGGTCCAGTCCATGCGATGTATTCAGGAGCATCTGCTCCATTTCTATCAATTTCATATTGCCGACTGGGCGAACGTGAATGCGGCGTTGCGGGCCGATCCGGCCAAAGCCGCAGCCCTGGAATCGCCCGCAGATCGGGAAGACACCGATTTCGCCACGGTCCAGACACAGATACGCGCTTTGGCCCGGATTGCTTCCGGAAAGACGCCGGAGGCCGGATATCGAGGCCCCGACGAACTGCATCTGCTGCTCTACGGGCACGCCCTGCAAGCCATCAAGGCAGGCAAATCGCTGCAAACGGCCTTGGGACTTCTGGGTTGCGGGGCCATGGGATTCCAAGCCTACAGGCTGGGCGGCCTGCCCAACGACCTGGATCTCGGCAAAGAGGCCCTCAACGGGCTGCGCGCCTCCATCGAGGATTGCCGGGTGTTCATCGCCGACGTTTTCCCCTCGGATTTGACTCGGCTGGCGAGGGTCTATGGCTCATGGGCCGCACGGGGAAGGGGAAACGCCTTTCTGACTTGGTGCGACAAGGAACAGGGTGGGCTGATCGTCTCGGATTCGAAGAGCGTTTCCTGGCAGATATCCCTATCCGATGGCGCAGCCGTCCGGGAAGAATCCGAACCCGGCTGGAGCAGCCGCGATCGACATCGTTACCGCCTGTCGGCCGACCGGGAAGAGCCTTCTTTCAAATGGGAGCAGGAGGAATCGTTTTGGCTGCCAGCGCCCCGGCACGGCGACATGGCCTGCGAAGTAGGCCCCCTGGCAAGGGTCCTGGGCGGCTGGCTCGGCGGCCGGAGCCCGATCCTGCGCGCCCTGTCCGCCACGCTGGACGGATGCGCGTTGTCCATGGAGGCCATGAATTCCACCCTGGGGCGGGTTCTCTCGCGGGGCGTCGAGGCGGCGGCATTGATGGAATCCATGCCCGGCTGGCTGGATGAACTGGAAGCAGCCCTGGCCCGGGGGGGCCGGAGCGACGCGACCTTCGTCATGCCCGCTTCCGGGACCGGCGTCGGCCATGTTGAAGTGCCGCGCGGGGCTCTGACCCATACGATCACCTGGGATCGCGGGCGCATCGTGAATCACGACTACCTGATCCCCTCGCTGTGGAACTTCTCCCCGCGCGACTCCCAGGGCGGCGCGGGTCCCCTGGAGCGCGCCCTGGTCGGCACCCCGGTGGCCGACCCGGAACACCCCGTGGAGATTCTGCGCACCCTGCACCAAATGGACCCCTGCAACGTCTGTCACGTGGTGGTCGAAGACCGCGACACCGGCCGCACGTTTCTGGCGACTGCCTAATCGACCACGAAAGGAACCGAAATGAATCGAGAAACCATACTTGAGGCCCTCTCGGACGCCGCAGGCCAGGACGCCTTGTTCAGGCAGGCCGACCAGGTGAGGGATAAGCAGGTGGGCGACACCGTGCAACTGCGCGGCGTGGTCCACTTCTCCAACTACTGCCGATGCAATGACCTGTACTGCGGCCTGCTCAAGGACAACGACCAGTGCAAGCGCTTTCGCATGACCGAGGACGAGATCGTGGACACGGCCCTGGCCATCGCCGACGCGGGGCTGCATACCGTGGTCCTGCAGTCGGGCGAGGACCCGCATTTCACCCGGGCCACGCTCTGCTCCATCATCGAACGCATCCGAAACAAGGCGGACGTCGCCATCACGTTGAGCCTGGGCCAGCGTTCCCGCGACGACCTGGAGGCATTCAGGGATGCCGGGGCCGAGCGCTATCTCATGAAGCACGAAACCATGAATCCGGAACTCTATGCCCGCATGCGGCCCGGGCTGAAGCTCGACGACCGGCTGCGGCTCATCGGCCTGCTGCGCGAGGTCGGGTTCCAGGTGGGCGTGGGCAACATAGTCGGCCTGCCGGGCCAGACCCTGGAGGACCTGTGCGAGGACATCCTGTTCTTTC
>JAZHDH010000035.1:0-7234 GCA_036584335.1 Pseudodesulfovibrio sp. | reverse complement strand
ACAAGATCAAGAATCCCGATCTGATCTATCCCGGTCAGCAGTTCGAGGTTCCCCGCTACGGGTTCGACCTCGAAGAGGTCAAGGCGTCCCGCAAGCAGGCCGGCGCTCCCTGGAAGGCGCTGGAGCCTGGCCAGGATGCCATGATCCCGGTCGAGATGCGCGCTGCGCTCGGCTACAGTTTCTAGGCACGGCCCGATGTGACATACGTCCGGTCGAGGCGGTTCATCCCCGCCCCGACCGGATTTCCTTATGGCATCGTGGGTTCCCGGGGCTGCGCCCCGGACGTGGCTCAATCGTGAAAAAGGGTGGAGCGGTCAAGCCGCTCCACCCTTTCTTTCGGTCTTTGGCCGACGTTTCGCCTGTCGGCGGCGCTAGTCCTCCACCGGCCGGGTGTAGCCGCACCCCTTCTTGGGGCAGGCGATGATTTCGCCCTTGTCCTTGGTGGATTTGCGGGTCAGGATGGGATGCCCGCACTCGGGGCAGGGCTCGTTGATCGGCCAGTTCCAGACCGCGTAGTCGCACTTGGGGTAGTGGGAGCAGGAGTAGAAGAGCTTGCCCCGGCGCGAGGATTTTTCCACCAGTTCGCCGCCGCAGCCTTCCACCGGGCAGGGCACGCCGGTGGAGAAGGGCGCGGCGTAGGTGCAGTCCGGGTAGTTGGCGCAGGCGATGAACCGGGAGCCGGTCCGCGCCTTCTTGAGCACCAGTTCGCCGCCGCAGTCCGGGCAGGTGCCCACCACTTCGGGCTTTTCGCTCTGGACGACCTTGATCCCGCCGCTCTCGTCGCGCTCGAAATTGACGATGTTCTTGCAGTCCGGGTAGCCCGTGCAGCCCAGGAACTCGCCCCGGCGCGACTGCTTCACGGCCATGGGGCGGCCGCATTTCTCGCAGGTGATGCCGGTTTCCTCGGGCTTTTCGCGCTCGACCACTTCGATGTTGCCCTGCTCGTCGCGGGTGAAGTTCTTGATGTTGCGGCAGGTCGGGAATCCGGTGCAGCCCAGGAATTCGCCGGTGCGGCCGAACTTGACGGCCATGGGGCTGCCGCACAGTTCGCACTTGATGTTCGTGGTCTGCTGGGCCTTGGCCATGGCCGTCCGCGCCTTGTCCAGGGTGGGGTAGAAATCGTCGCCGAAATTCTTGAGCAGTTCGGCCCAGTCCTTCTTGCCTGCGGCCACGTCGTCGAGCAGGGACTCCATCTGGGCGGTGAAGCCCACGTCCATGAGCGCCTGGAAGTGCTCCGAGAGCTGGTCCGAAACCGTGAAGCCGAGCTCCGAGGGCACGAACCGCTTGTCCTCCTGCCTGGCGTACTCGCGGTCGAGCAGGGTGGAGATGATGGCCGCGTAGGTGGACGGCCGCCCGATGCCCAGCTCCTCCAGGGTCTTGACCAGGGAGGCTTCCGAGTAGCGCGGCGGCGGCTGGGTGAACTTCTGTTCCTTTTTCAGTTCGTTCAAGGCCAGGGCCTCGCCCTGGGAGAGCTTGGGCAGCTCGGTGTCGTCCTCGCTGTCCGCCTTGTCCATGGCCGCCAGGAAGCCGGGGAAGAGCATGCGTTCGCCCTTGGCCCGCCAGACCGTGCGCGGCGCGTCCACCAGCACCGTGGTGTCCCAGAAGGTGGCCGAGGCCATCTGCGAGGCCACGAACCGCTGCCAGATGAGCCGGTAGAGCTTGTGCTGCTCGGCGGGCAGGTGGGGCTTGACCTCGTCCGGGGTGACGGAGACGTCGACGGGCCGGATGGCTTCGTGCGCGTCCTGGGCTCCGCCCTTGGTCTTGAAGCTGCGGGGCTTGGACGGGTAATAGTCCGCGCCGAACCGGTCGAGGATCAGTTCGCGGGCCGCGTCCTGGGCGTCCTTGGCGATGCGCACGGAATCGGTACGCATGTAGGTGATCAGCGCGGTGGTTCCGCGCGCGCCGAGCTCCACGCCTTCGTAGAGCTTCTGGGCGATGGACATGGTCCGCTTGGCCGAGAAGCCCATGCGCCGGTTGGCGTCCTGTTGCAGGGTGGAAGTGATGTACGGCGGCAGGGGGCTGCGTTTGCGCTGCTTCTCCTGCACCGATTCCACGGTGAAGGGGCCTTTTCCCAGAGTCAGGTGCAGGGCCTCGGCATCGGCCTGGTTGCCGATGTGGTTGGCGCCGGGCTTGACCGCCTTGCCGTCGAGCTTGTGCAGGTCCAGCCAGAACGGCGGCGGGTTTTCGCCCGCCAGCAGGACCTTGAACGGCCAGTATTCATCGGCCTTGAAGGCGCGGCGCTCCTTTTCGCGCTCCACCAGGAGCTTGAGGGCCACGGACTGCACGCGCCCGGCCGAGATGCCGCGCTTGACGTTCTTCCACAGGATCGGGGAAATCTTGTAGCCCACCAGCCGGTCCAGGATGCGCCGGGCCTGCTGCGAATCGAACAGGTCCTCGTTCAGGTCCTGGGGATGCTCCAGGGCCTCCTTCACCGCGCGGGGCGTGATCTCGTTGAACTGGATGCGCCGGATGTTGTCGTTGACCGGCTTGAGCAGCTCGGCCACGTGCCAGGCGATGGCCTCTCCCTCGCGGTCGGGGTCGGGGGCCAGGTAGACGGTCCCGGCCTTGCCCGCTGCGGCCTTGAGCCGGCGGACCACTTCCTCCTTGCCCTTGATCACCTCGTACTGGGGGGCGAAGCCGTTTTCCTCGTCCACGCCGAGGTCGCGGGTGGGCAGGTCGCGGACGTGGCCCACGGAGGCGTCCACGACGTAGTCCTTGCCCAGGAACTTGGAGATGGTTTTCACTTTGGCGGGGGACTCGACGATGATCAGATCTTTCGGCATGGCGTGCTCGTGGTCGTGCTGTCGGGGGAAACGCAACCGCCTCAACGACCGGTTATGATGGGGCCGCCGTCCCGGAAGGGAGCGCGGCGCGCTTTGAGGGGGACCTATGCCCGGTTATCGGGCCGGTCGTCAACCCTCTTTATATGGAGAATGGGAGGTTTTCCCGACTCCGGGGGTGAAAACGCGCGGAAAAAGGCGCGGTTCCCGCAGGGGGCCGCGCCTCGGAATGCCGATTCGCTAGAACGAGGGCCTGGGCACGCCCAGGTCGATGCTCAGGTTGTCCAGGGCCTTCAGCCGGGGCAGGTCGTGGTAGTACTTGAAGAACAGCTTGATGTCGTTGCCCATGACGTTGCCCGTGCGCGGGGGGTCGAACTCCTGGAAGGGCTTGACCCCGGAGCCCTGCAGGTGGCGGCAGGTGACCGTGCCGCAGTACATGACCTTGTATCCGGCCAGGCACAGGGCCAGGTCGTGCTCGATGTCGTCCACCTGCGAGGGGGAGAAGCGGATGTCGAACCCGTGCTTGGCCGCAGCCAGGGCGCTGGTGCGCAGCAGATGCTGGCAGCCCATGACCGAGCGCGTCTCGCGGTTGAAGGCGTAGGTGCCGGTGTCGTAGGTCGTGTTCGGGGCATCCAGGCTGACCTTGAGCAGGCCGTGGTCGGCGATGGCCACGTAGCGGCACAGGTACTGGATGCGGTTCACGGTCTCGCCCGGGTTGACGATCTTGCAGCCGACCACGGCCACCTGGGGATCGGCCTCGGCCAGGGTCAGGAATTGGGCCAGCCAGTCCTGCTGCACCTCGACGTCGTCGTCGAGGAAGGCGATGTAGTCCGTGGCCTGCACTTCGGGCAGGTTCATCAGCCAGTTGCGGGCTGCGGGCGCGCCGATGTTGACGTGCAGCTCGTGGATGGTCAGCGTGTTGTGCGGGAATTTCTCGCGTGCCTTCTCCACCAGCTCCAGGCTGTTGTCCCTGCAGCCGTTGAGCAGGACGTGGATGTCGGCCGGGCCGATGTCCGACCGGCTCAGGCTGTCCAGGGTGTGGGCCAGGACGTCCGCTTTGTTCCAGGAGTAGAGCAGGACGGCGACCTTCTTCTTTCCCAACAGGGAATGGTCGGGCCTGAAGGGGGATTCGAGCTCGCGGATGCGCAGGAAAATCGGGGTCTGCTGCGGATCGAGCTCCACGGACTTGCGGTACCACTTGAGGGCCTCTTCGGTCTCGCCCACGGCGGCGAACATGTCGCCCGCGTGGTTGAAGGCGACCTCGCGCATCAGCGACTGGTCCAGGGTCGGCCACAGCTTCATGGCCTGGCCCCAGGCGCAGATGCCCGCGTAGTGCGCGAAGAGGTTGATCTGCCACTCGGCGCGCAGGCTGGCCGGGCACTTGAATGTCTCGATCCAGGGGCCGGGCAGGGTGCCCGCCGCCTTGTCCGCGTACAGGGCGTACTGGGCCGCCGAGACGTGGCTGCGCTGGCTGCGCAGCAGGTCGGTCAGGAACTGGCGGATATCGTCAAGGTGCTGGCTCAGGCTCAGGCCGAGGATGAGGTTGAAGGTCTCCTCCTCGGTGTGCAGGGCGTTGATCACCTGGAGCTTGGCCTTGCTCCGTTCGTCCTTGGCCAGGCGGACCATGGCGTCGAGCAGTCCGGTGCGGAAGGGCCGCATCTGGATGCATTTGTCCAGGAGGTAGAGGAGGTACTTGCGGCAGCCCGGGTGATGCAGCCCGTTGGGGTCGTTGCCCAGCCGGTCGATGAAGCAGGCGCCGACGTTGTCGTCCACCAGGTAGTTGTAGAGGTGGTTCTGGATGTAGGGGACCATTTCGTCCAGGGACAGCTCCGCCAACTGCCCCGGCATCCCTCGGTAGAAGATTGGGAAGTAATTCTCGTTCATGAAGGACCCTTGGTAGTTATCGGTGGACAGACCTTGGCGAGACAATGCACCGGTTTGCGCTCCCTGACAAGGGGGCGGCGGCCCGATGAAGCTCGATATATAGAGAAAATCTAGACTAAAAATTTGAAAAAGCAGGTGTTTTTGTTGAGTGTGAATTTTTCTCTATTTCGGGTGGTTACACGGGTCCGGGTCGTGCTATAGGATAGCTTAGCGGCGGCGCGTGCAAAAAATTCATTAATTAATTAAACTAATCAATGGAAAGGGCCGATAAGGACAGACGAAGCCTAAGGTCCGGAATTCACTGGGGAGTCATGGGCGAGAGAAGCAGGGAACTGGCCGGGCGGCGGGACGAGGTGCTGGAAACGCTGGCCCGCGCGGCCGAGCGGGCCGGACGGCGGCCGGAGGACGTGACCCTGGTGGCCGTGTCCAAGCTGCACCCGGCGTCGGACATCCGCGACCTGGCCGGGGCCGGGCAGGTGGATTTCGGCGAGAATTACGTGCAGGAGGCCGTGGACAAGCAGGCGGCCCTGGCCGACGTGCCGGTGCGCTGGCACTTCATCGGCGGGCTGCAGTCGAACAAGGCGCGGTTCGTGGCCGGGAATTTCAGCCTGGTGCACAGCGTGGATTCACCCAAGCTGGCGCAGGCGTTGCATAAAAAGGCGGCAAGCCTCGGGGTGGTTCAGGACATTCTCATCCAGGTGAACATTGCGGGAGAGTCTCAAAAGTCCGGAATCACGGTGGAAAGCCTTCCGCAGCTGGCGGAGGAGGCCATGGCGGCCCAAGGGCTGCGGCTCGTCGGCTTGATGACGATGCCGCCGTTTTTCGACGAGCCCGAGCGGGCGCGGCCCGTGTTCGCGCGGCTGCGGGAGCTGAAGGACGCGCTGGAGCGAAGGCTCGGCGTGGCGCTGCCCCATCTCTCCATGGGCATGACCGGGGACTTCGTCCCGGCCGTGGAGGAGGGGGCGACCCTGGTGCGGATAGGGACGCGGATTTTCGGGAGCAGGCCTCCCAGGTGACAACCGGCGGTTAGCAGGGGTTAGGTATGGATCTCGGGACAATAATCGGAATCGTCCTCTCGTTCGGGCTCGTGGTGTCGGCCATTCTGACCGGTTCCAGCCTGATGATCTTCGTTTCCATCCCCTCCGTCTTCATCGTCATCGGCGGCACCCTCGGCGCGGCCCTGGTCAACTATCCCATGAGCTACGTCATCGGCGTCATCGGCGTCATCAAGAACACCTTCTTTTCCAACCTGGAATCGCCCCAGGACGTCATCGAGCGTTTCAAGGACTACGCCAACCGCGCCCGCCGCGAGGGCATCCTTTCGCTGGAGCCGCTGATCAAGGAGATCGACGACGACTACATGCGCAAGGGGCTGCAACTGACCGTGGACGGCCTGGAGCCCCAGACCATCCAGGAGATTCTGGAGACCGAGATATCCTATCTTTCCGAGCGCCACGCCATGGGCGCGGACGTGGTGGCGGTCATGGGCACCCTGGCTCCGGCCATGGGCATGATCGGCACGGTCATCGGCCTGGTGCAGATGCTCCAGACCATGTCCGACCCGTCCACTATCGGCCCGGCCATGGCCGTGGCCCTGCTGACCACCCTCTACGGCGCGCTGCTGGCCAACCTGCTGTTCAACCCCATGTCCGGCAAGCTCAAGGCGCGCAGCAAGGAGGAGGTCCTGCTGCGCGAGATGATCATGGAGGGCATCCTGGCCATCTCCAAGGGCGAGAACCCGCGCATCATCGAGGAAAAGCTCAACAGCTACCTGCCGCCCAAGGACCGGGTCTCCACGGACTAGTCCCGTCCGGGCGGCGCAGGGGAACGCGTCATGGCGAAGAAGCAGAAAAAACTGGTCTGCGAGGAGATGCCTCCGTGGATGATCACGTTCTCGGACGTCATGACCCTGATGCTGACCTTTTTCGTGCTCCTGGTCTCCATGTCGCAGGTCGACGCCCGGCGCAAGCTGGTGGCGCTCGGCTCGATCATCGGCACCTTCGGCTTCCAGAACGCCAGCTACGAGGTCTTCTCCAAGAAGGACACCCGGCGGACGGTGGAGCCCGGCCCCATCGACACCGGCGACCTCGAGCCGCTCAAGGAGCTGAACTGGGAGGAGATGGAGAAGGACCTCGATTTCCGCTCCAACCGGTTCGTCCAGATCCTTTCGATCAACTCCAGCCTGCTCTTCGCCCCGGACTCCGGCGCGCTGACCGAGGAGGGCAAGGGCGTGCTCGACCGGTTCATGCCCGTCTTCGCCCAGGTGCAGTACCCGCTGCTGCTGGCCGGGCACACCGCCGAGCTCCGTGACGAGCTGGGGCTCGACTACCAGCCCGACGACGACGCACGGGTGCCCGACCTCTCCTGGAAGCTTTCGCTGAGCCGCACCCTGGCCGTCTACCGCCACCTGATCGACCGCGGCATGCGGCCGGACATGCTCCGGGTGGAGGCGTTCGGCAAGTTCATGCCCTTCTACCCGCAGAACACGCCCGAGAACCGGGCCAGGAACCGCCGTGTGGACATCGTCCTGGACAAGCGGGCCGTGGACACCGGCGAGCGCATCCGGGCCA
>JAZHDH010000034.1:0-7293 GCA_036584335.1 Pseudodesulfovibrio sp. | reverse complement strand
TCGTCCATGAGCAGGGTGATGACCCGCTTCACGTCCTTGGCCTTGTCGATCTCGATGATGGTGGCATAGAGCCTGTTCTCGCGGAACGCGTAGGTCACGCGCGTGTCTTCGATCTTGGACACGCCGCAGGCCTCGACCTTGGTCACCTTGTAATAGCGGATGCCGCCCGCAGTGTGGGAATACTCGATCTGCTCCACGGCGGAGATGGGTTCGCCCCAGGGAATGGCGTTGCATTGCTTGCTCTGGGCCTGGACGGCGGGGGCCGCGAGCAGGATGGCGAACAGCAGGGCGGAAAGGGACAGGATGGTTTTCACGATCTCCTCCGGATGGCGTGTACAACTCCAAGCACTTTCCAGAACACGGGCCTGCGTGTCAACCCGTTTTCCCGGACACGGCGGCCCATTGCCGCAAAAGTTTGGTGACGGATTCCTATTTCGCTGGCATGCGAACAGTAAACATTGTATGGAAACGGCCATGGACATCGATTGGATCATCAACGAGTGCAACGATCCGTACATCCTGGAAAGGTTGTTCTACGTGGAGCGCTATGCCTGGCTTTCGCTTTCGCCGGACATGTGCGCCGTGATTTCGCTCGAAGGCCAGATCGAGGACGTGAACACCCACTGGGAAAAGAGTACGGGCCTGAGCCGGGAGCAGTTGCAGGGCTCCTACCTGATGGAATACATCCACTTCGACGACCGGGAACGCGCCTTGGCCGACATGCAGAAACTGATCACCTCCGACATCGGGTCCACCACCTTCTCCTTCCGCTTCCTGCGCGGCGACGGCGAGCACATCCGCCTCAACTGGAACGCGATCTTCTCGCCCGACCACAACGCCTATTTCTGTACGGTGCACGACCCCGCCAGGGAGTCGGACGCCGCGCGCCTGGCCTATCGCGACGTCCTCACCGGGCTCAAGAACCGCCTCGCCCTGGAGGAGGATCTGCCCGACATGCTGGACAACGCCCAGGAGGCGAGCGCCCGGGTGGCCATCCTGTTCATCGACCTGGACGGGTTCAAGGAAGTCAACGACAACCTGGGGCACAAGGCGGGCGACGCCCTGCTCGCCCGGGCCGCCCGGCGCATGAGCTACGTGGTCGGCCAGCATGGCTCCACCTATCGGCTGGGCGGCGACGAGTTCATCGTCATCCTCCAGCGCGGCGCGGACCGCGACTTCGTGGCGGGCATGGCCGGGCAGATCGTGGAACGGCTGCGCTCCCAGTACGTCATCGACGGCCAGCGCGTGACCACGGGCGCGTCCATGGGCGTGGCCACCTACCCGGAGCATGGCCGCGACATGGCCTCGCTGCTCGAGGCGGCGGACAAGGCCATGTACAAGGTCAAGCACTGCGGCAAGGACAACTTCGCCTTCTTCGGCGAGGGCGAATAGCCTCCCCGACGGCGGAAGCGCAGCCCGCGATCACGGCCTTCGCCCGGCCATTCAACCCGAATCCTTGGTCCCCGCGCAGGTGAACGCCTTCCTGTCCATGGTGTAGTGGCCGCCCCGGTCGATGCCCACGGCCCGGCCGCAGGCGCACCAGACCTTGCCGTCCCGCTCCTCCAATTGCCAGACCTTCCCGATGCGGTCCTTGTGGCAGCGGTGCAGTTCGCCCGGTCCGATTTTCTTATATTTCCAGAGCTTGCGGCGGCAGGCCGCACACCTGAGCGTGAGCATCCCGCCTAGCCCCGTTCGTAGCGCATGGCGTCCACTTCCGGGAAATCGCCCAGTTTGCGGCTGATGCCCGCCTTGAGAAAGGAATCCACCCAGCGGAAGATGTTGTTGCGCCGCACCTGCTCCCGCAGCCGGGCCATGTGTTCCACGCGCTGCGTCTTGTCCCAGTGCAGGGTGCGGTGCAGCGCCTTGGCCACGCCCTCGGTGTCGTAGGGATTGACCAGATAGGCGTCGCGCTGCAACTGGGCGGCCGCCCCGGCGAACTCGCTCAGGATGAGCACGCCGTCGCCGTCCGTGCTGCACGCGCAGTACTCCTTGGCCACCAGGTTCATGCCGTCCCGAAGCGGCGTGACCAGCGCGATGTCCGCCGCCGCGTAGTAGGCCACCAGCTCGTCGTGGGGCAGGCTCCTGTAATGATAATGGACCGGCACCCAGTCGGGAGAGGAGAACTCGCCGTTGACCCGGCCGACGATCTGTTCGATTTCGGTCCGAAGCTCCTGGTAGTCGCCCACCTCCTCGCGGCTGGGCACGGCGATCTGCACGAAGTTGAAGCGGCCGATCATGTCCGGGTAGCAGCGCAGCAGGGTCTGGACCGAACGGATGCGCTCGGGAATGCCCTTGGTGTAGTCGAGCCGGTCCACACCGAGGATGATCTTGCGGTGGCGCAGCGCCTCCTTGATCCTGAACGCCTCCCCGGCCACGTCGGGACGGGCGGCCATCGTGTCGAATTGGTTGAAATCGATGGATATGGGGAAAGCGCCGAGCCGGAAGCGGCGGTTGCCCAGATCCACGGCGACCACCCCGCCGCGCCCGCTGATGCGGACTTCGGGCATGAGGCGGCGCAGACACTCGGCGAAGTTGCGCCGGTCCTGGAGGGTCTGGAACCCGACCAGGTCGTATTCGGTCAGGGCCTGGATCACCTTCCAGCGCCAGGGCAGCTTCATGAAGATGTCGGGCGGGGGAAAGGGGATGTGCAGGAAGAATCCGGTATGCCGCCGCACGCCCATGGACTTGAGAAAGAACGCCTGGTGCATGAGGTGGTAGTCCTGAATCCAGACGTAGTCGTCGGGCGTGGTCTTGCGGGCCACGATCTCGGCGAACCTGAAGTTCGCGTCCAGGTAGCTGCGCCAGTATTCCGGGTCGAACCGGCAGCGGGTCTGCAGGTCGTGGAACAACGGCCAGACGATCTCGTTGGAAAAACCGAAGTAGTAGCCGTCCACCTCCTCGCGGGTCAGGGGCACGGTGTAGAGGTCGTACCCGGCGTCGGCCGAGAAGTCGGCCAGGAGCCCGTCCACGTCGATGTCCGGGTCCGGCGAGCCGGACCAGCCGATCCACACCCCGCCCCTGTTGCGCAGCACCGGGGCCAGGGCCGTGACCAGGCCGCCCGCGCCCGCCTGCACCGTCCACTGGCCTTCTTCCTGCCTGAGCGCCACCGGCAGCCGGTTGGACACCACCACCAGGCGTCTCAGATCGGACTCCATGCCGTCCTTCTCCTTGTATCGTTTCGTTTTCTGATTCTTCTCCTAGAGTGGTACCGGTCTTCGGGCCTCTTATCAAGGGCGGGCGGAAACGGGCCGGGAAAAAGTTGGTTTCGAGCTGTTGACATGGCGGGCGACGTTCTTATCTTGGTTCCCAGTCGATACCAACGGCCGCCTCCGGGCGGCAAGTCTTTCATAAGGAGAATAGCCAATGGCCCTGAAACCGCTGCATGATCGCGTGATCGTCAAGAGGAAGGAAGAAGAGGAAAAGACCGCCGGGGGCATCTACATCCCGGATTCCGCCAAGGAAAAGCCCCAGGGGGGCGAAGTCCTGGCCGCCGGTCCCGACTGCAAGACCGTCAAGAAGGGTGACGCCATCCTGTTCGCCAAATATGCGGGCAGCGAGTTCACCATGGACGGCGAAGAACTGGTCATCATGAAGGAAGACGACATCCTCGGCGTTTTCGCCTAACCCCCGCGAAACCGTACATCGCACAGGACTGAAATACCATGGCAGCTAAAAACATCGATTACAAAGCGGTAGCCCGAGAGGGCATGCAGCGCGGCGTCAACATCCTCGGCGACGCCGTCAAGGTCACCCTCGGCCCCAAGGGCCGCAACGTCATGCTGGAAAAGACCTGGGGCGCTCCCCAGGTGACCAAGGACGGCGTGACCGTGGCCGAGAAGATCACCCTTGAGGACAAGCTCGAGAACATGGGTGCCCAGATGGTCAAGGAAGTGGCTTCCAAGACCAACGAGATCGCGGGCGACGGCACCACCACCGCCACCGTGCTGGCCCAGGCCATCTTCAACGAAGGCGTCAAGTTGCTGGCCGCAGGGCGCAATCCCATGGCCCTCAAGCGCGGCATCGACCAGGCCGTGGAGGCCGTGGTCGCCGAGCTCGACAAGATGGCCAGGCCGGTCAAGAAGAGCTCCGAGATCGCCCAGGTCGGCACCATTTCCGCCAACAACGACGGGACCATCGGCACCATCCTGGCCGAGGCCGTGGAGAAGGTCGGCGACAACGGCGTCATCACCGTGGAGGAATCCCAGGGGCTGACCACCGAACTGAGCGTGGTCGAGGGCATGCAGTGGGACAACGGCTGGCTCTCCCCCTATTTCGTCACCGACCACGACAAGCAGGAATCCGTCTTTGAAAAGCCGTTCATCCTGCTTTCCGAGGGCAAGATTTCCAACATCAAGCCGCTGGTCCCCATCCTGGAGGCCGTGGCCAAGGCCGGCCGGCCGCTGCTGATCGTGGCCGAGACGGTCGAAAACGAGGCCCTGGCGGGCATCACCATCAACGCCATGCGCGGCGCCATCCGCGTCTGCGCGGTCAAGGCCCCGGGCTTCGGCGACCGGCGCAAGGAAATGATCCGCGACATCGCGGTCATGACCGGCGCCACCCCGGTGAGCGAAGACACCGCCACCACCCTGGAATCCATCAAGCCCGGCGACTTCGGCACCGCCAAGCGCGTGGTGGTGGGCAAGAAGAACACCCTGATCGTGGGCGGCGCGGGCGACAAGAAGGCCATTGAGCGCCGCTGCGGGGAGATCTCGAACATGGTGGCCAACTCCACCAGCGACTACGACCGCGAGAAGCTGCAGGAGCGGCTGGCCAAGATGGTCGGCGGCGTGGCCGTGATCAAGGTCGGCGCGCCCACCGAGATGGAGATGAAGGAGCGCAAGGACCGCGTGGAGGACGCCCTCAACGCGACCCGCGCGGCCGTGGACGAGGGCATCGTGCCCGGCGGCGGCACCGCCCTGGTGCGCGCCGGCAAGGTCCTGGCCAAGCTCAAGGCGGGCGGGGACACCGAGCAGGCGGGCGTGGAGATCATTGCCCGCGCCATCGAGGAGCCCCTGAAGCAGATCGCCAACAACTGCGGCCTGGAAGGCGCCGTCATCGTGGAGAAGGTCAAGGAGCTCAAGGGCGACCACGGCTTCAACGCCGCCACGGGCGAGTACGTCAACCTGGTCAAGGAAGGCATCATCGACCCGAAGAAGGTGACCCGCATCGCCCTGCAGAACGCGGCCAGCGTGTCGTCGATGCTGCTGACCACGGAATGCGCCGTGTCCGAGTACGTTCCCGAGGACGAGGACTAGTTCCGAACCCAAGCGAAATCACGGGGCCGGGCGAGCAATCGCCCGGCCCCTTTTCCGTTCATGGGGGGGGGCCGTCTCTCGCCCCATGGAGGCGACTCTTCCTGTGCGCATTCGTGCCCCGAGGCGCCAGACGCCGATTCGGCGCGCCACCTTGAGATCGCCATGTGCCTGCCGCAGCCTGCGCTGCCGAAGCCTCCCCGCGACCGGCTGCGCCGTTGCTTGCGGCAAACCGGATCGCCACGGCTGTGCCGCCAAAAGATAGGGCTCCCCGCAGTCGGCGGGGAGCCCGTAACATGGACGACGGTCCACTGGGAACGGATATCTTTATGTTGCGGTCACAAAGTATCGCCCACGTTACTTTCGGTTATCTGCCGTCGTCGCACGGCTCGCCGGAGCCGGGATTTTCGGCGCTCGCGCCGCACGTTTCGGCTTCCTGCCCCGGCGCGGCCGGACCGGTGTAGGCCTCGGCCAGGCG
Organism: Pseudodesulfovibrio sp.; assembly: GCA_036584335.1. GTDB lineage: Bacteria > Desulfobacterota > Desulfovibrionia > Desulfovibrionales > Desulfovibrionaceae > Pseudodesulfovibrio. Next base: position 1,563 of record JAZHDH010000034.1, on the reverse strand, counting down.
GGTGAGCAGGGCGTAGCGCTTGGCGTAGTCCTTCTCGATCCGGTCGCGGAACGCCTTGGACTGCTCCGGGTGGAAGCGCTCCAGCATGGCGTAGCGGTTTTCGCCGGACAGGAATGCCTGGAGGGAGCCGTCCGGGGCCTTGGAATCGAGGATGAAGGGATTCTCGCCTTGGGCCGCCCGCTCGGGGTTGTAGCGGTAGAGCGGCCAGTAGCCGGAATCGACGGCCAGTTTCTGTTCGAGCTGGGTCTTGCCCATGCCCTTCTTGATGCCCTGGTTGATGCAGGGCGCGTAGCAGATGATCAGGGAGGGGCCGTTGTAGGATTCGGCCTCCTTGAAGGCCTTGAGCAACTGCTGCTTGTCCGCGCCCATGGCCACCGAGGCCACGTAGACGTAGCCGTAGGTCATGGCGATGCGGCCCAGGTCCTTCTTGCCGGTGGTCTTGCCCGCTGCGGCGAACTTGGCGATGGAGCCCAGCGGGGTGGCCTTGGAGGACTGGCCGCCGGTGTTGGAGTATACCTCGGTGTCCATGACCAGGATGTTCACGTCCCTGCCCGAGGCGAGGACGTGGTCCAGGCCGCCGAAGCCGATGTCGTAGGCCCAGCCGTCGCCGCCGAAGACCCAGACGGACTTCTTGGTGAAGAGGTCCGCGTCGGCCGCGATGGCCGCGAGGGTCTCGTCGGCCGTCCCGGCAAGGGCGGCCTTGAGCGCTGTGCCGGCCTCGGCGGAGCCCTCGGCGTCGTCCCTGGCCGCGAGCCAGTTTTCGATGGCGGCCTTGGCCGTGCCGTCGACGGTTTGCAGAGCGGCCTCACAGCGCTCGACCAGGGTCTGGCGGCGTTTGTTGACGCCCATTTCGATGCCGAAGCCGAACTCGGCGGCGTCCTCGAACAGGGAGTTGCCCCAGGCCGGGCCGTGGCCTTCGGCGTTGACGCAGTAGGGCGTGGTCGGCGCGGACGCGCCCCAGATGGAGGAGCAGCCCGTGGCGTTGGCGATGAGCATGCGCTCGCCGAAGAGCTGGGTCAGCACCTTGACGTACGGGGTTTCGCCGCAGCCGGAGCACGCGCCGGAGAATTCCATCAGCGACTGGCGGAACTGGGAGCCCTTGACCGTGTCGCGCTTGAAGGCGTTGCGGAAGGGCAGGCCCAGCGCGAAGTCCCAGTTGGGGGCCTGCGCATCGGCCTGGGTGGCGAGGGGTTTCATGACCAGGGCCTTGTCCTTGGCCGGGCAGATGTCGGCGCAGTTGCCGCAGCCCAGGCAGTCCAGAACATCCACCTGGAGGCGGTAGTTCAGCCCCTTGACGTCCTTGCCCTTGGCCTCGACGGCGCGGAAGGCGGCCGGGGCGTTCTTCAGGTCTTCGTCGGCGACGAGCACCGGGCGCAGGGCGGAGTGGGGACAGACGAAGGCGCACTGGTTGCACTGGATGCAGTTGTCCGCGATCCATTCGGGCACGTTGATGGCCACGCCGCGTTTTTCGAAGCGGGCGGTGCCCACGGGCATGGTGCCGTCCTTGGAGAAGGCGCTGACCGGCAGGGTGTCGCCTTTCTGGGCCAGCACCGGGCGCATGAC
>JAZHDH010000033.1:0-29828 GCA_036584335.1 Pseudodesulfovibrio sp. | reverse complement strand
TCTCCCAACCCCATCACCCCTCCCAAACTCTTTATCGCCGCTTCGCGGGGTGCGAGGGGGGGGTGCAGGCTTGGTGGCGAGAAGGCGGGATCAGGCTTGATGTCCGGCCATGACGCGCTGGAGTTCGGATTCAAGCCCGGTGAGGTCGAAAGGCTTGGACACGTAGCCGTTCATGCCCGAAGCCATAAACCGCTCGCGGTCGCCCTTCATGGCGTGGGCGGTCAGGGCGATGACGGGCAGGGCGAGATGCAGCTCTTCGCGGATGGCGCGGGTGGTGGCCAGGCCGTCCAGGCCGGGCATCTGGATGTCCATGAGCACGCAATCGAACCGTCCGGCCCTGAGCGCATCCAGGGCCTGTTCCCCATTTTCCACGCAGACCACCCGGTGGCCGAGCCTGCCGAGCAGTTGCTCGACCACCACACGGTTGATGCGCTCGTCCTCGGCGACCAGGACGGAAAGGCCCCCGGCCTTGACGCGGGCCGTGTCGCCGTCCGCGCTTCCGGCGTCCACCGCCGCGTTGCCCGCCGCTATGGTGAAGCCCACCACGGTTCCCCGGCCCATATCGCTGACAACGGAGACATTGCCGCCCATGAGCGTGACCAGGCGGCGGACGATGCCCAGCCCCAGGCCGGTGCCCTGATACTTGCGGGTGGACGAGCCGTCCACCTGGGTGAAGGGATCGAACACCGCGTCCAGCTTGTCGTCGGGGATGCCGATGCCGGTATCGGATACGGAGAAGAACACCCGGGAGCGGTGGTCGACGGCCTCCACGGGAAGCGGATAGGCTTCGACCTCGATCCGCCCCTTTTCGGTGAACTTGGCGGCGTTGCCCACCAGATTGAACAGGATCTGGCGCAGCCGCCCCTTGTCCGCGAGGAAATGGCGCGGCAGGGACTCGTCGATTGTCCAGGAAATGGCCAGGCCGCGCCCCTCCACCTGGTGGCGAAAGACCGAGACCACGGATTCGAGCACTTCGCCCAGCTCGAAGGGCTGCGACTCCAGCTCCAGCTTGCCGGACTCGACCTTGGACAGGTCCAGGATGTCGTTGAGGATCTGGAGCAGGCTGCGGCCGGAATCCACGGCCGTTTCCAGGCAGTCGCGCTGCTCCGCGTCCAGCGCCGAGAACTGAAGGATCTGGAGCATGCCGAGCAGTCCGTTGAGGGGGGTGCGTATCTCGTGGCTCATGTTGGCGAGAAATTCGTTCTTGGCCAGGCTGGCGGCCTTGGCTTCGGACATGGCCACGCGCAGCTCCTCGGCCATGGTCTTCAGCTCGGTGATGTCCGCCCCCATGTGCAGGTGCACCATCTCCCCTTCCAGCCAGCGGATGGCGCGGTCGTGATCGAGATACCAGCGCTTGGCGCCGGGGTGGTACCGCTCGTTGACCACCGTGCCCACGGGCTCCCCCGCCTCGTTCAGGAGGATGGAGCGGCCGTCGCGACACTGGTCCGGATCGTCGACGAGCAACTCGCGACAGGAAACGCCCTCCGAGGGCGCGTTCTGGGCCAGGCGCATGTGGGCGTTCATGAAGAGCACCTGCTCGCCGTCCAAAGTGGAAACGAAGATGTCCGCGTCCATGGCGTCGAGGATGGTCAGGAGCCGTTCGTGGGACTGCCTCAGCTCCCTGGCCGCCTGCCGTTCCTGGGTCACGTCCCGGATGGAGCCGTAGACGCGCCAGACCACGTCGCGCTCGTCCCTGTCCGGGATGGCCTTGCCCACCAGGATCCGTTCCTCGCCGCCGGAAGTCCTCGGCCGGTACTCGATCTCCACGGGGGCCTTCTGCTTGATGACCCGGCTGAAGGACTCGGCCAGCGCGGCCCGGTCGCCGGGGTGGACGAACCGCCCCAGATAGTCGCGCAGCCGGAGCACGCTGCCGTCGGGCTCGACCCCGTGCAGCCGGTACTGGCCGTCGGTCCAGTGCATCTCGTTGGTGGCCAGGTCGAACTCCCATCCGCCGGTGCGGCTGATGAGCTGTACCTCGTTGAGCAGTTCCCGGCTGCGCCGGAGCGCCTCTTCGGACTTCTTGCGTTCGGTCAGGTCGTAGGCGTAGGCGAAGAGGAACTCCTGGCCGCCGTAGCGCCGGTAGTGGCTGGTGATGCCGACGACGAAGGCCGATCCGTCCTTGCGCCGGTGCATGGCCTCGAAGCTCCTGGTGTTCTGGATGCGCCGCTGGGCCAGGTAGGGCTTCCACCCGCTGGCGTCCAGGTCGACGTTGATGTCGTAGACGTGCAGGTCCTGCATCTCCTCCCGGGTGTAGCCGAGATTCCTGCACGCGCTCTCGTTGACGTAGACGAACCGGCCGCCCCGGTCCACCCAGAAGATGTCGATGGGCGCGATGTCCACGGAGAACTGGGTCAGGCGCAGGGCCTCCTCGGTCCGCTTGCGCTCGGAGACGTCGACCATGCTGCCTTCGTACAGGGTCGGCAGACCGTCCTCGCCGACCACGACCCGGGCGTTCTCCGAGACCCATAGGATGCCGCCGTCCCGCCGCTTGAGCAGGACCTCGTATTCGTGAATCTCGCCGTCGCGGTTCAGGGCCTCCAGCATGCGGTCCCGGGCGTCGGGGTCGGCATAGAGCTGCGCCGATATGTCCCGGATGTCCGCCATGGCCTCCCCGGGCGAATCGTAGCCCAAGATGCGGGCCAGGGCCGGATTCACGCTGACGAACCGGCCTTCGGGGGTGGACTGGTACAGCCCCTCCACCGAGTTCTCGAAGATGTTGCGGTAGCGGGCCTCGCTCTCCCGAAGCCGCTCTTCGGCGCGCTTGGACTCGGTGATGTCCGCTATCATGGTGAAGACGCCGATGAACTCGCCGCTCTCCTCCCGCAGCGGCGCGGCAGAAACCAGCCCCCAGACCACTTCGCCGTCCTGACGCAGGAACCGGCACTCGAACCGGTCGGGGCCGCCCTCGCCCGAAGCCAGGAACCGCGCCTCCTGCGCCTCCCGCTCGTCGGGGAGCAGGAAGCGGGCTATGGGGCTGCCCAGCATCTCGTCCAGGGAACGGCCCAGAAACTCGGCGGTCCGCTTGTTGACGTAGGTCACCCTGCGGCCCGCGTCGAGGCCCATGATGCCCTCGTTGACGGTCTCCACGATGCGCCGGTACTGGGCGGCCCGCTGCTCCAGGGCCTGCTCGGCCTGGATGCGCTCGGTCACGTCCTTGACGTACAGGGCCACCTTGGCCACCACGCCCTGCTCGTCGGGCACGGGGTAGAGCGCCGCATCGAGAACCCGGCCCCGGCAGGCGGCCTGGAACGAGGTCGGCATGCCCGCCGTGACGGTGCGCTCCAGGGCGTCGGGCCAGCTCCGGCCCATCTCGCCGGAAAGATGCTCGGCCACGGGGCGGCCCACGGCCTTGCCGCGCTCCACGCGCAGCAGCGCGGCCATGTTCTGGTTGAGGGTCAGCAGCCTCCCCTCGCGGGAAAGCAGTCCCATGGCGTCGTCCGATGCCTCGAACAGGGCGCGCAGGGAGCGTTCGCTGTCGCGGACCTGGATCTCCATGCGTTTGCGTTCGGAAATGTCGCGGGTGGCGCCCATGAATCCCACGCGCTCGCCCCGGGCGTTGCGCAGGATGCGGACCACCACCTCGGCCCACAGGGGGGTCCCGTCCTTGCGCCTGAGCTCCACCTCGCTCAGCTGCGGCTCGGCCTCGGCCCCCCGGGCCTCGTCGGCCACGAGCTTCCAGTACGATCGCTCGATCCGCTCCCGCGACTCGGGCGTCACGGTCGCCAGCACGCTCTTGCCCAGCACCTCTTCGGGCCGGTAGCCGCGCAGGTCGTAAATGGACGGGCTGACGTAGGTGAAGCGCAACTCGTTGTCCAGGGTCCAGATGACGTCCCCGGTATTTTCGGCCAGCAGCCGGTAGAGTTCCTGGGAACGGGCGGCGGCCCGCTGGCTGGTCAGGTCGCGGACGATGGCCCAGGCCCCCAGGGGCGCGCCCCGCTCGCCCCGGATGGCCCATATCCGCACCGAGGCGGGCACCAGATGGCCGTCGGCGTGGATGTACTCCTTCTCGTACTCGCCGCAGCAGTCCTTGCCGACCACGTCGTTCCAGAAAACGTTGCGGACCTTTTCGCCGTAGGGAGCGGGGGAAAGCTGATGGGCGTTCATCCCTATCAGTTCGTCGCGGCTGCGGCCGACGATGGAACAGAAGGCGGGATTGGCATCCTTGATGGTATCGGGGGGGCTGAGATAGACGATGCCGTCGGCCGAGGATTCGAACAATCCCCGGAACCGCTCCTCGCTGGCGGCCAGCCGCTCCTCGTCCCGGCGGCGGCGGGTGATGTCGTGCAGGATGGTGTGGGAACGGACCTCGTCGCCGATGCGCTCCAGTCGGCTGTCCAGGCTGACCACCACCTCGGCTCCGTCCTTGCGCAGCAGCGTGTACTCCAGGTTGCGGATCTCGCCCTGGGCCAGAAAGCGCGGAAACACCTCCCGATGCCGCGCGAGGGACTCCGGCGCCATGAACTCGCCGATCCGGCGGCCCAGGACCTCGTCCTCGCGGTAGCCGAGCATCTCCAGCCAGGCCCGGTTGACCGAAAGCAGGCGCGACAGGCCGTCCACCGACATGCAGGGCAGCGGCGAGAGGTCGAACAGGCGGCGGAAGGAATCATTCCCTCCCCTGCCGCGCAACCGTTCGAGTTCCTCGATGAGTTGGGCCTTGGTCTTTCTGGCGTCGCTGGTCATTCACGTTCCGGTCATTCGCGGTGCTTTCTTCCACTCATAGCCGAAACCCGAAAAGGAATCCCTTATAATCTGCCGACCATGGGAAAACGCCTAGGTTTCCGGCTGGCCGAGCAGGAAGACGCCGAAGGTGGCGAAGAGGTTGGGCCGGAAGGTGATGATCCGCCCCTTGGTGTCGTGATGATGGGTGGAGATGGCCACTTCGCGGACGATGGGCACGGAAAGCTCGCGGCAGAATCGGCGGAAGTCGTCGATGGCCACGACGTGGATGTTCGGCGAATCGTGCCACTGGAAGGGCAGTTCGCGCGAGATGGGCGCGCGGCCCAGGAAGAACATCTGGAAGCGGTTCTTGATGTGCGTGAAGTTGGGAAAGGAGACCACGCACCGCCTGCCCACGCGCAGCATCTCGCGGATCAGCCGGGCCGGATCGGCCACCTGTTGCAGGGTCTGGGAGAGGATGACGTAGTCGAAGGCGTTGTCCGGATAGTCCTCGATCTCCTCGTAGATGTCGCCGTGGATCACGGAGAGCCCCCGGGCGATGGCCTCGCCCGCGGCCCGCTCGTCGATCTCGACGCCCGTGCCCCTGATCCCCTTCTCCCGGGTCAGGTGGGTCAGCAGCGAGCCGGTGCGGCAGCCGAGGTCGAGCACGCGCGCCCCCGGCTCCACCCAGGAGGCGATGATCTGGAGATCAAAGCGCATGGCCGCCTCCGTTGAAATCCGCGTCGGCCCGGTCGATGAACCCGCACAGCAGGTTCTCCAGCCGCTCGTTGGGCAGCAGGAAGGCGTCGTGTCCCCAGGGGGCCTCGATTTCGCAGAAGCTGACGTCGAGCCCGTTCTTCTTCATCGCCTTGACCATGTCGCGCGACTGGTAGGTGGGATAGAGCCAGTCCGAGGTGAAGGAGACCACCAGGTAGCGGCAGGACGCCCGGCCGAAGGCCGCCACCAGCGATCCGTCGCCGTGCCGGTTCTCCAGGTTGAAGTAGTCCGCCGCCTTGGTCAGGTAGAGGAAGGAGTTGGCGTCGAACCGGTCCACGAACTTGTTGCCCTGGTAGCGCAGGTAGCTCTCGACCTGGAAGTCCGCCTCGAACTCGAAGGAGAGTTCGCAGCGGTCCTGGAGCCGCCGGTCGAACTTCTGGCGCATGGACTCGTCCGAAAGATAGGTGATGTGGCCGACCATGCGGGCCACGGCCAGCCCGTGCTCCGGGCGGCCGGTCTCGTAGTAGTCGCCGTGGTTCCACTTGGGGTCGGCCATGATCGCCTGGCGGGCCACCTCGTTGAAGGCGATGGCCTGGGCCGAGTGCTTGGTGGTGGTGGCCAGGGGAATGGCCGCGCGCACGCGGTCCGGGTAGCGCACGGACCACTCCAGCACCTGCATCCCCCCCACCGAGCCGCCGATGACGGCCAGCAGCCGGTCGATGCCCAGGTGGTCCACCAGCCGCCGCTGGCAGCGGACCATGTCGCCGATGGTCACCACCGGGAAATGCGCGCCGTAAGGGTGGTTGCTCTCGGGATTGCGCGACATCGGGCCGGTGGAGCCCATGCAGCCGCCGATGACGTTGGAGCAGATGACGAAATACCGGTTGGTGTCGATGGGCCTGCCCGGGCCGACCATGCGCTCCCACCAGCCCGGCTTGGGGTCGTCGGGGTGGTAGTAGCCCGCCACGTGCGAGTCGCCGGTCAGGGCGTGGCAGACGAGGACGGCGTTGGAGCGGTCGGCGTTGAGCGTGCCGCAGGTCTCATAGGCCAGGGTGACCGGGGCCAAGGTGCGCCCGCAGTCGAGCCGCAGCCCGTCGCCGTCCTTGCCGAAGGTGAAGTGCTGCTTCCTGACCTGGCCCACGGAGGGGCCGGAATCGCGGTTTTCGTCCATGCCGGGCAAAATACGGCAGGAGGGGGGCGGGGTCAATGGCCCGGGCTACGGTTCGGGCAGCGGGCCGGGGGCGTCGCCCTCCACCACCTCTCCGCCCATGAGCTTCCAGGCGAGCATGCCCCAGGGCACGTTGGCCACGTCGGTGTAGCCGCCCGCGGCCATCTGCCGCGCCACCTGGGGCGAGCGGTGCCCGGTCAGGCCGACCACGGCCACCGGGGCGTTCGGGTCGGGCGAGGCGTAGGCCAGCTCGGCCAGGGTCGCGGGCCAGGGCACGTTGACCGCGCCGGGAATGTGGAACGAGCGGTACTCGGCCGGAGTGCGCACGTCGATGATCAGTGGCGCGTCGTGCAGATCCACCATCCGCTTGAGCGACCAGGGGCTCATCCCGGCCACGCCGAAACCGAGCCACCAGGCCACGTCCCAGAGCACCAGGAGTATGATGACGAGAATGGTCCAGCCGAGCCAGCGCATGGCTACCCCAGCTCGAAGGAGGTGACGCCGAAGATCTTGTCCCGGGCCATGGCCGGTTCGCCGCCCGTGTACATGCGCACGGTGACGAAGACCTCGGACAGGCCGCGCCCCCGCGCCAGGGCCACGGCCGCCGCGTTGGGCTCGATGACGTCCAGGTAGACCTTCTCGCCGGGCACCGAGGCGGCCAGGGCGCGGTACAGGGTGTCGGCCACGGCCGCGTCGTCGGCAAAGAGCGGGCCGATCTTGTACCCCTTGGCGCAGGGCCGGATCACGCCGTAGCCCGCCAGGCCGTCCGCCCCGGGCGCGCCGAAGGCCCGGACCCCGGGCGCGCCGAGCCAGGCGCGCAGGAACGACTCGCGCGATTCGGGAAAGCACTGGCGGTCATAGGCGGCCACGGCCGCGAAGTCCTTTTCGCCCAGCCGCGCCGCGCCTTCGGGCCGCTCGCCGCCGCCCGCGCCCTCGTACCGGGCCGAACGGTAGTGGGCGGCGAAGCCGGAGCGGGTGTAGGTCGCCTCCTGGGCCGTGACCGCGTCGAGCCCCACGTTGCGGCCCTCCAGGTGGGCCATGGCGTGGTTCCACAACTGGAGCCCCCACCCCTTGCCGCGCGCATCCGGGACCATGATGTACAGTCCGACGAAGCCGAAACCCTCGCCGTAGCGCACGGCCGAGATGACGCCCACGGGCCGGCCGTCCAGCTCGGAGACGAAAAAGCCCTCGGGATCGGCGGCACGGAAGCTCTCGGCGTCGGACAGGCCGGGGTTCCATCCCTCCCTGGCCGCCAGCCGGATGGCGAAATCCACGTCCTCGCGGCGCATGGTGCGGATGGTCGGCGCGCTATTCACGGCTCGGCTCCTTTTCGATCTTCACGGTCAGGGCGGATTCGGGCTTGAGCAGCACGTCGCGCTGCGGGAACGGGAACTCGATGCTGTTTTCGTGGAACAGCTTCCAGACGCGCCGGAGCACGTCGCTGCGCACGTTGGACACGCCGTTCTCCGCGTCGGCTATCCACAACCGCAGTTGCAGATCGACGGCGTTGTCGCCGAACCCGGACAGCTGGGCCACCGGCGCGGGAGCGGTCAGCACCCGGCCCACGCCCGAGGCTGCCTCGACCAGCAGCCCCAGCGCCTTTTCCACGTCCGAGCCGTAGGCCACGCCCACCGGGATCTCCAGGCGGACGTTGCGGTCGGTGTAGGTCCAGTTGACCACCTCGCCGGAGATCAGCAACTCGTTGGGAATCAGGTGTTCCTTGCCGCTTCTGGTCAGCACCGACGTGTAGCGGCTGTGCATGTCGCGAACCACGCCGAAAACCCCGCCGACCTCGATGGTGTCCCCGGGCTTGATCGACCTGTCCATGAGCAGCAGGATGCCCGCCACGTAGTTGGAAAAGATGGTTTTCAGCCCGAAGCCGATGCCCACGCCGAGCGCGCTGGAGAAAATGGCCAGGTTGGTCAGGTCGATGCCCACGCTGGACATGGCCACGAGTACCGCGCCGGTGTACAGCGCGACCTTGAACGCCTTGACCAGCAGCACCTGGAGCGAGGGGGACAGTTCGCGCGCGGATTCGATGCGCCGGGTGAAGAACCGGACGGTGAACGAAGCGGCCTGGAGGAAGATGGCGGCCAGGATCAGGCCCTTGGTCACGCCCAGGGCGCTGAAGGAAGCGCCGCCCACGGAAAAACGCAGGTCGCCCAAAAAACCGGTGATGGGTGAAAGCAGGCCGAAGATGGACAGGGCGGCCACGGCCCAGACCAGGGTGACCACGCCCCTGGCCAGTACACGGTTGGGCATGATCGAGGTCAGCAGCCGGATGACGATCCAGGCCACGCCCAGGTCGCTGGCCCCGTCCAGCACGCCGGGCCGCAGATCGAGCGTGCGGAAGACCCCGGCGCAGACCTGAAGGGCCACGACGAAGGCGGCCACGTTGCCCGCGTCCACCAGGGCGCGAAGCACAGACCTCCCCACGGTCCCCAGTCCCTTGCGCTCCACCTGCTCGAACAGGCGGCGCTCGAAGCCCCGCCACAACAGCGCGGTCAGGAGATAAAGCCCGCCCACGCACCCCCACTGGACGGCGGTGGCCCAGGTCAGCACATTGGCGTCGAGCCAGCGCAACAGGAAATCATAGGCGGCGGTGAAATGCTGCTCCATGGGCCGACGGTATCAGGCGCACAGCCACAGATCAACGGCCACGCCGAGGAACAGGACCACGGAGATGACGCCGTTCAAGGTGAAGAAGGCCACATTGACCCGGCTCATGTCGTCGGGCCTGACCAGCAGGTGTTCGGCAACCAGGACCAGGCCGATGGCGGCGGAAACCACCAGGTAAACGCCGCCCAGACCCGCCACCCACCCCGCCAGCACGAACAGGATCGCGGCCACGGCGTGGCTCAGGCTGGACATGGCCAGGGCCGCCGGGACGCCCAGCCGGGCCGGGATGGACCACAGGCCGCGCTCGCGATCGAAGGCCGCGTCCTGGCAGGCGTAGAGCAGGTCGAACCCGGCCACCCACAGGGTCACGCCCAGGAAGAGCAGGACCGCAGGCGGCGTGAAGGCCGGGTCCACGCACAGCCAGCCCGCCACCGGGGCCAGCCCCAGCACCGATCCGAGTACGAAGTGGCACCAGTAGGTGATCCGCTTGCAAAAGCTGTAGAAGGCGCTCAGGCCGAGGGCCACGGGCGAGAGCAGCAGGCACAGCGGATTCATCAGCGCGCAGGCGGCCATGAAGAGCGCGGCCGCGCCCAGGATGAACATGAGCGTGAACCGGGTGGACAATTCGCCGGTGACCAGGGGCCGCCCCTGCGTCCTCGGATTCTCGCGGTCGATGTCCAGGTCCGCGTAGCGGTTGAAGGCCATGGCGAAGGAACGCACCGCGACCATGGCCACGGTGAGCACGATCAGGTTCCACAGCCCGGGCCAGCCCCGCGCCGCCAAAAAAGCCCCGGCGAACGCGAACGGCAGGGCGAACACCGAGTGCTCGATCTTGATCATCCGGCAGACCGCGCCGAGATCCTTGGAAAAGACCATTGCCTCCCCCTTCCCTCTCAGTACTTGTTGACCAGCAGCGCGCCGACGACGACCAGGGCCACCCCGGCCACGCGCTGCCAGGAGACCCCATGCACCGCATAGCTGACCAGCCCGAAATGGTCCAGGACCAGGGCGGCCGCGAACTGCCCGGCCAGCAGCCAGGCCATGGAGGTGGCGGCCCCCAGGTTCGCGGCCAGGACGATGGTCACGGTGACGAAAAACGCGCCGAGCATGCCGCCGGTCCAGGCCCACCAGGGCGCGCCCGAGGCCATGGCCAGGGTCGGCACGGGCCGGGTGGCGAAGCTGTAGGCGGCCAGGGCCAGGGCGCCCACGGCAAAGGAAACCAGGGCCGCGAACACCGGATCGCCCAGGGAATAGCGCAGCCGCAGGTTGATGCCTGCCTGGAGCGGCATGGCCGCACCGGCGACCAGGGCCAGGATGACGTATATCCATTTCATGGCGTCACAGTACCGTGTTCCGGCCCGGTTCGTCCACGGATTTGCACCGCCGGCTTCCACGAACTCGTCGGCCTCCCGTAACCGAAGCGCCATTCAATATCGGCCGGGAGGGGCTACACAGGCTCAACGGATCAATCCTCCAAACAGGAGCAGACAGCATGACCGATATGCACCGCAAGACCATCCGCACCCACCTGATGCAGACCCTGGCCGTGCTCGCCGAGCAGGAAGAAGGGGAGGCGTTTGTCCTGGAGAACTGCCCGGACGAGACCGATTTCGCCAGCCAGCTGACCCGCCAGGGCGTGAGCCTGGCCATGCACCGGCGGCGCTCCGCGCGCATCGTCGAGCTGGAAACCGCGCTGAGGCGGCTTTCCGAGACCGACTTCGGCGTCTGCGAGGAGTGCGGCGGCCCCATCGGCCTGGCCCGGCTCAAGGCCAACCCCTCGGCCCGGCTGTGCGTCCGCTGCCAGTCCGCGCTCGAAGACGGCCTGAACCGCTGCGCCTAGGCGAACCGTTGAAAAACGCACGATCGCTGCGTTGCCTCAAAAACATCAAACCCTCGCGTACAGGCAGTACGCTTCGGCCTTGACGTTTTATCGCGCCTTGCGCTCGCACATTCTTGAACGGTTCGCCAGCTGAGCCCGGCGGACAACAGACATCGGAGAACAGCCATGGCAGAACCGCGATTCAAGGTGGACCTGCACGTCCACTCCAAGTATTCCACCCGCCCCTCGCAGTGGATATTGCAGAAGATCGGCTGCCCGGAGAGCTTCACCGAGCCCGCCGACCTCTACGCCATCGCCCGCGCGCGCGGCATGGACCTGGTGACCATCACCGACCACAACACCATCCGGGGCGGGCTGGAGATCGCGCACCTGCCCGGCACCTTCGTCTCCGAGGAAATCACCACCTATTTCCCCGAGGACAGGTGCAAGCTCCACGTCCTGGCCTGGAACATCACCGAGGCCCAGCACGACGACATCCAACGCGCCCGGGAGAACGTCTTCGAGCTGGTCCCGTACTTGCGGGGCCAGGGCATCACCCATGCCCTGGCGCACCCCCTGTTCGCCGTGAACGACCGATTGACGCCTGCCCACTTCGAGCAGGCGATTCTTCTTTTTGAGGTCTTCGAGGAAAACGGCACGCGCGATGCCCGCCAGAACCAGGTGGTGCGCGACATCCTGACCCGGCTCACCCCCGGCGACATCGAGCGGCTGGCCGCCGCCCACGGCCTCGACCCGGTGGGCGACACCCCGTGGGTGAAGTCGATCATGGGCGGCTCGGACGACCACTCGTCCCTGAACATCGCGCGCATGCACACCGCCTTCCCCGGCGAACCCACCGTGGAAAACGTACTCCAGGGCATCCGCGCCGGAACCTGCCGCCCGGCCGGGACACCGGCCACGCCCAGGACCATGGCCCACAACCTCTACGGCATCGCCTACCGCTTCTACCGCTCGCGCATCCGCTCCATGAGCCATGCGGCCAGCGAACACCTGTGCTTCCGGTTCGCCCGGGGCGCGCTGGACCCGGGCCGCGACGAAACGGGCAAGGGGCTCATGGACCGCTTCCTCCAGCTCATCGGCCGGGGCAAGGCCACCCTGCACCGCGAGCTGGGGCCGGCCGACACCGTGCAGGACGCCCTGCTCAAGGAGGCCGCCGACATCATCGCCCACGACCCGGCGCTGATGGCCATCGCCCGGGGCCAGGTGCGCGACGCGCTCGTGCTCGAACGCGAGTGGAGCCGGTTCGTGGCCCTGGCCGCCAACCGCGTGCTCGCCCAGTTCGCGGACCGCACCCTTGAGTCCGTGCTCGGGGCCAACCTCTTCGACGTCTTCCACTCCATCGGCTCGGCCGGGTCGCTCTATGCCCTGCTCGCCCCGTATTTCGTGGGCTACGACCTCTTCTCCAGCGAGCGGGACTTCTCCCGCCTGTGCCTGGAGCGGTTCCGGGGAGGGCGCAAGGCGCGTCCGTCCCGCGACCTCAAGATCGCCCACTTCACCGACACCTTCGACGAGGTCAACGGCGTGGCCCGGACCATCCGCCAGCAGTTGCAGATGGTCGCCCGCCACGGCAAGGACATGACCGTCATCACCTGCGGCGCGTCCGCCGACCTGCCCGGCTCGGTCAGCTTCCGGCCCGTGGGCCGGTTCTCCGTCCCGGAATACCCGGAAATCACCCTGGCCTATCCGCCGTTCCTGGAGATGCTCACCCACTGCTTCGAGCAGGAGTACGACTGCATCCTGGCCGCCACGCCCGGCCCGGTGGGACTGGCCGCCCTGGCCATATCCAAGATCCTCAAGCTGCCCTTCCACGGCACCTACCACACCGCCTTCCCCGAATACGTGGGCGCGTTCACCGAGGACGCGGCCCTGGAGGACGGCTGCTGGCGGTACATGAGCTGGTTCTACAACCAGATGCAGGTCATCTACGCGCCCAGCGAGGCGACGCGGCTGGAGCTGGCCGAGCGCGGCATCGACCCGGGCAAGATCATCACCTACCCGCGCGGCGTGGACACCGAACGCTTCCACCCCGGCAAGCGCAACGGCTTCTACCACCGCTACGACGTCCAGGGCCGGACCAAGCTGCTCTACGTGGGCCGCGTTTCCGTGGAAAAGGGGCTGGACGTGCTGGCCGAGGCGTTCCGCAAGGCCGCGCGCATGCGCGACAACCTCCAGCTGATCGTGGTCGGCGACGGACCCTACCTGGAGGAAATGCGCCGCTCGCTGAAAAACGTGCCCGCCACCTTCACCGGCGTGCTCTCGGGCGAGCCTCTGGCCCAGGCCTACGCCTCGGCCGACCTGTTCGTCTTCCCCTCGGCCACCGACACCTTCGGCAACGTGGTCCTGGAGGCCCAGGCCTCGGGCCTGCCGGTCATCGTCAGCGACCGGGGCGGCCCGTGCGAAAACGTGCTGCAAAACGAGACCGGCCTGGTCTTCCCGGCCGGGGACGCCGACGCCCTGCTGCGCGCCGTACTGCACCTGGTGGACACCCCGGAACGCCTGGAATACATGGGCAAAAAAGCACGCAATTACGTGGAGCGGCGCACCTTCGACGCCACGTTCCTCAAGACCTGGGAGCTCTTCGGCACCCAGGTGGCCGGACGCAACCGGGCCGCCTGACGCCGCCCATTCTTTCCCTTCCCGTCAGGACAATAATAATTGCCCTGCCCTTTTCCCGTTCCATAGGGTGATCATACGCCGGACCGCATTCTCAGCGACCGGCGACCGGCTGCCTCGAAACAAACCAGGGATTTCACGGAGCGATTCGGATGAGAGTCTGCGCAACCGATCTCAGGGCGGGCATGGTCCTGGCCTCGGACGTGGTGGGAGCCAACGGTCGGCTGCTGCTGCCCGGCGGTTCGGCAATCACCGGGCAGCATCTGCGTGTCTTCAACATCTGGGGCGTGACCGAGGCCGACGTGCGCGAGGACAGCGTGGAGGGCGTCAGCATCCGTCGGCCGGAACACGCCATGGCGGGCAGCGTCTACGCCGACGCCCTCTTCGACCACACGGACATGCGCGTGCCGCCCATGCCCTTCCTGAAGCAGGCCTGCGCCGCCATGTATGCCGACCTCCTGGCCGGGGGCCACGAACTGCCGCCGCTGCCCGAGCCCTTCGAGGGCGAGGTGAACCTGCCGCACGCCCCACTCTTCGCCGACGCCGAGGCGTTCCTGATCGCCGACGTGGAGCTGGGCGTGTTCCCGGCCGTGTACCACCGGATCATGGAGGCGCTGCACAACCCGCTCTCCTCGTCCGGCTCCCTGGCCGACATCATCGCCGGGGACCCCGGGCTGGCCGCCCGCCTCCTGGCCCTGGTCAACAGCGCGCTCTACGGCTACAGCCAGCCCATCGATTCCCTGAGCCGGGCCGTGTCCCTGATCGGCACCCGGGGGCTGACCCAGCTCGCCCTGGGCGTGACCGTCATGGAGCGGTTCAAAGGGGTGGACGACGACCGGTTCACCATGGCCGAATTCTGGCGGCACTCCCTGGCCTGCGCCGCCCTGTGCCGCATCCTGGCGGCCCAGGTTTCGGGCCGCCCGGACCAGGACCTCTGCTTCGTGGCCGGGCTGCTGCACGACGTGGGCAGGCTGGCCATGCTCCAGACGCAGCCCGCAGCCGCCGAAACCGCCCGGCGCATGAGCACGGCCAGCGGCGTGCCCCTGGAGGCGGCCGAGCGCCGCGTCTTCGGCTTCGACCACTGCCGGGTGGCCCAGACCCTGTTCACCGCCTGGCATTTCCCCGAAGACATCGTCCGGGCCACCATCCACCACCACGACGCCGAACAATGCGCCTGCACCGTGGAATCGGCCATCTGCGCCGTGGCCGAAGTGGTGGCCACGGCCATGCGCTACGGTTCCGGGGGCAACGAATTCGTGCACGCCATCCCGCCCGGGGCCTGGGAGGCGCTCGGGCTGCCGGAAAGCGCCCTGGCCACGACCATGACCACGGCCCGCCGCCAGATCGACGACCTCTTCACCGTATTCCTGGACTAGCCATGGACGACCTCAAGCGAACGGATTTTCTGGAGCGCCAGCTGGCCTACCTGGAAGAGGAAAAGAATGCGGCCCTCGAAGCCCTGGACCTGGCCCGGGACCTGGGCACCTTCGCCATCCACACCCGGCAGCGCGACGGCCGCAGGGACCTGCTCGGCGAAATCTGCGCCCGGGCGCACAAGATGCTGCCCCTGGTCGCCTCAGCCATCTACCTGCTGGACGAGCAGACCCGCGACTTCACCCCCGTCCTGGCCGATCCGCCACAGGCGGCCGCGCCCCTGGACGACGAGGTGCGGGAGCTGATCGCGGACCAGTCCTTCGCCTTCGCCCTGCTGGCGGGCGGCCCGACCTTCTTCCTGAGCCGCGACAAGACACACCACCTGCTGTTCCACGCCCTGGCCACGCACTCGCGCATCTGCGGCATGTTCGTCGCCCGGCTGGCCGAACGCAAGGAATCGGTGTCGGACATCTCGCTCAAACTGTTTTCCGTGGTCATGCTCTCGGCCGCCCACGCCCTGGAAAACCTGGAGGTGCAGCGGTTCATGGAGAACCACGCCCGCGAACTGGACCGCCAGGTGAAGGAGCGCACCGCCGAGTTGACCGAAGCCTACGAACGGCTGCGCACCACCGTGGACGGCATGCAGGCGGGCGTGCTGCTCATCGATCCCGGGAAACGGCTCATCGTCGACGCCAACCCCCAGGCCCTGCGCATGGTGGGACTTCCCCGCGACCAGATCATCGGACACCGCTGCACCGAGTATTTCTGCCCTGCGCAGGAGAACGCCTGCCCGGTCCTCGACCTGGGCCAGTCCGTGGACAGCGCCGAGCGCATCATGCGCAACGCCGCAGGCGAGGCCATCCCCATCCTCAAGACGGTCAGCCGGGTCATGGTCGGCGGCCGCGAGCACCTGGTGGAGAGCTTCATCGACATCACCCAGCAGAAAAAGCTGGAAAAGCTGCGCGAGGACGTCAACCGGATCGTGCGCCACGACCTCAAGGGGCCGCTCAACGGCATCATCGGCCTGCCCGCCATGCTCCTGGCCACCGGCGGCAACCTCACCGACGAACAGCGCGAGGGGCTGCAATACATCAAGAGCGCGGGCTACAAACTGCTCAAGATGATCAACATGTCGCTCGACCTGTACAAGATGGAGACCGGCAACTACGTCTACGAGCCCGAACGGCACGACCTGATGGCCGTGGTCCGGGACGTGGTCACCGACCAGGCGGACACGATCCGCTCCTGCGGACTGAAGATGGCCGTCACCCTGGATGGACGCGAGGCGGGCAAGGACGACGCCCTCCTGCTGCGTTGCGAGGAGTCCCTGCTCTATTCCATGCTCTCGAATCTGGTGAAGAACGCGCTGGAGGGATCGGGTTTCGGCGACACGGTGCGCCTGGACATCCGGCGCGACGGGGAAAACGTCGTCCTGGCCGTGCACAACGCCCGGCCCGTGCCCGAGGACATCCGCGACACGGTGTTCGACAAGTACGCCACCTCGGGCAAGCGCGGCGGCACCGGGCTCGGCACCTATTCGGCCCGGCTCATCGCCGAGACCATGGGCGGAGCCATCGCCTGCGAATCGTCCGAGGAAAACGGCACGACCATGACCGTGACCCTGCCCGACCGGCCGGCCTAGCTAGCCGCGCACCCTCTCCAGGAACCGCGTGGTGGAATACCCTTCGAGCAGGGGCAGGCTGACCACCCTGCCGCCCGCCTGCTCCACCACCTCGCGGCCCACGATCCTGTCCGGGGTCCAGTCGCCGCCCTTGGCCAGCACCTGGGGCCGCACCGCCCTGATCAGTTCGAGCGGCGTTGATTCGTGAAAGATGACGATGTAGTCCACGCAGGCCAGCCCGGCCAGGACAAAGGCCCGTTCCTCCTGGGAGTTGACCGGCCGGT
This sequence comes from Pseudodesulfovibrio sp., assembly GCA_036584335.1. GTDB lineage: Bacteria > Desulfobacterota > Desulfovibrionia > Desulfovibrionales > Desulfovibrionaceae > Pseudodesulfovibrio. Next base: position 12,936 of record JAZHDH010000033.1, on the reverse strand, counting down.
CGTCCCCCTTGCCGAGCATGCGCACGGATTCGTCGGAGTTGAGCCCCAGCATCAGGGAATCGCCCAGGGCGCGGGCGCGGGCGAGCAGATCCACATGGCCCGGATGCAGCACGTCGAAGCACCCGTTGGTGAAGACCAGCTTGTGCCCGGGCGCGAACTCCGCCTTGCGCTTCAAAAAGGTGCGCACGCTCATCAGCTTGGGATTATTCGGCAGTCCCATGTTCCGCTCCTTTGCCTTGCAGGTGGCTGTCGTCCTCGAAAAGCATCAGTTCAAACCAGTCCATGGCGAAATCGAGGCAGGCGAACTCGTCCGTCAATATCTCCTTGCGCCGCGCCTCGTCCAACCCGAGCCGGTCGAACAGGCGCATCGCGACGATGAACTTCTGGAACTCGTCCACCTTGTAGAGGGCGAGCACGGCCATGTGCCCCAGCTTGTCGGACACGGACATGCCCGTCTCGCGAATGCGGGCCAGGATGCGCATGTAGCGGTCGTTGCTCGCGGTGTAATCCTCGAACCCCTGGTCCTTCTTCCAGTCCGCGCCGCTCCACTCGGCCTGCTCCGAAAACCCCCGGCAGTGGTCTTCGCGCACGATGAAGAACCGCTCGCGCACGCCGCCCCCGCCGTCCGGGCTGGTGGCCCGGCCCAGGGGGTACATGCGGCAGGCCCCGGGCCGGTCCGCGTACACGGAGCAACCCTGCCCGGTGACGAAGGGGCAGGACCGGGCGTCGTTGTCGTTCATGCGCAGCTGAAAGACCGGGAAATGCGTCGCCGGGTCGCGGTGGCCCGCAGTGTGGGCGGTGAGGAAGTCCACGCTGCCCATGTGCAACGCCCCCCTGAGCCGCAGGATGTCGTAGGGGGTGAGCATCATGTTCAGGTCCGAGCAGCAGGCATTGAAGCAGCTGATGCCGGGATGGCACTTGAAATGATAGGTCTTGCCTTCCTCCAACTCGGGCAGGGAGGCCAGGAACGCCTTGGTATCGTCGGACATGGGGTTCTCCATGGTAGGGGGCGACGGCTGTTCCGGCGCCCGTGGCAGCCTCTCGTACCACCGGGAGGCGCGGAAGGCAAAGGGGCGCGCTCAGCCGCGCTTGCCCCGGAGCGAGCCGAGGTAGATGGCCGTCAGGGCCAGGACCACGCCCGCGATCTCCACGCCGTTGGTGGGCTTGTCGAAGAACGCGATGTCCCAGACAAAGGAAAGCGCGGGCTGGAGCAGCAGGATCAGCCCGACCAGGGAGGTGCGCACCTGCTGGATGCCCCGGGTGATCAGGTACCAGCCCACGGCGTGGCAGATCAGGGCCAGGGCGGCCAGGGCCGCCAGGGAGCGCGCGTCCGGGATGATGAAGGAATCGCCCCCGGCCCCGGCCAGCCCGCCGAGCAAAAGTCCGGTGAGCAGGGCCACGGCGCAGGCCATGGCCAGGGGATCGGCTCCGGCCTTGTTCAGCGAAAACTTCAGGCTGAGCAGGTACAGGGCATAGAACAGGGCCGTGAACAGGCCGTAGGCCACCCCGAGCCGGTAGTCGGGCGTGAAGCTGTCCCAGGACACGCCGACCATCAGGTACAGGCCCGCCAGCGCCAGCGGAATGGCCGCCAGCAACGGCCTGGAAACGCCCTCGCGCAGCACGGTCAGCGACACCGCCGCCAGGACGATGACCTGGAAGTTGGCGAGCATGGTCGCCAGCCCGGGGCCGACCAGGCCGATGGACCGGTGCCAGAAGAAGAAATCGCCCATGAAGAACAGGGCCGAGAGCAGGGACCAGCGCCAGACGTGCCAGGTCATGCGCGAAAGCCGCCCCATGCGCCACAGGATCACGCCCATGCCCAGCCCGCCCACGAACAACCGGTAGAACCCGGCCACGTCGGGCGGGACGTTCGCCAGCTTGACCATGACCGAGGAGAAGCTGATCAGCACCGCGCCGATGCACAGTCCGGTCACGGGCGCACCACCTTTTCCGCGCTCCCGAGCCGAAAAGAAATGCCCCCACACGATATTTGACTAACCATATAAATACACTTACAGCTTACTCCAAATCGGAGGATTTATGCCAAAACTCAGCTTTTCCCAGCATGCCGTTACGCCAGGCAACTTCAAGTGGACCAGCAGCGTAAAACGCATAACCGAAATTTACAATAGGCCCGACGACATCCGAAGCGACTTCGCCAGGGATTACAACAGAATACTCCATTGTACCGCCTACGGTCGCCTAAAGCACAAGACTCAGGTTTTTTTTGCCACTAAAAATGACCACATTTGCACAAGAATCGAACATGTTAATCATGTTTGTTCCGTAAGTTATACCATCGCCAATTTTCTTGGCTTAAACACAGAACTCACCAACGCAATTGCAATCGGGCATGATCTTGGACACGCTCCTTTCGGACATGCAGGAGAGACTGCAATCAAGGTATTAATTAAAGAACACTTGAAAGATAACTTTTGGCACGAAAAAAACAGCTTACGGTTTGTAGATCAAATCGAAACACTCGAAGACCCGGATGGTAATCAAAAAAATTTAAACCTCACGTATGCCGTTCGAGACGGAATCATATGCCATTGTGGAGAGGTCGATGAAAACGGCTTGTTTCCAAGAGAAGAACCGATTGACCTCTACAAAATTCAAAAGCCCAATGGAGTTCCACCGTACACATGGGAAGGATGCGTCGTAAAAGTATCAGATAAAATTGCATACTTAGGGCGTGACATACAAGATGCTTTGAATGCGAAGATCTTAACAAAAAAAGACTTAAAAGCCTTAAAAAGCATCATGAAAAAATATGAGAATGACAGAATTAAAAGACTAAACAACACCGTAATAATGCACAACCTGATCGTAGATCTTTGCAAAAATAGCGCGCCGGAGAAAGGAATCTCAATTTCACCAAAATATGTTGAGTTGATGAACAGCATCAAAAAGTTTAACTATGATCACATCTACAAACACTATCGCCTTAATACTTACAAAGAATACGTGACCCTAATCATAAACTCACTCTTTGACGTGCTTCTTCGTCACAGAAGAAAAACGACTGGTCTTTTCGACTACCACAACGCCTCTTGCCACTACCCTAAACTGTCAAAACACTTCTCGGAGTGGCTTGCTAAATATGGATTCGAACAAGGGAGGAACCGAAGAAACCAGAAGCTCTACAATCTTGACCATGAAAAGGACTACAAGCAAGCTGCAATTGATTTTATTTCAGGAATGACCGACCAGTTCGCTATTATGATGTTTCAAGAAGTTATCACATTTTAACAAGTTCAAGCCTTCCGTCCAGCCGGATGCCGGACTCGTCCACATGCGCCGCGTAGGGCCACGCCTCGACCCCGGCGTCGAGGGCCTCGTAAAACAGCCGGGCGTAGGCCGGGTCCACCACGTCCGCCGGGCCGAAGCAGCGGCCGTCGGGCCGCTGCACCAGGAAGAACAGCGCAACGCGCGCGCCCGCGCCCTTGAGCCGCATCAGCTCGCGCAGGTGCTTTTGGCCGCGCTCGGTCACGGCGTCGGGGAACTGGGCCACGTCGTCCTCCACCAGGGTCACGTTCTTGCATTCCACCCACAGGGTCCCGGCCGGGCCGTCCAGCCGGGCGTCCAGCCGGCTCTCGCCCACGGCCGCCTCCTTGCGGAACCCGTCGTAGCCGTCCAGCTCGGGCATGGCCCCGGCCCGCCAGGCCGCGTGGAGCATGCGGTTGGGCGTCAGGGTGTTCACGCCCACCCAGGCCCCGAAGAGCGACAGGGCCTCCAGGGTGTACGGCAGCTTGCGCCCGGGGCCGGTCGCCGGAGAAAGCAGGGCTTCGGAGCCGGGCCGCAGCAGCCCGAGCATGGACCCGGTATTGTTGGTGTGGGCCAGGATTTCGCTCCCCCGGTCCGGGCCGTCGCCCGCGCGGGCGCGGACCGTGAACCGCTTGTGGCGGCCAAGAAAGACCGCCCGGCGGCACGGGACGGGAAAGGGAAGCGAACACGGGGGGCGGGACATGCGGGTTTCCTTGCTGAATCTGCCCTTTGCGATTTCGCACCATTTGCCGCCTTTGGCAAGCATATCCTGTTGCCCGGTCCAGCCAAAAAAGATACGATAGATGAAATGGATATACCGCGCCAAAAGGATTCCCGATGCCGATTCTGACCCTGGACGACATCCAGCCGGGCATGGTTCTGGCCGAAGACCTCGCCACCTTCGACGGCCGCATGCTGCTGCCGAGGGGCGCGGTCATCACCGAGGCGCACCTGCGCACCTGCCGCGTCTGGGGCATTGCCGAGGCGTCCATCCAGGGCGACGAAGACGAGGACGACTACCCGACCTCCCTCGACCAGCTCGACCCCGAGGTGCTGGACGTCTGCAAGATCCTGGCCGCGCGCCGGTTTCTGCTCAATCCGTCCTCCCACCCGGTCGTCAGGGAAATGGCCAGGCTCTTCGTGCTGCGTCGGGCGCGCGGCCTGACCGCCGACCAGGCCCGCTGGATACTTTCGGCCTCGCCCCACGACGACGACCTGGATCTCTTCACCCCCCAGGCCGCCGGCGCCGCCATCGACCCGGACCAGGTGGCGGCCCGCGAAATGGAGCTGGCCTCCCTGCCCAACATCTTTTTCCAGATTTCCGAGAGCCTCAAGAACCCGCGCAGCTCCGCCGCCTACGTGGCCGAGGTCATCAGCAAGGACGTGGCCCTGGCCGCCAAGCTGCTCAAGATGGTCAACACCCCCTTCTACGGCTTCGCCCAGAAGATCGACACCCTGTCTCGGGCCGTGACCATCGTCGGCACCAACCAGCTGACCAACCTCGCCCTGGGCCTGTCCGTCATCAGCGTTTTCGAGGGCATTCCGGAAAAAAACTTCACCCTCAAGGATTTCTGGCTGCACTCCGTGGCCTGCGGCATCGTCTCCCGGCTGCTGGCGGCCCGGGCGGGACTGGATGGCGACGAAAAATTCTTCGTGGCCGGTCTGCTGCACGACATCGGGCGGCTGGTCATGCTCCGCAACCATCCGGCCCAGAGCACCGAGGTCCTGCGCCGGGCAGCCTCGGGGCGCAAGGCCCTGGTCGAGGTGGAACGAAAACTCTGGGGCTGCACCCACGCCGACATCGGCGGCCGGATGCTCAAGCGCTGGCGGCTGCCCGATTTTCTGGTGACGCTGGTGGGAGGGCACCACGCGGCGCTGCAATCCGCCCTGCCGCGCGAGGCCGCCGTGGTGAGCGTGGCCGACTTCATCGCCCACGGACTGGAAATGGGGGAAAGCGGGCCGACCCTGGTCCCCGAACTGGACGCCAACGCCTGGCAGACACTGGGACTGGCCGCCGCCGACCTCGCCGACATCGCCCGCCAGGCCGAACGCCAGACGTCCACCATCATGCACGCCTTCTTCCCGGGCGAATGACCCGATCCCCTATTTGATGCGCCCCATGGCGCGCAGAATCGTCTCGGCCTCGCCGTCGTAGACCTCGCGCTCGCCCCGGGGCGTCGGCCGCGTCACCACAGGCCATGCGCCGGGCTGCGGCTCCGGCCCCTTGCGCGCCTCGGGCGTGGGATCCTTGTCGGCCATGACCGGGGTGGCGCGCACGTCCACCCCCGCCACCGGCGCGCTGAACTCAATGGGAATGTTGTTCGGGTCAAAGGCGTAAATGGAATGGATGAACCCGTGGTCCACCACCTCGGAACACCAGAACCCGGCCGCCTCCAGCCTGTCCTTGATCTCCCACAGGTCGTCCTCGCCCGCCACCTCGAACGAGACGTGATCGAACACATACGGCCCCTTCACCGGCACCCCGTGGTCCTTCTCGGGCAGCGGCTCCACCCCGGCCCACTCGAAGAACGCGATCATGTCGTGCCCCGAAATCTCCAGGAAATAATGCCGGTACCCCTCGCGCCCCAACCCGGCCACCAGGCGCATGCCCAGCAGGTCGCGCCAGAAACGCAGGGTCGCGTCCATGTCGCCCGTGGCCATGGCCAGGTGGTTGATGCCGGTGTAGGTGGGCACGCTACTTCTCCATGCAGGGTCTGCCGCACTCCTCCAAGGCCCGCTCCTTCTGGCGCAGTTCGCGCCGCAACTCGGCCTCGCGGTGGCGGCGTCTGGCCGTTTCGGAATCGAGCAGCAACGGGGCCACCTGCGAAGGCTTGCCGTCGTCGCCCAACGAAACGTAGGTCAGATAGGCCGAATTGGTGTGGCGCACCTCGCCGGTGCGCAGATTCTCGGCCTCCACGCGCACGCCGATCTCCATGCTCGTCCGGCCCACATGGTTCAGGCTCGCCTTGAAAATGAGCAACTCGCCCATGTAGGCGGGCTCCTTGAAAGCCATGCGGTCGATGGATACCGTGACCACGTTGGTGCGCGAATGGCGCTTGGCCACCACCCCGCCCGCCGTATCGATATGCCGCAAGATGACGCCCCCATGCAGATTGCCCGCCGGATTGGCGTCCTGCGGCATGACCAGATGGGTCATCACCACTTCCGATTCCCTGGCCGATTTCGGCTCCATGTCACTCTCCCCTGCTTTTCCCATACTGCACCCGCGCCTCCCAGACCAACCGGCCGACCTTCCGGCCCAGATCCGTCTGGCGCGCCTTCATCAATGCCTCGGCCGCCTCGGGGTCGCCCTGCTGCTTGAGCAGCGTGGCCGACTCCAGATCGCGCAAATGCTTCTCGCACTCGCGCATCAGGCCAGAAAGATTGAGCGTCTCCAACTCCCGGGGCACCCGGACCGAACGTACCTTCCGACTCATCCCGCACCTCCAGCGTCTGCATGCCGTATTACCGAATTGTTGACAGAGCGTGACCCGGACTGTCAAGCGGGACGCAAGGAATGCCCCCGGCGGCCAAGGCCCGCCCTCGTCCCGGCAGGGGCAAGCGGACAGTCGGTCCCCGCGCAGAGCGTGGCTTCCGGGGCCATGCCCCGCAAAGCGGAGATGGGATTTCAATGGCCCTCGGCCTTTGGTGGGTCCAGGGCGACGCCCAGGTCTCCCCAACGCACAGGCTTGCGCCAAAAATCTAGTTATTTATAGGAGATGGACCACCCGTCGGTGGTGCCCACGTTGAGCTGGATAGTGACGGAGCCCAGGAGTTCCTGGAGCAGGGGTTTGTCTTTTTCCGGGCCTTCGACGAGGGCGACCTTGCCGGTGATGTTGCAAAGCTCCTTGAGCTTGTCGAAGGCGTCGCGCTGGCCGCCGAGCATGTCGACCAGGCCGAGGGCAAGGGCCTGGCGGCCGGACACGGCGCGGCCGTCGGCGATGACGGCGACGCGGTCCCGGGGGAGGGAGCGGGCCTTGGCCACGTCGGAAACGAACTGTTCGTGCATGTCCTGCATCAGTCCGAGCAGTTGTTCGCGTTGTTCCGGGGTGAGGTCGCGCAGGGGGGTGCCAGCGCCCTTGTACCGCCCGGTGGTGAGGACTTCGGGCTTGATGCCGAGTTTTTCCAGGGCATCGGCCACGGTGACGAATTCGGCCACCACGCCGATGGAGGCGGTGATGGAACCGGGGTTGGCGACAATGACCCGGGCGGGCGCCGAGGCGTAGTAGCCGCCGCTGGCGGCCACGGAGCCATAGGAGGCGACCACGGGCTTGACGCGGTTGAGGGCGGTGACGGCGGCGTAGATTTCCTGGGACGGGGCGATGGCGCCCCCGGGCGAATCCACGCGCAGGAGCACGCCTTTGACCGAGGCGTCCTCTTCGAGGTCATGGATCCAGTCGACCACGTCGGCGGCATCGGCGATCATGCCTTCAAGGTGGACCACGCCGAGTTTTTCGCCGCCCAGGGCCAGGGAACTCCAGCCCATGGATCGGAAAAAGGCCATGGCCCCCATGACGAGGGCCACGGCCATCAATATCATCAACACCCCGAACAGAAAGGGGTGGCGCTGGGAGAAACGGGATCGGGTCTCTTCCATGCGCATTGGATTTCTCTACTTCTCTTCGCTTTCCTCGGCAGCGGCTTCCTCGATGGGAGCCTCTTCCGGGGTCGCGTCTTCTTCGGCGGGCGCTTCGGCATACTCACCGGCGGCTTCTTCCAGCTTCTCGCGGAGCAGGTCGCCCAGGGAGGAGCCGGCGGCGGAGCCGGAGGTGGTGGTGCCGAAGGTCTTGGGCTTGCGGCCGCCGGAGGAGGCGGGCTCTTCCTTGGTCTGCTTGATGGACAGGCCCAGGCGGCGCTCGTCGGCGGAGACGTGGATGACCTTGGCTTCGATGGTGTCGCCTTCCTTGAACATCTCGGAGGGGGACTTGACCTTCTTGCGGCTGATCTCGGAGACGTGGACCAACCCTTCGATGCCTTCCTCGACCTCGACGAAGAGGCCGAAGTCGGTGATGTTGGTCACGGTGCCGGTGATCATCTGGCCCACGGGGTACTTGGTCGGCACCTGGGTCCAGGGGTCTTCGGTCAGCTGCTTGACGCCCAGGGTGAACTTCTCGTTCTCCTTGTCCACGGTCAGAACCTTGGCCTGGACGGAATCGCCGGCCTTGTAGACTTCCGACGGGTGGCGGATCTTCTTGGTCCAGGAGATGTCGGACACGTGGATCAGGCCGTCGATGCCCTCCTCGATGCCGATGAACACGCCGAACTCGGTGATGTTCTTGATGGCGCCTTCGAGGACGGTGCCTTCGGGGTACTTCTCGGCCACGACATCCCACGGGTTCGGGGAGATCTGCTTCATGCCGAGGCTGATGCGTTTCTTGTCGGGATCGACGCCGAGCACGATGACCTCGACCTCTTCGCCGACCTTGACCATCTGGGACGGGTGGCGGAGCTTGCGGGTCCAGGACATCTCGGAGATGTGGACCAGCCCTTCCACGCCGTTTTCCAGCTCGACGAACGCGCCGTAATCGGCCAGGTTGGTGATGACGCCGGTGAAGCGGGAGCCCTGGGGATACTTCTCGGCGATGTTCTCCCACGGATCGGGCACCAGCTGCTTGAGGCCCAGGGAGACTTTCTGCGCATCGCGATCGAAGCTCAGGATCTTCAGTTCCAGTTCGTCGCCGAGCTGGACCATTTCCTTGGGATGCTTGATGCGCTTCCAGGACATGTCGGTGATATGGAGCAGGCCGTCCAGTCCGCCCAGGTCGATGAACACGCCGTATTCGGTGACGTTCTTGACCTTGCCGACAACCACCTGGCCGTCTTCCAGGGTGCCGAGCAGCTTGTCGCGCTGCTCGCTGCGCATCTCTTCGAGAAGCACGCGGCGGGAGACGATCACGTTGGACCGGCGGCGGTTGATCTTGAGAATCTTGAAGTCGAACTCCTGGTTGACCAGGGCGTCCATATCCGGGACCGGACGCAGATCGACGTGGGAGCCGGGCAGGAAGGCTTCCACCCCGCCCAGATCGACGGTATAGCCGCCCTTGATGCGGCGGACGATGCGGCCGACGGCCTCGCCATCCTTCTCCTGCAATTCCTCGAGCCGGTCGAAGAGCTGCATGCGCTTGGCCTTGTCGCGGGACAGGTAGATGGTGCCTTCGGCTTCATTCTTGCGGGCGACGAAGACGTCCACCTTCTGGCCGATCTTGACGGTCACGGTGCCGTCGGGCTCGGTGAATTCGGAGACGGGGATCTGGCCTTCGGATTTGAAATTGACATCGACGAGGACGTAGTCCTTGTCCACCTTGACGACTTCACCGGAAACGATGGTGCCTTCGTCCAGGTCGCCGAAATCGGAATTCAGGTACTCGTCGAGCGCGTCGGCGAAATTCATTTCCATCTCGGGCATTTCAACAGATTCTTTAGTTTCTTCCATGGGTTACCTCCACAACGGACCTCGGACGAATAAGGGTTTAACGTATATTTGCAAGACGGGGATACCAACGCTCCCGGGTCATCGTTTTCCGAGGCAGGCGAGCCCCTGGAGTGCGGCCGGCACGAAGCCGGATTCCCCGTCTTTACGCTCTCTTCGAGCGGGAAGCCGCGTCGCGCGACGCATCCGGCCCCGGGCCGGGGCTTCCTGTATATAAAGAGTAATGCTTTTATCTGAAATGCAAGGAGGTGTAAACCCTTTTCTCCCAATGGATTTGGCCGGGATTCAAGGATTTTTCCAATGCTCCCGCCGGGGCGGGTCGCCGCCGCAGAAAAACCGGCTCCCCGAAGACGGCGGATCGCCCGGCGGGCGTCCGGCGCGCTCCGGCGAAGCGGACCAAGACCGGCACAAGAAAAGGAGGTCGCCCGGGCAGACCCGGTCGACCGCGAAGGCCGCAACCGGCGCGCTTCAGCCCCGGCCGCCCTCTTCGCCGGGCCTTGGCGCAGCGTCGCCGCCCTTGCCGCCGACCACGAATTCCAGCTCCAGGTCGGACAGTTCCTCGTCCGCCCCGGTGGCGAAGAACCGCTCCACGGCCTCGCGGGCCACGGGCAGGCCGAAGACCGCTCCCAGCCGGACGATGATGGACACGCGCTCGCCGTCGTCGGCGGCTCCGAGGATCTCGGCCTGGGCGGCCGGGTCCCGCAGGATGGCGCGGCACAGTTCCTTTTCGACGGGTTTCATGGCCGCCCCCCTATTCGCCCCGCACGACCCAGGCCCGCTGCCCGGGCGGCAGGGTGCGCCGGGTATCGCCGCAGGGAATGATCGTGTTGCCGTTCACCGTGTCCACCTTCGGGCCGTCGCCGGAGCGCAGCCCCCGGAACACGAGCCGGTCGTCGCGGCAATCGAAGCCCGCAGCGATGTCGTCGCCGTCGTCCGGGCCGAACCCGCAGGCGTCGCCCCCGAACTCGGCGCAGCTGCGGCAAACGCCGTCCGGCTTCATCGCAGCCATTCGTCCTTTTCCCGTTCCCATGTCCATGTCGCGTCTCCCTGGATTGGCCTTTGCGCACGTCTTGGAAGAAGGCGATTGCCTCCACACATAGCCGGTGATTGCCCACCAAGGCAAAAAGTTTCCATCGGCGGGCACGGGGTGGCGGCAACGCGGCAACCCCGGGCGCAAAAACAGGAAGGGCGCCACCGAAGCGGCGCCCCCCTGCGGATGGAGAGGAGGAGGGATGAAATCATTCCTTGCAGTTGTGCTTCATGCTCGTGCCTTCGACGATGAAGACAACGGATTCGGCCACGTTGGTGGCGAGGTCGGCGATGCGCTCCAGGTGGCGGGCGGCGATGATGGCGTGCACGCCGCGCTCCACGATGCGCGATTCGGTGACCATGTCGGCCACCAGCTGGCGCAGGATGGCGATGTTCAGGTCGTCGGCCTTGTCGTCCATGCGGCAGACCTGGGTGGCCATGCTCACGTCCTCGTCAACATAGGCCTTGAAGGCGTTGGAGAGCATGGTCCGGGCCACCGTGGCCAGGCTTTCCATGCGCGGGTTGTGCGGCAGGGGCGGCCGGGTGGAGAGGAACAGGGCGCGGTGGGCCAGGTTCACGGCCTCGTCGCCCAGGCGCTCCAGGTTCACGGTCACGCGTTGCGCGCCGACGATGGTCCGCAGGTCCACGGCCATAGGCTGGTCCAGGGCCAGCAGCTCCAGGCTGAAGTTGTCCAGGTCGTCCTCGAGCTGGTTGATGACGCTGTCGCCGACGATGACCTCCTCGGCCAGGTCGGCGTCGTTTTCGAGATACGCCTTGATCGCCTTGTGCACGGCCGATTCGGAGAGGGCCGCCATGCGCAGCACCTTGACCTTCAGATCTTCGAGCTTTTTTGAAAAATGCGCGCGCTGTTCCATATATGCCTCCAGTCCGCAACGCGGAACCTAATGGATGATTTCGCCGTTCATATCCCGTGCCGATCCGCCCGGCAATCCCCTAGCCGAAGCGGCCGGTGATGTAGTCCTCGGTCTGCTTGTTGGCCGGATTGGTGAACATGGCCTTGGTGCTGTCCACCTCGATGAGCTTGCCCATGTAGAAGAAGGCGGTGCGGTCGGAAACGCGGGCGGCCTGCTGCATGGAGTGGGTGACGATGATGATGGTGAAGTTCTGCTTGAGCTCGTGGATCAGGTCCTCGATCTTCTGGGTGGCGATGGGGTCCAGGGCCGAAGCGGGCTCGTCCATGAGCAGGACCTCGGGCTCGATGGCCAGGGCGCGGGCGATGCACAGCCGCTGCTGCTGGCCGCCGGAAAGGCCCAGGGCCGAGGTGTGCATGCGGTCCTTGACTTCGTCCCACAGGGCCGCGCCCTTCAGGGACTCCTCCACCCGGTTCTCCAGGAAGGCCTTGTCGCGGATGCCGTTGACGCGCAGGCCGTAGGCCACGTTCTCGAAGATGGTCTTGGGGAACGGGTTCGGCTTCTGGAAGACCATGCCGATGCGCCGCCGCAGCGAGACCACATCCAGGCCCGGGGCGTAGATGTCCTGCCCGTCCAGGGTCAGTTCGCCCACCACCCGGGTGCCGGAAATGAGGTCGTTCATGCGGTTGATGCACCGGATGTAGGTGGACTTGCCGCAGCCCGAAGGGCCGATCAGGGCGGTCACCCGGTTGCGCTCGAAATCTATGCTGATATTCTCCAGGGCCTTGAAGTCACCGTAATAGAAATCCAGGTTCCTGGAGGCTACCTTGATGGCGTTGCTCATGCCTTCTTTCTCCCGATAAATGGCTCGGGCCGCGTCGGGGGGACGCGGCGATCAACGCTGTCTACCCCCCGGGCGTTACGTCACCATGACTCAATTGTTACAATTGTGTTACAGCCAAGGAAAATCAACGCCCGGGAGCGGAAACGGTCAGGGCCTGGCCACGCGCACGATCAGGCGGTTGCCTTCGCGGGTGATCCGGGGTTCGAGCCCTTTGGCGGGCGGGGTGCGGAAATGGATGACGAACCGGAGCCGGTCCGGATGCTCGCCCGCCACCACATGCCGGACCACGCCGCTGTCGGCGCGGACCACGTTGCGGGTCCCGAGCTTCCAGGCCTGGCGCAGGTCCACCACCAGCCGCCGGGGATTCGCCAGGTTGAGATAGGAGGTGTCGCCTATCGGGCGGTCGCCGGTGATGGTCAGCGCAAAGCCGTCCGCTGCGGACTGAAGCGACACGGCCGTGACCGTGCCGGGCCGGGCCGCCGGGGCCGGGGCGG
>JAZHDH010000032.1:0-7325 GCA_036584335.1 Pseudodesulfovibrio sp. | reverse complement strand
CCGCCTGGAAGCTGTCGTTGAGCAGGGAGATCTGGGTGTCGAGGATGTTTTCGATGCGGAGCAGGACGGGCATGTCGAGCCCGCGAGCCTGGATGCCCTCGATTATTTCAGGGATGGAGACCGCGTTTTCAAAGCGGCCGCGCTCTGCGGTTACCTGAAGCTCGCCAGATGGGGAAATGCCGAAGAATCCGGCGCCCCATTCGCGGACGCCGTAGAGTTCCGTGGACCGTTCAACGGTCCATCTTTCCAGAGAAGGGGTCACTCATAAATCCTCCATATCCGGATTGGATTCGGGGTATACCCGGTTGGCTGGCGGCGGGAGAACCGGCCCGGTCCGCCATGTGGAATCGGCGGTTTATGGTTTAGTGTCGTAAAAGTCAACAGCCATTCGGTCAAGAATTTCACTCTTTTTATCATAGGGGGAAAATCCCGCGCCGGGCAAGGGCTTTGAGAGGTCAGGCCAGGGGCAGGGTGATGCGGATGCGCACCTCGCCCGCATCGTATTCGGCGCGGATGGACCCGCCGTGCAGATCGGCCATGCGCCGGGCCGTGGCCAGCCCCAGGCCGGTCCCCGCCTCGCTGCCCCGGTAGAGGCGATGGAAGGGGGTGAACATGTCGCTCAGGTCCTTTTCCGAGAGCGGCGGATGGGTGTTGGACACCTCGACCAGCACGCCGCCGTCGCCGGTCCGGGCCGCCACCAGGATGCGGCCCCCCGTTCCGGTGTACTTCATGGCGTTGCCCAGCACGTTGTTCAGCAGCACGTCCAGCGCGTGGGCGTTGCAGGACAGGACGGGCGTCGGGGCGAGGGCGGTCTCCACCGCCAGGCCCCGGCTTTCGGCCATGGGGCCGTAGGAGTCGAGCAGTTCGCCCAGGCGGGCGGAGACGTCCACCCGGTCGATGCGCGGGGGAGGCTCCTGCATGTCCAGCTTGGAAAGGACGAGAATGGAGCCGATGATCCGGTCCATGTTCTCGATCTCGCCGCCGATCTTCTCCAGGTAGCGGTCCCGGCCCTCGCCCGGCTGTTCGATGGCCATTTGCAGAGCGATGCGCATCCGGGCCAGGGGGGTGCGCAGCTCGTGGGAGAGCTGGGCGGTCAGCTCCTTGCCGGACATGATCAGTTTTTCCAGCCGGTTCGCCATGTTGTTGAATTTGTTCGCCAGGTCTGTCACTTCGTCGCGGCCGGTGACGGGCACGCGCTGGGAAAAGTCGCCCCGTCCCAGCCTGTCGGCGGCCTCGGCCAGCTTGCGGATGGGCCGGATCACGCCCAGGGCCACGGGCAGGATGAACAGCCCGCCGAGTACGGTCAGCAGGAGCAGCCCCTTGAGGAACCAGAGCTCCTCGTTGTGGTGGGGCCGGTCTATGAGCACGTGCACGGTCAGGGGCGGGCGGCCCGCCAGGGGGACCGGGGATTCCAGGTACACGGCCTTGAAGCGCCGGGCTTCGGCCTTGTACATGCGCACGGGCCATTCCCGGTTCAGGTCCACGGGGGTCATGTCCATGTCCAGGACGGGCGGGGCGCCCAGGAAGCTGGCGGCCAGGACCGCCCCGGCATGGTCGGTGATCCAGATGCGCCGGTGTTCCTTGACCATGATGTCCATGATCGGCTGGAGCCGCCGGGCCATGGCCGAGGGAGTTCCGTCCGCCCGGTCCAGTTCCTTTCGGACGAGCCTGCCCGTCATCAGCGCCTCGTCCACCACCGTACGGACGAAGGGCGAGGGCGGACTGCCGGTGACCACGTAGAGATAGACCGAGGCCTCGGCCGCCATGAGCACGGCCAGGAAGGCGAGGAAAATCTTGAGGTAGAGCTTGCTGACCCGCATCTATGCCCCCACGAAGAGATAGCCGGTGCCCCAGACCGTCCTGATCCGCTCGCGGTGGGTCTCGTAGGGCTTGAGCAGCGAGCGCAGCTTGTGGACGTGGACGTCGATGGAGCGGTCGTAGGCGTTGAAGTCCTTGTCCCAGACCAGGGTCATCAGCTCGTCGCGGGTCATGGCCGCGTCCGGGTTTTCCATGAACACCTTGAGCAGCCGGTATTCCGTGGACGACAGCTCGATCTCGTCGCCTTCCACGCGCAGCATCTGCCGTCCGGTGTCCAGGGTCAGGCCGCCGCAGGTTATGCCCCGGGCGGCGGCGCGGTCCCCGCCTGGCCGCCCGGCCAGGTCGTGGCGGCGGAGCACGGCCTTGATCCGGGCCAGCAGTTCGCGCGGATTGAAGGGCTTGGGCATGTAGTCATCCGCGCCCAGCTCCAGGCCGACGATGCGGTCCGTGTCCTCGCCCTTGGCCGTGAGCATGATCACCGGCACCGTGGACCGGGTGCGCAGCCGGGCCAGCACCTCCAGGCCGTTTTTGCCGGGCATCATCACGTCGAGGATGACCAGGGCGGGCGATTTGTCGCGCACGGTCTCCTCCACCTGCTCGCCCGATGGCAGGGTGAGCACCGAGTAGCCGTAGCCTTGCAGGTATTCCCGGATCAGGGCGCACAGTTCGGCGTCGTCGTCCACGAGCAGGATCGGATTGTTGTCCATGTCTCTTCCTTACGCATTGCCGGGCGGCGTGGAAAGCCGTCCCCGTCCTCTTTAACAGCTTTTAACATTTTTTATCGCCGGGGAAAAACTTGGGCGGACCGGGTCGGGTACAAGGGGGCATCAGATCCCGAAACGGCCATGAAACGGAGAAAGCCATTGCCCAACATCGATACCCGGCCTCGCGCGGCCCTCGCCGCAGCCACGGCCCTGCTGCTTCTGCTGGCGGCGGGCTGTTCGCCCTTCAAGCCCGATCCCCGCAACCCGGACCCCGGGCTGCTGCCCCGGGCGTTTTCACTTTATTCGGACCAGCCCCCGCCTGCGGGCAAGTGGTGGGAGAGCTTCGGCAGCCAGGAGCTGAACCGGCTGGTGGACGACGCCCTGGCCCAGAACCTGGACGTCCGGGCCGCCTGGGGGCGGCTGCGCCAGGCCAGGGCCGAGGCGGTCCAGTCGGGCGCGGACCGGTATCCCAGCCTGGACGCGACCGGCGGCTACTCGCACACCCGTCAGCGCGCGCAGTCCGGCAGCGGCAAGAAGACCACCACCACCGAGAGCCACACCGTCGGGCTGGAGGCCGCCTACGAGGTGGACCTGTGGGGCCGGGTCGGGGCCGGGGCCGCATCGGGCGCGCTGGAGGAGCAGGCCAGCCTGGAGGACCTGCGCACCGCCGCCATGACCGTGGCGGGCGAGGTCGCGTCGCGCTGGATCGAGATCCAGGCCCAGCGCCGCAAGAAGGCGATTCTCGTCGAGCAGATCAAGGCCAACGAGACGTATCTGGAGCTGATCGAACTGCGCTTCCGCAACTCCCTGGCCACCGCGCTGGACGTCTACCAGCAGCGCGAGAGCCTGGCCCAGGTCAAGGCCGAGCTGCCGCCCGTGGAGATGGAGGAACAGGTGCTTCTGCATGAACTTGCGGCCCTTCTGGGCCGCCCGGCCGGGTCCGTGGCGGTGGAGGGGCAGCTTCCTCCCCCATTGCCTTCCCCGCCGGGACTCGGCCTCCCATCCGAACTGCTGGCCAACCGGCCCGACGTCCGTTCCGCCGGCCTGCTGCTGCGCTCGGCCGACTGGGAGGTGGCCGCAGCCCGGGCCAACCGGCTGCCCTCCGTGACCATGTCCGGCTCCGGGGCCTATTCCGGCGCGCAGCTGGCCACGCTTTTCGACAACTGGATGCTCTCCCTGGCCGCCGCCGTGGTCGGCCCCATTTTCGACGGCGGCTACCGCAAGGCCGAGGTCGAGAAGGCGCGGGGCGTGGTGGACGAGCGGCTGGCCGACTACAAGTCCACGGTCCTGACCGCCTTCAAGGAGGTGGAGGACGCCCTGGCCCGGGAGAAGTGGCAGCAGCGCTACATCGAGGCGCGGCGGGCACAGCTCGACGCGGCCCGGGTCAACCTGAGCGAGGCCCTGTCCCGCTACGTCCAGGGTCTCGACGACTACCTGCCCGTGCTCACGGCCCTTTTTTCCGTCCAGGAGCTGGAGCTGTCTGCGGTCGGCGACGAGTCCGACCTGCTGCTTTACCGCGTGGCCCTGCACCGCGCTCTGGGCGGCGCCTGGGCCGACGGCCTGCAGCCGCCCCCCGCCGAAGGCGCGTCCGGCCCGGCCTCTCCCGCAACCACCCCCGCAACCAAGGGATAACCACATGAAGAGTATCGTGAAAAGAATGATCGGAAGCACCGGAATCCGGGTGGCCGTCCCGGTCCTCATCGTCCTGCTGGCGTGCATGGGCGCCTGGGCCATGATCGCCACCGCGCCCAAGGCCCGGCGCATGGCCCCGGCCGCAGCCGTGCCCGTCGTCGAGGCCGCCGTCTTTGCGCGCGGCGCGCACCCGGTGACCGTTTCGGTCATGGGCGCGGTGGTCGCGGCGAGCGAAATTTCCCTGGCCGCCCAGGTGGAGGGACGGATCGTGGCCGTGAGCGACGCCTTCGTGCCCGGCGGCTTCTTCCGCAAGGGCGAGGAGATCCTGCACATCGATCCCAGCGACTACGAACTGGCCCTGCGCGAGGCCCGGGCGGCGGTCACCGACGCCCGGTACGACCTCAAGGTGGAGCTGGGCTACCAGAACGTGGCCGCCCGCGAATGGAAGCTGCTCGAAAAGTCGTCCAAGGCGTCCGGGCAGGACACCGACCTGGCCCTGCGCAAGCCGCACCTGGAAAAGGCCCAGGCCGACCTGGAGGCCGCGCGCGCCAAGGAGCAGCAGGCCGAACTGAACCTGGCCCGGACCACCATCACCGCGCCGTTCCCGGCCGTGATCGAGTCCGTGGCCGCCAACGTCGGGGCCATGGTCTCGTCCCAGCAGACCCTGGCCACCCTGGTGGGCACGGACGAATTCTGGGTCCAGGCAACCGTGCCCGTGGACCGGCTGGGCCGCATCCGGCTGCCCTCGCCTGACGGCGCGCCCGGGGCCGAAGCCACGATCGTGTCCGGGAGCGGCGACGCCAGCGTCACCCGGCGGGGCCGGGTGGTCCGGCTGCTTCCCTCCCTGGAGAGCGAGGGGCGCATGGCCCGCGTGCTGGTGGCCGTGGCCGACCCCCTGAACATCGCGGGCGATCCCGCGCTCAAGCCGCTGCTGCTGGGCAGCTACGTCAAGGTGGAGATCGACGGCGGCGAGGTGGCCGGGTCCTACGCCATCCCGCGCAAGGCGTTCCGCGACAACAGCCGACTCTGGATTCTCGGCGCGGACGGCGCGCTCGAAATCCGCGACGTGAACCCGGTGTGGCGCGATGCGGAGACCGTGCTGCTCACCGACGGCCTGGCCGACGGCGAGCGGGTGGTCCTCTCCTCGCTGACCGCGCCCGTGGCCGGGATGCGGCTGGCGACGGCCGACGAGGCCCGGGCCGCATCGGCCGAAACCAACCCGGAAGGCGGCCATGAGCAATAGTCCGAAGAGAAGGGAAAGGGGCGCCATCGCCTGGATGGCCGGCAATTCCATCGCGGCCAACCTGATGATGGTCATGTTTCTGGTGGGCGGCCTGATCTTTGCCCTTCAGGTCAAGCAGGAGGTCTTCCCCGAGTTCGATACCGACACCGTGTCCGTGTCCATCGCCTATCCCGGGGCCAGCCCCGAGGAGGTGGAGCAGGGCGTCACCCTGGCCGTGGAGCAGGCCGTGCAGGGGCTGGAAGGCGTCAAGGAGGTCACCTCCACCTCCAGCGAGGGGCAGTCGTCCGTGGTCATCGAGGCCCTGGAGGGGGCCGACCTGCAACGGCTGACCCAGGACGTGAAGAGCGAGGTGGACGGCATCACCTCCCTGCCCGAGGAGGCCGAGGAGCCGGTCGTCTCCGAGATGACCCACCGCCGCGACGTGCTTTCGCTGATGATCCACGGCGCGCAGGACCCGGTGGTCCTGCGCGAGCTGGCCGAGCAACTGCGCGAGGAGCTGCTGGCCGAGCCCGGCATCACCCAGGCCGAGCTGAAGGAGGTCAGCGGGCTCCAGATCAGCGTGGAAATCCCGCAGGCCAAGCTGCGCGCCCACAACCTGACCCTGGAGTCCGTGGCGCAGACCCTGGGCGACGCCGCTCTGGACATGCCCGGCGGGGGGATCAAGACCGACTCGGGCGAGGTGCTGGTGCGCATGCGCGAGCGACGGGACTACGGCCGCGAGTTCGCCTCCATCCCCGTGGTCACCGGTTCGGACGGCACCCAGGTCCTGCTGGGCGACATCGGCGCGGTCATCGACGGCTTCCAGGACGACGACATCCGCACCCTCTACGACGGCAATCCCGCCGTGCGCGTGGACGTCTTTCGCATCGGCGACCAGACCCCGGGCTCGGTCTCCTCGGCGGCGCGCAAGGTCCTGGCCGGGTTCGAGGAACGGCTGCCGGGGACCGTGCACGTCACCGTGCTCGACGACGCCTCCGATGTCTTCAACCAGCGCATGGACCTGCTGCTCGGCAACGGCTACCTCGGCCTGGTCCTCGTCTTCGTGCTGCTGGCGCTTTTCCTGGACGCCCGGCTCGCCTTCTGGGTGGCCATGGGCATCCCGGTCTCCTTCCTCGGCTCGTTCATCATACTCACGGTCGCGGGCGTCAGCGTGAACATGATCTCCATGTTCGCCTTCCTCATCGCGCTGGGCATCGTGGTCGACGACGCCATCGTGGTCGGCGAGAACGTCTTCACCCTGCGCCAGCAGGGCGTGCCCGCCCTGCAGGCGGCCATCCGGGGCGCGCGCGAGATAGCCCTGCCCGTGACCTTCAGCGTGCTGACCAACATCGTCGCCTTCCTGCCGCTGATGTTCATTCCGGGCACGATGGGCAAGATCATGTACTGCATCCCGGTGGTGGTCATCAGCGTGTTCGCGGTCTCGCTGGTGGAGAGCCTGTTCATCCTGCCCGCCCACCTGGCGCACATGAGCGAGCGCAGGCCCGGCCCGCTCTTGGCCCGGGTCGCCGGGTACCAGCGGCGGATCAGCGGCGGCCTGCTGCGTTTCATCAACGGCCGCTACCGACCCTTCCTGGACCGTTGCCTGACCTGGCGCTACGCCACCCTGGCCACCGGGGTGGCCGTGCTGGCGCTGTGCGGAGCCTGGGTGGCCAGCGGACGGCTGGGCGTGACGCTGATGTCCAAGATCGAGTCCGACTACGCCTACGCCATGGCCGAGCTGCCCTACGGGTCGGCCGTCGCCCAGACCGAGAGGGTGCGCGAGCTGCTCCTGGCCGCAGCCGAGCGCGTGGTGGAGAAGAACGGCGGCGAGGCCCTGCGCGAGGGCGCCTATTCCAAGATCGGCGGGGCCGGGCGCGACATCTCCGGCAGCCACGTGGTCAGCGTGCAGGTCTACCTGACCGACATCGAGCAGCGGCCCATCTCCACCG
>JAZHDH010000031.1:0-7374 GCA_036584335.1 Pseudodesulfovibrio sp. | reverse complement strand
CCGTGGGCAACATCGGCTGGGGCGGGTCGGGCAAGACCCCGCTGGCCGGGTGGCTCCTGAGTTGGGCCGCGTCCAGGAACATCACCGCCATGCTGCTCACGCGCGGCTACAAGGCCAGGCCCGTCACCTACCCCTACCTGGTGCGCAAGGGCGCGCTGGCCGAGGAGGCGGGCGACGAGCCGCTGATGCTCGCCCGGGAGCATCCCGAAGCGCGGGTCATCGTCGATCCGGTGCGCACCCGGGGCGGCAGGCTGGGCATCCGCCAGTACAATCCCGGCATCATCATCCTCGACGACGGGTTCCAGCACATGGCCGTGCATCGGCACGTCAACCTGGTGCTGATCCGGCCCGACGACCTGACCGAGCAGTGGGACCGCGTCATCCCGCGCGGCTCCTGGCGAGAGCCCAAGAGTGCGCTGCGCCGCGCCGACGCCTTCCTGATCAAGGCCGGTCCCGAGACCTTCAAGCGGCTGCGGCCCCATGTGGACCAACTGCTCGGCCGCTATCACAAGCCGGTTTTCAGCTTCCAGGTGACGCCCGTGGGCGTGGCCAACGTCCTCAGCGGCGAGTCGCGCCAGGATTTCGACGGCGCGCGCTATCTCCTGGTCTCCGGCACCGGCGATCCGGACCAGGTCTTCCGTTCGGCCAGGCAGTATTTCGGCGTGTCGCCCGCCAGGCATCTCAAGTACCCGGACCACCACGCCTATTCCAAGGCCGACGTGCTCGGCATGCAGTCTGTGGCCAGGCGGCTGGGGTGCGAGTACATCCTGTGCACGCCCAAGGACGCGGTGAAGCTGGGACCCATGTGCACCGACGACTTCTGGCGGCTCGAGCTGCGCGTCGGCTTCGGGCCGTCCACCATCGGAAAGAAGACGCCGTTCAACATCTGGTGGAAGGGGCGGTACGATTCCGTCCTTCTGCGCAGCGTCGCTTCCGGCAAACCCAAGGAACCCGATGAGCAGAAATAAACGACAGCAGCCGCGTCCCGCCGAACCCTCCCTTTCGGCCGCCTTGCTTCTCAAGCTGTTCCGGGAGGTCAAGCGCCCCCTGTCCCGGGCGGAGGTCATCCGCCACCTGCGGCTCAAGAAGAACGACAAGCGCGTGGTCAAGGACCTGCTGGAGGAGCTGGCCACCCAGGGCAAGCTGATCCGCATCCGGCGGGGCTACGGCCTGGCCGAGGCCATGCACTGCGTCACCGGGCGGCTCGAAATCCACCGGGGCGGCTTCGGCTTCGTCATTCCGGAGGATTCCCGGCGCAAGGACATCTTCATCAACCAGCGCGACATCGGCGAGGCGTGGCACGGCGACAAGGTGGTGGCGGCCATCGTCCGCGAGAACAAGGGCGACCGCAACAACGAAGGCCGCATCGTCCGCGTGCTGGAGCGCGGGCGCAAGACCCTGCCGGTCAAGATCGTCAAGCGGATGGCGGGCGGCGAGTGGCTCTCCCGTCCCACGGACCCGCACCTGGATTTCGGCGTGCTCTGCACGCTGGCGGACGAATCGATCAAGCTGGAGCGCGGCGACATCGCCCAGTGCGTGCCCGGCGAGCGCATCGACCCGGCCCTGTGGGAGGGCGAGATCATCGAGCGGCTGGGGCCGGAGGCGGACATCAAGGTCCAGGAGGCCCTGGTCAAGTCCAACCACAACATCCGGCTCCGGTTCCCGTCCGGTTCCCTGCGCCAGGCCGAGGCGCTGCCCGTGGAGCCTTCGGACAAGGACCTCCAGGGCCGCCGCGACCTGACGGCCAAGCCCTTCGTCACCATCGACGGGTCCACGGCCAAGGACTTCGACGACGCCATTCTGGTGGAGGAACGCCGGGGCGGCTACCGCCTTTGGGTGGCCATCGCCGACGTGGCCCACTACGTGCCCGAGGGATCGCCGCTGGACCGCGAGGCCCTGGAGCGCGGCAACTCCTACTATTTCCCCCAGTCCGTGGAGCCCATGTTTCCGGAGCGGCTTTCCAACGGGCTGTGTTCGCTCAACCCCGGCGTCAACCGGCTGGTCATGGTCGCCCGCATGGACACGGACGAGCGCGGCGTGACCCGCTCGGCCGAGTTCTTTCCCGGGGTGATCCGGAGCCATGCCCGGCTGACTTACGGCCAGGTCAAGCGCGCCGTACTCGATCGCGTTCACGGGGAGCGGGAGAAGATTGCCCCCGTGCTGCCCATGCTCGAACTGGCCGAGAATCTGGCGCGCAGGATCAACGCCCTGCGCAGAACGCGCGGCAGCCTGGACTTCGACCTGCCCGAGCCGGAAATCTTCTTCGACGCCGGCGGCGAGACATCGGACATCCGGCCCAAGGAGCGGCACTTCGGCCACCAGCTCATCGAGGAGTTCATGATCGCGGCCAACGAGGCCGTGGCCCGGTTCCTCATCGAGCGCGGCCTGCCCTGCCTGTTCCGCATCCACCCGCAGGCGGACGAGGAAAAGCTCAAGAACCTGTTCCGCCTGCTTTCGCTCACGGACAAGTCCATCCGGATGCCGGAGGAGATCACGCCCCGGGCGCTGCAACAGCTCGTGGCCTCGCAAAAAGGCACGGAGCGGGAGTACATCGTCAACCGTATGCTGCTGCGGTCCATGAAACAGGCCAAGTATTCGCCGGTCAACGAGGGCCACTTCGGCCTGGCGTCCGAGGAATACTGCCATTTTACCTCGCCCATCCGGCGCTACGCCGATCTGGAGGTCCACCGGCTGGTCAAGGCCGCCCTGGCCGGGGACGGAATGCAGCCCGTGCCGGGCGTCAAGAAGCTCCAGAACGTGGCCAACCACCTTTCCTCGCGCGAACGGGTGGCCATGGAGGCCGAGCGGGAGATACTCAAGCGGGTTTCGGTCCTGTTCATGCGCGACAAGGTGGGCGGCACCTTCGGCGGAGTCATCTCGCACATCACGGACTACGGCTTTTATGTGGAATTGCGCGAAGTCATGGCCGAGGGCATGGTCCGCCTCTCTTCGCTCAACGACGACTACTACACTTACTGGCAGCAGCGCGAGATGCTGGTGGGCGAACGCACAGGCCGTTCCTTCAAGCTCGGCCAGGCCGTGGAAGTGGTGCTGGAAAACGCGAACCTCGACCGGCTGGAGCTGGAATTCTCGCTCAAGTCCGTGACAGCGGCGGCCAAGGACTACAAGGACCACCTCTAGCCCGGGCGCGCCGAGCGTTCCGGGCGGCTTCGGCCGTCAGGCGATTTTCGCTTGACCGGGCTGTATATCAATACTATACATCGATACAACAAAACAACATGCATCAACCCAAGGCGCGATCATGAAGAACGGATTTGAATCCTTTTTCGACCGGCTGTGCGCGCAGACCGACATCGGCAACCAGGCCCAACTCGCGCGCGAACTGGATGTGGGCAGGGCCGCCGTTTCGTTGGCCAAGCGCAAGGACTCGGTGCCCGCCCGCTGGATTCTGGACCTGTCGGCCAAGTACGGCCTGAACCCGCTGTGGCTGGAGCAGGGCAGGGGGTTTCCCCGGCCCGAGGCCGCCGGAACGGAGGAGGGGCCGGGCTACCTGGAAGTGCCCAAGGTGCGTGCCCGCCTCAGCGCAGGCGGCGGCTCATTCGAGACCGAAGGCCAGGTGGAGGGCTACTATTCCTTCCGGGCCGACTGGCTGCGTATGCGCGGCAATCCGGCGAACATGGTGCTGATGGAGGTGGTGGGCAATTCCATGGAGCCCGAGCTCAAGGAGGGCGACATGGTGCTCATCGACGAGTCCCGCAACGACGTGCTTTCCGGCTCCATCTATGCCGTGGGCGTGGAGGACACGGTCATGGTCAAGCGGGTGGAGCGGCTGCCCGGCACCCTGGTGTTGCGCAGCGACAACATGGACTACTCCCCCATCCATCTCTCCGGCGACGAGCTGAACAACGTCCGCGTCATCGGCAAGATCCTTTGGTCGTCGCGCGAATACCGCTAGAAAAGAATGCATCCCAAGGAAAGACCCTGCGCCCGATGGGCGCGGGGTCTTTTTTCCGCCGAATTTATTGACTGTTTTTTCGAGCATGCTGCGGAGATAAAAAAGTGTAAATTATTAGTTGACAATTCGTGCCGCACTGTTTATCAAAGGGACACGTTGCTCGTAATTAAGTCAACGCGCCCCGGCGCGACGAGGAGAGAGTCATGCAGGAACGTTTTTGCAAGTGCGGTCATCGGCTGATGGTTCAGTACACCCTGGACGGGTTCATTCCCTGGGAGGCGGTCATTCACAAGGGTGAGGCCGAGGCCGCCCCGGTCAAGGTCTGTCCGCATTGCGGCGCCTACCTGAGCATTCATTTCCTCCGTTAATCCACAGTTCCTGCGGACGGAGTCCCGCCCCCACGGGATTACCCACCCGTCCGCCTTTTCCCTGTAGGGCACGGCTGCGCACGAAACCCCGGAGTGCGCGGCCGTGCCTGTTTTTGCGAGCGAGGCTGGGACGGACCGGGCACGAAGCGCCTTGAGGGGGCGAAGTGCGGCCCTTGGCGCGGCGGGGAGGGATGACGGCGGATTGCGGCGTCCGGTGCTGTCCGAGCTGGCGGGGCGTATGCCCGGGCTCGGCGCTTGTCGTCTGGCCGGTCGGGATGCCGGAAACCCTGTCGGGCGCCTGGGTATGCCCGGGGCGCAGGCGTGCGCCCTCTGCTCGCGCGGCCCCGTGCGCGGCGGTGGAATGGAGACAATGGGGCTCGTCCGGTTTGAGCTTACAAAGGCCGAATTTTTTGGTTGTGATACCGCCGAAGGCGTATCCTTTGCCGCGCGTCGGCCGGGAGCGAAGCGGACGGCTTTGCGGAGCGAGCGCGGCTCGGGCTCCTCGCGCCCATGCGGAGTCTGGCCGCGCGGGGCATCGTTTGGCCCCCACAGGTTCCACAACACGCGCTCTCATGGTTTTGATTTTCCAAAAGGGCGCTTGAGCCGGATGAACCGACAATGGCGGGCTACTGGCGCAAATCTTCGGGGCCGGCCAGGAGGATGGCTTCGGTGCGGTTGCGGCCCGCCTGCTTGGCCAGGTACAGGGCGCGGTCCGCAGCCTGGACCAGGTGCTCGGGGGTGTTCTGGCAGGTGGGCACGCCCGAGGCCACGCCAATGGAGACCGTGACCGTGCATCCCACGCTGGAATTTGGGTGGCTGATGCAGGTGCGGGCGAGGCTGGCGTGGATGTTGTCGGCCACGGCCCTGGCCCCTTCATAGTCGGTGTTGGGCAGGATGACCACGAACTCCTCGCCGCCGTAGCGGGCCACCACGTCGCCGGGGCGGTGCACGGCTCCCCGTATGGCCTGGGCCACGGCGCACAGGCAGGCGTCGCCGTCCACGTGGCCCAGCGCGTCGTTGTAGTGCTTGAAGTGGTCGATGTCGATCATCAGCAGGCCGATGGGCTTGTCCTCGCGGCCGTTGCGCACCCATTCCGTGATCAGCGTGTCGTCGAAGCAGCGGCGGTTGGCGATGCCGGTCAGCCCGTCCAGGTTGGACATGCGCTCCAGCTTGCGGGCCAGCCGCTCCAGCTCGCGTTCGCGCTCCTTGCTTTTGATCATCTCGCGGCGCAGTTGCAGGGCGGAGCGGATGCGCGCCCGAAGCTCCACCCGGCCCACGGGCTTGAGGATGTAGTCCGAGGCCCCTGCGGCGAAGGCGCGGTCGAAGGTGGCCTCGTCGTCGTGGGCCGTGACCATGATCACGGGGATGTTCTCGAAGGCGGTGTTCGACTTGATGGTCAGGGTGGCGACAATGCCGTCGGTGTCGGGCAGGTCCACGTCCATGAGCACCAGGTCGAAGGGCAGCCCGGCCTTGTCCATGTCCGTGAGGATGCGAAACGCCTCGTGGAACGAGGACGCGGAAAGCACTTCCGGATACCCCGCCTTGATCAGGATCTGGCTCAGGTGGAGTACCGTGGCCTGGCAATCGTCGACGATGAGTATTCGCATACGCGGACACCTCTAACAAATTTCTAGACTGTTGGCGAGAGCGGAGCCGCACCGGGCGGTTGGTCGGGCGGGAATGCGATTCACCGAAATGGCGGCGTGTTAGGCTGTGCCGTCGGTGGATTTGTGATAATTTCGTATTCTTTTTGCCAAACGGCCCGGGCCATTGTACCTTGGCGGCATACCATGATCGTTCGGCGTACGGCCCGGGCCGCGCGCCACCCTTTTGGAGGATCAATGAATCGCTTGAAATCCCATCTTATTCTGTTCGCGGCGCTGTTGATCACGTTTATTCCGGCCCGGTCGTGCCCGGCGGCCGGAGTCGCTGGCGCCACCGTGACTGTCTACAATTCCGGCCGGGCGCTGGTCGGCGAGACACGGTCCGTGACCCTGCCCAAGGGACCGGCCGAGGTGGTCTTCAAGAACATCCCCGACACCCTGGACCCGGCCTCGGTGGGCGCGTCCGCCCAGGGCATGACGGTCACCGGCCTGGAATACCGCTACGTGCCGATCACCGCCGGCAACCTGCTCGACCGGTACGTGGGCAGGGAGCTTTCCGTGATCCTGCCCGATCCGGCCAATGCGGACGGCCGCATCCTGCGCAAGGCCACGCTGCTTGCCAACGTGGACCGGCCCGTGTTCCAGGTGGGCAGCGAGATATACCTGGGCGACGCCCTGGCCTATCTGCTGCCCGCGCTGCCCGACGACGTGCAGCAGGAGCCGACCCTGGCCCTGACCACCGAGAACGCGGCCGAGGGCAAGCGCTCCATCCGGCTGAGCTATCTCATGGGCGGGCTCAACTGGAGCGCCGACTACACCCTGACCCTCGACCCCTTGGGCAAGGTCGGGGCGCTGGACGGCTGGGCCACGCTTTCCAACAGCTCGAATTTCGGCCTGACGTCGGCCGCCCTCAAGCTGGTGGCGGGCGACGTGCACCAAGCCCAGGCGCCGACCCTGCGCAAGGCGGTGATGATGACCGAGGCGGCCATGGGGGCCGACAACCAGCCGCAGCGCGAGTCCTTCGCGCAGTTTCACCTTTATGCCGTGCCCGGCCGGGTGGATATCCTGCCCGGTTCCACGCGCCAGCTCAGTCTGCTCGCTGCGCCGAAGGCGGTCGTGACCCGTGAGCTTTCCTGCCGCTACGACAACGCGGTGCGCCAGCTCTCCCGGCCGGAGGAACAGGGGGTGAACCTCTCCCTGCGGCTGGCCAACACGGCGGCGGGAGGGCTCGGCGCGCCGCTGCCCGCCGGGCGGGTGCGCGTGTTCCAGCCGTCCAGCGACGGCAGCCTGCTCCTGCTGGGCGAGGCGTCGATAGACCATACCGGCGTGGGCGGCGAGGTCGTCCTGCCGCTGGGCCGCTCCTTCGACGTGTCCGTGGAGCGGACCCAGACCGAATTCACCAGGCTCGGCAAGCAGTCCTACCGCTTGGGGTGGACCCTTGCCGTGACCAACGGAAGGCCCGAGCCGCAGCCGCTCAGCCTGACGG
>JAZHDH010000030.1:0-7436 GCA_036584335.1 Pseudodesulfovibrio sp. | reverse complement strand
ATCCGATTCTGCGCCGCCATTAAAAGTACTTGCCACAGGGGCGGGTCCATATATGTTTACTATATAGAGCATGTGGTTTAGTGTTTCGGCATCTTGTCTCATTATTAATGGCGGATACGTACAAATCGTGACGGACACGGAATTCAGGGTCCTCCCGGTCAGGAAGGGCGACGCCTACCTGCTGAAGAGCGCGCGCGGCTGTTATCTGGTCGATGGCGGCGGATTCGGCTGCGACCTGCCCGACCTGCTGCAGGAGCGCGGGGCGCGCAGGCTGCGGGCGGCCATCTGCACCCAGGTGTCGCCGTCGGCCATGGGCGGACTGCTGGAAACGATGCGGGCCGGGCTGCCCGTGGCCGAATACTGGCTGCCCGAGGGGCTGACGGTTCTTCCGGAGTTGGCCCTGCGCTTCAACGGCGATCTTTCGGGCTGGCTCGCCCTGGCCGCAGGCGGGGCGGCGGAGCCGCCGCCGTCAGGGACGTCCTGGCCGCTCTTCGCCCTGGAGCGCGGCCGCAGGATGCTCGGGGCGGCGGGGGCGCTCGCCCTGGCCATGGCGGCAGGACAGGGAACCTGGCGCGGTGTCCTGCCCGACGCATCGGCGCTCGGTCCCGGGCGGTTCTTTCTGCATCTGATCACCCGGCTCATGGTCGATTCGCCGCCCCCTTCGGACGGCGCGCCCCTGTTGACCGAGATGATCGGCCCGCTGCTGACCGGGATGCGGGTGGCGGACTTGTGCCTGCTTTGCGGCCGGATGATCCTGGAGCGGTTCGGCCGGTCTTCGGACGGGCAGCGCGTCGGCCCGGCCGTTGTCCGCGCCCTGGCCCTGGGGGCCATGACTGCCGCGCTCGCCGACCTCACCGGGGCCAGATTGCGCCACTTCCGGCCCGTGGACCGGCTGGCCGACCACCTGGTCCCGCGCCATCCGCTGATGTGCCTCAACGGTGTGGAATCCAGGCCGTTGCCCGGGCTGGGCCACACCGTCCGGCCCGAAACCATTCTGCGCCAGGCGGCCGAGCTGGCCGCTCCGGGCCGGGGCTTGGTCTTCCGGTACGGTGAAGCGGATTGCGGCGTGCTGTTCCTCAGCAATTCGCACCTCCGGTTTTTGCCGCCGGGCGAGACCCTGCGTCTGGACCGGCCCACGGTGGTCACCGCGCCGGGCCGGGGTTCCTGCCGCCAGGAGCAGGTCTACGAACGGGTGCTTTCCGACAGTCCCGAGGTCGACTTCTGGGTCCGGGGGCGTCTTCCCCGGGCACGCAAGGTTTCCCCCGCCTTCCGGCGGAAGGTGAACGTCCGTTGCCTGCACAACTGCCGCCTGAACACGCTCCGCGAGATCCTGCTCCTGTTCCGGGGCGGCGGCTGGACGAGCGAGGACGCTCCCTGTTCCGCCTGAGCCCGGCCGACCGCGCTATGGTCTTTTCCCGGGGATGATGCTAGTGCGTCGTCCTGACGCCATGAAGATACTGCACGTCATCACGGACCTCGACATCGGCGGGGCGGAAACCACGCTCCTGCGGCTGGCCACGGGCATGGACCCGGCCCGTTTCGAGAGCCGGGTGGTCTCGCTGGTCAGGCCCGGCCCGGTGGGCGAACGGCTCGCCCGGGCGGGCATCCCCGTGCTTTCGCTGGGCATGCGCCGGGGCGTGCCCTCGCCTGCCGGGCTGTGGCGGCTGGTGCGCATCCTGCGCTCCTTCCGGCCCGATGTGGTCCAGACCTGGCTCTATCACGCGGACCTGGCCGGGCTGGCCGCCGTCCGCCTGGCCTTTTCCCTGGGCCGCCGCCCGGCCCTGGCCTGGAATATCCGCTGCTCCTTCATGGCGCTTGGCGAATACCGCGCCCTGACCGCCTGGACCCTCAAGCTCTGCGCCCGCCTCTCCGGCCAGCCGGACGCGGTGCTGACCAACTCCTTCGAGGCGCGGCGCTTCCACACAGAGCTGGGGTATCATCCGGGGCGGTTCGAGGTCATCCCCAACGGCTTCGACACCGATGCGTTCCGGCCGGACCCCGAGGCCCGGCGAGCCGTGCGCGCCGAGCTGGGCATCCCGGCCGACGCCCCGGTCATAGGGATGGTGGCCCGGTTCGATCCGATGAAGGATCACAGGATGTTCATCGAGGCGGCCGCCCTGGCCGAACCTTCCCTGGCCGCGCCCCATTTCCTGCTCGCGGGCCGGGGCGTGGACGACGGCAACTGCGACATGGCCCGCTGGCTCAGCTGTTCCGGCGTGGACGCGGGGTGCGTCCACCTGCTCGGCGAGCGGTCCGACGTGGCCCGGCTGATGGCCGCCATGGACATCCATGTCTCCGCCTCCCTGGGCGAATCCTTCCCCAACGCCGTGGGCGAATCCATGGCCTGCGGCGTGCCCAACGTGGTCACCGACGTGGGCGACAGCCGCCTGCTGGTGGGCGACACCGGCATCGTGGTCCCGCCCGACAATCCCCAGGCCCTGGCCGAGGGCATGGTCGCCCTGCTGAAAACGGGCCGATCCGTGGACCCCGGCGGCAAGCGTCCGCGCTCCCGCATCGAAAATCACTATTCCCTGGCCGCATCCATTGGGAACTACACGGAATTGTACGCAGAGCTTCACCGTTCCGCATTATAATCCTTCCCATAATGGGCAGGGTATTGTTATGGGATCAGCATATCTCATCGGCCCACACAGGGGGAAGCATGACGCCATCCTTATTCGACGCTCAAGCATTCATGCGCAGTCTGGCGGACGACCGCGAACTCGCCATGGAACTGCTCTCCGCCTTTCTGGAGGACGGCCCGGTCCGGCATGCGGAGCTGGGGGCGGCCATCGCGGCCAACGACGCGGAGACCGCGTCCAAGCGGGCGCACTCGCTCAAGGGCATGTGCGGCGTGGTCCGGGCCACCGCCCTGCTCAACCTCGCCCTGGGCATGGAGGTCGCAGCGCGCGAGGGCGATCTCGCCCGGACCCGGGAGAACTACGCCCGGTTCACCGATCTGCTGGCCGAGGCCAAGGCCGAGATCGAGCGCTTCATGCAGGCGTAGCCCCGCCCGGCAACAGGCGACAGAAAAGGGCCCATCCTTTCGGACAGGCCCTTTCTCTGTCATAAAGCGGAGTTACTCCGCCTTGTCTTCTTTTTTGGGCTCGGCCGGTGTCGCAGCTTCCTTCGGTTCCTCGGCGGCCGGGGCCGCAGCGTCCTTCGGTTCTTCGGCGGCCGGTGCGGCGGCTTCGGGAGCGGCCGGTGCGGCGGCTTCGGGAGCGGCCGGGGCCGGGGGCGGGGTCAGGTCCAGCTCCACGGCGTTCATGGCGGCCACGATGTCGGCGGTGACGTCCACCGCGCTCGAGGCGGCGACGACGCTCTGCTTGCTCATGATGACGGTCAGCCCCTTGTCGGCGCGGTACTTTTCGAGCACCTCGTTGAACTTGGCGTCGATCAGGGCGACCACGCGCTGCTGCTCACCGTTCATGACCATCTGCAACTCGCCCATGGCCTTCTTGTAGGCGGCCACGTTCTCCTCGGTCTGTTCCTGCTGCATGGCCTTGTAGGCTTCTTCGGCCTTTTTCTGCAGCGGGGCGCCCAGATCCTGGAGATACTTCATGGCCTTGGCCGCTGCCTGGTTGTCCTTGAAGGCGGCGGCTTCATCGACCACGCCGATGGTGACGCCGGCGGACGGCTGATTGCAGCCGACGAGCAGCGTCAAGGCCAGGAGGGCACCGCCCAGCAAGGCGAAAGTCCGTTTCATCGCAACATCTCCATATGGTTTTCGGTTGAATATCTTTCCACCAGACCGGGCCACCCTACCCGGCGCGCCGGGTCCTGGCAAGAAAATACCGGGTGTGCGCGGGCCGCAGGCCTCTCAGGCCGTGAAGGGAACGATATTCCGCCAACATTAAGAGCATAACCGCCGGAATTAATGTTTCTTTATAAATGGCACGGCCCTTGCTGTAGTCGGCGACGAGAAGGAATCGGGAATTTATTTCCGGGGAATGGGTCTCCCCGGCGATTCCCGCCAAATCCGGTCGAAGGCCGGGTTGGAGGAAGTATGAGTTTCACCACCATGTACATCGGGGCGACGGGCGTGATCGCCCACGCGGACTGCATGCAGGTCGTGGCGAACAACCTCGCCAACGTCAGCACCATCGGCTTCAAGAAGGCGGACGCCCAATTCGGCGACCTGATGAGCGCCACGCTGACCACCGGCGGCGGGGCATTCCAGGACGGCTCGTTCGCGCTCAGCCAGCAGGGCTACGGTTCGACCATCTCGCAGATCCGCAACATCTTCCTGGAGGGCGGCCTGCGGGAGACGGACGAGGTCACGGACATCGCCATCACCGGCAAGGGGTTCTACGGGGTGCGCAACACCACCGGCAACGTGGCCGCCGGGGCCTCGCACTATACCCGCGCGGGCGCGTTCCACTTCAACAGCGACGCCTACCTGGTCGATCCCTCCGACTATCGGCTCCAGGGCTATTCCGTGAACCGGGAAACCGGCGTGGTCGACTCCAGCGTGTCCGACATCCAGCTTCCCTACGACGACATCGTCGTCGACGGCCAGCAGGTGCGCGTGGTCCGGTCCGAGCCGCTGGCCACCAGCTCGTTGCAGATGATCACCCGCCTGGACTACCTGGCCAAGGACGAGTTCGCCGATGCCGACGATCCGTTCTTTTCCATGCTCAAGGCCTACGACGGCACCAAGAGCAACGCCACCGACATCTTCGGCGGCTCGCTTCCCGCGTATTCGTCCAGCCTGGAGGTCTACGACGAGGACGGCAATCCCTACGACCTGACCGTATATTTCGATCCCGTGGCCTCGTCGTTCATATCCAACGCCACCCCCGGCTACACCTACTGGGAATACCTGGTGGCCCTGCCTCCGGGTTCGGACGGGTCCTCGGCCTTCGGCACTTCGGCGGCCGGGCTGGCCGGGACGGGGGTCATGGTTTTCGACGGCCTGGGCCAGCTCGTGGACATGGCCTCGTTTTCGCTGAACACCACCAGCGCGGCCGGGGGCAAGAACCTGGGGTCGTGGGTACCGGCCAGCTTCGGCGAAGACGGCCTGGCCCAGTTCTCCTACACTTACGGCAGCAACGGGTCGGCCATCGGCGCCGCCCGGACCATCGGCTATGATTTCGGCCTGACATCGGGCACCGGGACCTGGAATTCCGGCGCGGGGTCGGCGGCCGCCATCGGCCACAACGTCCGCAACCTGCAAACCATGAGCGACCCCCAGGTGGGCGTGAACCGGTCCACCAGCTACGACTCGGGGTCGGTCACCTTCTATCAGGATCAGAACGGCTACTCCTGGGGCTATCTCCAGTCCCTGAGCATCAGCCGCGAAGGCGTGCTGGCCGGGCATTTCTCCAACGGCCAGACCGAGGACCTCTACCACATCGCGGTCTACTCCTTCAACAGCGAATGGGGGCTCAAGCGCGACGGCAGCAACAACTTCCTGGCCACCCAGGCCTCGGGGGCGGGCGTGGACGGCCAGGCCGGGGTCAACGGGCGGGGCACCATCCAGCAGAACACCCTGGAGGAGAGCAACGTGGACATGGCCGAGGAATTCGCGACCATGATCCTCACCCAGCGCGGGTTCCAGGCCAACTCCAAGATCATCACCACGGCCGATTCGCTGCTCAACACGACCGCGAGCCTCAAGCGCTAGCCCGCGTCCCGACGGGGCGGCACCCTCTCATCGATGACGATTCCGTCCTTGACGATCATGCCGAGGCCCGCCAGGGCCTCGGTGTCGTTCAGGGGATCGGCCGCAGCCACTATCAGGTCCGCGCGCCCGCCGGGAGCGATGACACCCCGGTCGGGGAAGTTGCAGGCCCGGGCGCTGCCCGAAGTGGCGGCGCGCAGCACGGCTGCGGGGCCGAGGCCCGCCGCGCGCAGCAGGCGCAGTTCGTTCAGGGGCATGCCCGCGTCCGTGCCCCGGTAGGGGAAGTCGTTGCCCACGGCGATCCGGCCGCCCAGCCCGTGGAACGCGGCCACGGGCGCGGTCAGGTTCGGGCCGCGCCACAGGGACCGGTCGAACACGTCCAGGGTCGGGACCATGATCGTGCCGTCGCGGACCATCCGTTCAAGCAGGCGGACATATTCCGGCAGGGGTTCGGCGTTGTCGGGCGTCAGCACCGGCATCGGCCCGGCGGTACGCCGATGGCGCGGGCCGGGCAAGAGGGCGCGGCTTATTGCTTCGGTTCCTTGGATTTTTCTGTCGAGAAGAAGGCGTCGGCCCAGGAGAAGGCGTGCTGGTAGCTGACGGCCACGGTGCCGGGCAGCAGGTCCAGCTCCTTGGCCCGCGCGCCGACTTCGTCCCAGTCCGAGTTCTCGATGGCCCGGGCCATGGGCAGCCAGGAGGCGTAGCGGCCGCCCTGGCCGCACAGGGCCGTCTTGATGGCTTCGTCCACGGGCAGGTGGCGGACCACGTCCTTCATCTCCATGTCGAGCATGGCGTCGAGCAGGGAGAAGAGGCCGAGCATGAACAGTTTGTCCGAATCCTCCTCGTGGCCGCCGCCCAGGGCTGCGGTCTCGAAGAGCTTGGCCCGGTGGGCCGAGAGGTAGGCCAGCTCCAGGCTCTTTTCCGAGGGGGTCATGTCGGTGAGGATGATCAGCCTGAGCCAGTTGCGGATGGGCTTCCAGCCCGCCAGGACCACGGCCTGGCGGATGGAGGTGATGGTCGTCGCGAAGCTGAAGGTGGCCGAGTTGAGGAAATTGAGCAGCCGGTAGCTGATGGCCACGTCGGCCTCGATGGCCGGGGCCAGGGCGTCGAAGTCGGGCTCGCTCTTCTCGATGATCTCGAAGAGCTTGAGCCGGGTGACCTCGGGCGAGGTGATCTTGCGGCCGGACTGGGTCTGGGGCTTCTGGAAGAAGAAGCCGTGGAAGAAATTGAACCCGGCGTCCTTGGCCATGGACCTGGCCTCGGCGGACTCCACGCATTTGGCGATGAACCGGGCCGAGCCGATCTTCTTGCCCTTGGACACGATGGCCGAGAGGTCGTCGGCGGTCTTGCGGTCCATGTCCACGACGAGGTAGTCGGCCAGTTCGGCCAGTTGCTCGGCACCGACCTTGCCCTCGAAGTTGTTCACGGCCACTTCGTAGCCTTCGCCGCGCAGCCCGGCCAGGGCGGCCAGCAACTCCCGGTCGGCGTCGGCGGTCTCCTCCACGATGATCACGGCATTGGCCGAAGGCACGGCCAGGGGGGTCTCCCGCTTGATGTCCTCGGGCGTGAAGTGGATCATCAGCCGCCCCTTGTCCCCGGCCACGCCGCCGCACAGCGGCAGGTTGGCCACCAGGTTCATGGTCGCTTCGGAGTCGTCGGTGAAGATGGCCCGCTCGGCGTTCTCGCTGTCCCGGAACAGGAGCATGTAGCCCCAGGTGTCGTTGCCGCGGTCGAAAACCGGCTGCCGGGCGATGAATATGGATTCGTAGGCTTTGTCTTCGTTCATGGGTATCCTCGAGGCGCACTTAAAAAC
>JAZHDH010000029.1:0-7445 GCA_036584335.1 Pseudodesulfovibrio sp. | reverse complement strand
ACGGCGCACTGCAGGGCGGCAATGGCCACTTCTATCTGGGAATCATCCGGTTCCTTGGTGGTCAGGACCTGCATCATCAGGCCGGGCCAGCACATAACCTTGCACAGAAAATTCTTGCTGTACTTGCCCGCGAACTTGATCATCTCGTAGGCGATGCAGCTCACCGGGACCATCAGAAACAGCTTCATTCCGACAATATACAGATGCTTGGCCGCGAAATGTTCAGGCGAATACCAGGTCAGGAGGTACGGCACCAGCACGGCGTAGAGCATGATGGAAACCGCCAGCACGAACAGCAGGAACGCCGTGCCGCAACGGGGATGCAGCCGACTGTAGAACCGGGTTGCGCCGGGCGAGAGCTCCCGCCCGTCTTCCCAAGTCCAGATCACCTTGTGTTCGGCGCCGTGATACTCGAACACGCGCCGGATGTCGGGTATGAGAGAGATGGCGAGGATATAGCCCACGAAGACGACCATCTTGATCACGCCGTCCCAAATGTGGAAGCTCAGGGAATCGACGTCGCCAGCCAGCCCGAGCATTTCCATACCCACGGAAAGAAAATGGGGCAGGACCACGAAAAGCCCGAGGGCCGCGCCCAGGGCAATGGTCATGGTCAGCACCAAGTGCCAGGTGGTCAGTTCGCCATCCTCTTCGCTTTCGGCGGCCTGCATGGCCGAAAAATTGAGGGCCTTAATGCCGTTGACCATGGTCTCCATGAGTACGGGGAACCCGCGCAGGAACGGCTTCTTGAGCAGAGGATGGCGGGCCAGGGTAAACCAGGGGCGCACCTCGGTGACGATGGTGCCGTCGGACTTGCGGATAGCGATGGCGAGGGTGTTTTTGGCACGCATCATCACGCCTTCGATGACGGCCTGGCCGCCAACAGCCTGGGGAGCCGCAAGCGCAAGAAGTCCTGGCAATTTCAAAAGGTCACCCTCCGGCAGGAAAAATTACGGGTACGCAGGCAGCGGCTCGGATCGCCGCAGCATAGGTAGAGCATTAATAACTACGGCCGTTTTGTAAAGCCCGCCCCCAAAACAATATGCCTCCGCGGAACGGATTCCGGCGAAGGCATATGTTCACGGCTTGCGCCGGGAGTTGCACTACTTGGCGGCGCTGGTCTTGTCGAACTGCGCGTACTTCTTGCGGAAACGGTCGATACGGCCGGCGGTGTCCACAAAGCGCTGCTTGCCGGTGTAAAACGGGTGGCAATTGGAGCAGATTTCGACCTCGATCGACTCGCCCTTGGTGGTCAGCAACTCGGCCTCGTAACCGCAGTGGCAACGAATTTTGGCCTTGTAGGTCTTGGGATGGATATCGCTTTTCATGACGTTCTCCTGTCATTGATTTCGTTTGGGACTTGGACTTATACTCGCTGCAAAACCGCTTGGCAAGGAGAAATATAGACCAATTTCTCGATTTTGTCCCGCTCCGCGACGACACCCATGAAAAAAGGCAGACGCTGAAGCGCCTGCCTTGAATCGTCGTCCCTGGTTGCGGACTAGACGCAGCCGGTGGGCTTGGGCAGGCCGGCCATCTTGCAGGCTCCCTTGCCGGGTCCGGACGGGAACAGCTCGTAGATCTGCTTCAGCTTGAAGCCGGTGACCTTGGAGAGGATGCGGACCATGGGAGCGATGCCGTTCTTCTTGTAGTAGTCCTGCAGGAAGTCGATGACCTTCTGGTGATCCTCGGAGATCTCCTTGATGCCTTCGGACTCCTTCACGTATTCGACCCACATCGGGGTCCAATCTTCGAATTTCTGCAGGAAGCCGTCTTCATCAACTTCAAAGGAATTACCCTGGAATTCAATAACAGCCATCTTATCCTCCTAGTGGGATGTTTGTCTTGCTAAAGCTCCGGACAGTCCGGAACACCCTATCCGTGTAAACAGCGATCCGCTGTTTGATACCTAAACTGGCACGGTCTTAAACCGTGGAGGGAGATTACTTCCCTCGGCCAAGTTTTGTCAAGCACCCAACCCTTTTCCACGCAAGAAAAGTGGCCGGGAATACCCTACCTCAACGATCTAGGATCGTTCGAGTTCGGCCAGATGCTCCCGGGCATAATCCAGGCTCGGGTCCATGTCCAGCGCCGCGCGCAGGAAATCCAGCGCCTCGGACCGGTGGCCCATGAACTTGTGGCATAGCCCGAGGTTGGCCAAATCGTGTGGCGAACCGCTGTCGATATTCAGCGACGCCTGGAAATCCACCGCCCCTTCGGCGTACCGTGCGGCCTTGAAATGGGCCACGCCGCGCAGGTTGTAATACTCCTTGCATTCCCGGTCATACCCGATGGCCCGGGTCAGCGGCCCAACGGTTTCCTCCCAGCGGTCGGCCTGGGACAGGGCATAGGCCATGTAAAAGGCGGCCAGGCCGCGCTCGGCGTCGGCGGGCTGGAGCGGCTCGGCCAGCGCGAACTGGCTGGCGGCATCCTCCGCGTCGCCCATGCGCAGGGCGAGCAATCCCTTGAAAAATGGCAGGAAATAGGCCTTGGGGTAGATTTCCTCCAGCACCTCCATCCCCTCCAGGGCGTCGCCGAAGTCCGCATCCTCGGCCAGGATGCGGCCCACGAACAGGCCGATGCTGCGGTTCTGGGCGCGCTCGCGAAAATCGAACCCGGGCACGAAATTGTAGTTGGCCGGGACCTGAAGGTCGGGATGGGCCGTACTCACCGCATAGAGCGGCGTGTCCTTCTCCGCGAGCCCTTCGGCCATACGCCGCAACTCGACCAGAATGTTGTCGTCCTCCACGGAAGGCAGGGAGTCGAGGGAAACCACCTCCCCCGCCTTGAGCCAGTCCAGCTGGGCCAACTCCGTGAACTTGGGCAGGCCGGACGCCTCGTACACGCGGCTGGTCTCGAAATCGCCCGCCAACTGCGCCACCTCGGTTATGGCCCGGATGGCCGCCTTGACCGGCGATGCGGCGGTCCCGGCGGTGAAGACGATCTCGCTCAAGGCCGGAAAGGTCTTGGGGTCCCAGGCCACGGCGGCCACCGTGGGCGCGGGATAGCCCAGGGAGAAATCCTTGAGGAGCAGGCGGATGCCGTTTTTTTCGAAGCACTGCACCAGCCGCGTCAGGACCGGATCGTCCGAGGTGGACGGGTCGATGGTCGGCAGTGTGGGCCGGACGCGGTCAATGACCGCACAGACATGGCGCTCGATCAATTCGCCGGCTCCCTGGGAGATGGACTCCTCAAAGGTGTTCCCAGCCGAAGATCCGTTGAATTCATTGAGCTTCTTGAACCAATCCAGGGGAACGTACTCCTCCCGGCCCGTGAACACGTTCAGAGCGGGACGGAAGCGCCAGCGGTTGAGGTCCATGAGCCGGGCCGCGTCGGCCGGGTCGATGGCCTCGCCCACGGACCGGGCAATGAGCCCGATATCCATGACCCTGCCGGGCCACTTCTCCTGAGCCTCGGTCCAGGTCAGGCGCTCGAAATTGGCCTCTTCTGCCCAGAAGGTAAAAAAAGAGAACCGCTCCACCAGCTCCATCAGGGCCGATGCCTCGGCCTGCTCCGGCGAAGCGCCCTTGCCCATCTGCTTGCGCGTGGGCATGAAGCGCGCGGCCTCGGGGCCACAGACCGAGACGAATACCGGAATGCCCAGCCGTCCGGTGTCCACGCGGTCGGTTTCGGCCAGGACCCCGACACAGCGCTCGCCGAGCAGCGCCTTGACCGTGCGGACGGTCTCAACCGGATCGCACGCCTTGTCCTGGTCGCGGGTATAGGTCTTGAAGCAATCCGCAAGCCGCATCACGCCTCCCTCCGCTTGAACCGGAACAGGCTGAGAGTCTTCTCCTCGCCCGTCTCCCGATCCTTGACGGGGGTTTCGGAACGCATGATGGCGAAATGCTCATTGGCTGCGGTGAAGAACTTGCGGGCCGCACGCTTCAGGTCCATGGCCAGAAAGACTTCGGCCTCCGGCGTCCGGGCCACATGCCGGTCCAGGAAATCGGCCAGGCCGTCGAAAACGCGCTCGTCAAACAGCATCTCCCCCGCGACAACGCAGTCGAAGGCGGCGGCGAGGTCGTCCTCGAAGTCCGTGCGGACACAACGCAGCGAAAGGCCGTTCCTGAGGGCGTTGATGCGGGCAAACAGCAGGGCGTCCGGGTCCTGGTCCGCCACGGTGACGTCGAAGCCCCGTCCGGCCAGGATCAACCCGCTGACCGATGCGCCGCCGCCTATCTCCAGCACCCGGGCCTTGTCGGCCAGGGGAAACCGGGCCACGGACGAGCCCAGCACCAGCCCCGACTGCCATATCTTGGCCCACAGGGGCAGGGTCACTGTCTTGCCCGCCCTGGTCTGGTCCATGAGTTTGTCGATGTAGCGCTGCATATGTCTGATTTGCAGCAATTCAAGGGTTCGGCCGCCCACGGACACGCCCTGAAACTCCACCTCGCCGAACTTGTTCGCGGCAAGGGAGAGAAGCTTGTCCATGGGCTGATCCAGATCGTACTCTTTCACAGCCACGTCATCCTCCGAATATGACCGCCCCGGAGCGGGGCTATTGATCCATTATGGTAGTGGAATCCAGGGTCCACAGAGCGCTGTGCACGCTCTCGTCGCGGGAGAACTCCCACACGGAGCGCAGGTGCGAGGGCTGGCCGCCCGATGCCGAGCCCAGCGTGGCTTCGTAATGGACCGAAGCCACGGTACGCCCGCCCTCGTTCTCCATGCCCATCAGCCGGGCCTCCAGCAGCATGACCTCCCGGGGCTGCCGGGTGCCGGATTCGATGGCGGACCGGGCCTCACGGTATACGTCGTCGGAAAGGAACGAGCGCAACTCGTCCAGTTCGGCGACATCCGCCACCTGCTGATAACGGGAGAAAAACAGCTTGGCGCCCTCCAGGAACTCCCGCTCGTCGAACCCGGCCGAAACGGCCTGGACGGCAGGCGTCTCACCGCCGTCAGGGGCCTCGGAGTCGCCGCCGAGCATGGTCCACACCTGGCGCGCGGCCTCGTGGCGGTCCATGGGCCGCGTCGGTGGTTGCGGCCGGTCGTCAGCCCCGTCCGGAGTCTGATCGCCGGGTCTGTCCTGCGTCCGGTCTTCGGGCCGGTCCTGGCCTCCGCCGGACCGCCTGCGAAACATGCGGATAAGGAAATAGGCCACAAGCCCGAGCAAAAGAATATTCAGTACACTGCCCGAGCCGGAACCGGGCGCGCCCGAATTGGCCAGGGCGGGAACGGCCGCCGCCAGCAGCGCCAGGGCCGAAACAGGGCCGAAAAACAACTTTCCTGTCATAAATCGTCCGCAGCGCGTTTCCGGGGCATCCCGGTACGCGCCGTACCGTTAGTCGATGAGCGCCAGGTCGCGCAAAATGGCATGAAGGCTCTCCACCTCGATGGGCTTGGGCAAATACGCGGCCGCACCACCCTTGTAGTAGGCCTTGACCACGGTCTTGGGATCGTTCAGGGCCGTGACCATGATCACCTTGGCCTCGTTCGCGGGATGGACGCCCATCTCCTGCTCTATGGCCCGAATCTCCTTGAGCGCCTGGTGCCCGTCCTTGTTGGGCATCATGATGTCCATGCACACCAGATCATAGGGAGTCCCTCCCGTCAGGGCCTTCCGAAACGTATCCACGCACTCGACGCCGTCGTTGGCGGTGTCGCACGGGCCGAAATCCGACAGGAGCGCCGTCAGCAGCTTGCGGCTGGTGAATTCATCTTCTACGATCAGGACACGCATAGCACCTCCGTGAAAACCAGGCTCCCTCCTACACCATCGTCAAGGGAAACTCAACGCGAACCGTAACCATGCACAACCGCTGCGGCAACACCATGATAACCGTTATAATCCAGCACCCCCCAAAG
The DNA here is from genome assembly GCA_036584335.1 of Pseudodesulfovibrio sp. GTDB lineage: Bacteria > Desulfobacterota > Desulfovibrionia > Desulfovibrionales > Desulfovibrionaceae > Pseudodesulfovibrio. Next base: position 1,634 of record JAZHDH010000029.1, on the reverse strand, counting down.
ACCTTGCCAGCAGCCGGGATGGGACGTAGATAGACAGTGTTCAACCCAACGGAGACGCAATGACCCTGCCCGACATCCCGGCCCTGGCGGCCGGTTTTCTCGACTTCATGGACAACCCGATCTGGCGCGCCTGGCCCTTCAATGCCGGCTACGGCGAACACCTGCTGCCCGCCGTGGCCCGGATGATCTTCGTGGCCCTGATCATGGGCGGTGTCCTGCTTTTTCTGCGTTTCCTGTTCGGGCCTGGCGGCCGACTGCGCGATGAGGAAATGGATCGCGAGGCCGAGGCCGAACGGCGGCGTGAACGTGCCGAACTTGACGAGCAGCTGGCCGGGGGCAAAATTTCGGAAATGGAATACAAGGTCAGGATGAAGGGGCTTGAGGATTGACCGATCCGATGAAGATGCACGTCGAGGCGCTGACGCGCTTCGCCGAATCCCACCTCCCGGTCGATGCGGACAATGCCCTGATCCGGCTGAAGATCGAGCATTCCCTCAAGGTGCTGGACAATGCCAGGGCCATCGTTCTGGGCGAAGCCCTGCCCGGGCCGACCGCCCGCCTCTGCCTGCTCTGCGCCCTGTACCACGACATCGGCCGCTTCCCGCAACTGGCGCGCTACGGCACCTTCAACGACCGCGAATCCATCAATCACGGCCGGGCCGGCGTCCTGGCCCTGCGCGCCTTCGACATGCCCGGCGACATTACCGAAAGGGACGCGCGCGTCATCCGCTTTTCCGTGGGCCAGCACAACCTCAAATCCGTGCGCTCCACCCTGCCCGAACGCCTGGTTCATCCGGTGCACGTAGTCCGCGACGCGGACAAGCTCGACATCTACCGAATCATGATCGACCATTTCCGCAGTGACGAGCCAAACCCCATGGTCACCATGGGCATGGACAGCGACCCGGACGCCTATTCCGACGCCCTCTACGAAGCCGTGCTGGCCGGACGCAACGGGGACTACTCCGACATCCGTCACGCCAACGACTTTCTTCTCCTGCTCATCGGATGGGCCTCCCGCGTGCACTACGCCGCCACTCTGGACCTGATCCTGTCGCGCGGCCATCTGGAGGCGATCTTCTCCCTGCTCCCGGGCGACAGCCGCATCCGGGCGCTCGAAGAAAAGACCCACGCCTTCATCCGTTATAAAACAGGCTCCCCCTCTTGATCCCCCGCGCCATCCTGTCGTAACAACGACGCAAGAGGCAACGTACAGTCATGGCCCAGAAAAAGCAGAGCAAGGTCTACGGGGCCTACCCCAGTGTTCTCATCCTGACCAACGTCGACGTGCACGCCAAGCGGGACACGGCCACGGTCATGATGTTCGGCACCGAAAACGTGAAGACGTTCACCAGGGGCGTGGACGCCATCGACCATCTCACCGATTACAACGTGGACCTCATCCTCTGCGATTCCACGCTGGACGACATGAGCGGCATCAAGTTTTCGCAGATCGTGCGCAAGAACATGAGCGGCCGCCCGCTGCCTATCATCATGGTCACCCTGGAAAACCGCAAGGACCACGTCCTGGATTCCATCGCCGCCGGGTGCATCGGCTACATCCTGCGTCCCTATTCCTTGGACACCTTCGAGAAATACCTGATCCTGGCCAACCAGCTCGACAACTACCCCGA
>JAZHDH010000028.1:0-30557 GCA_036584335.1 Pseudodesulfovibrio sp. | reverse complement strand
GCTCCGGCTTCGCCCCAGGTTCGATGTGAAAAACGCACGATGGAACGGCGGGACGTAGCTTGGGGTCCGGGGGGAAGGGGAGAGAGGGGCAACCCTTTCCAAAGGGTTCCCCTCTCTCCCCTTCCCCCCGGGCGGCCGCAGGCCGCTCCTCCTCACCTAACAGCGCGTCAGGCGCTGCATGGCGTCGGCGAGGTGGGCGAGCCATATATCGACGAGGCCGTCGAACTCGCCTGCGCCCTTGAGCACGGCTTCGCAGGCGACGCCCGCGTTTTCCAGGCGGGTTTTCCAGCTGGTTTCGCCGTCGCCGACCATGTCCCTGTCCACATGCCAGCCCGCGCCGAAGAGGAAGGGGAGCAGGAAGGCCTTTTTGACCCCGTCGGCCCGGAAGCGGTCGATGACGGCGTCGATGCCGGGTTCGGCCTCCATGGCTCCGAGGTGGACGGTGCGGTCACGTTGCTGGAAGGCGCGGTGCAGGGCCTCGTAGTAGACGTTGCCGTCGTGCCTGGTGCCGTGGCCCATGAGCAGCACGGCGTCGTTGGCGCCCTTGTTTTCGCTGGCGATGGCCAGGATGGCGTCGGCCACGGCTGCGACGCCCGGTTCGCCCGCCACCAGGGGGAAGCCGACCTCGACGCGGGTGAAGCCGCCTTCGTCGAGCATGTGCTGGTTGGCCAGGGCGAGCAGGTCGTGAAATTCGGTGCCGGGGATGAGGTGCAGGGACTGGATGACGACGTGGGTCACGCCGTCGCGGTGCAGCCGGGCCAGGGCGTCGGGCACGGAATGCACGGCTTCGCCCGCCTGCTCCATGTGGCCCCGGATGGTCTTGGAGGTGTAGGCCACGAGTACGGGCACGTCGGGATGCGCCGCCCTCACCCGCTCGGTGATATGGGCGAGGGAGGCGGTGGCGTTCTTGTTGCGCGATCCGAAGGCCGCGAGGACGATGGCTGTCTTCATACCTGTTTCTTGACCAGCGCCAGGGAGAAATAGTGGGGTGTCGCCGGTGCGTCCTTGATGTCCATGAGGATGGATTCGCCGTCCATGCCCAGGCGCGAGACGAGCACGGTCTTGTCGTCCAGCCGGAGCCTTTCCAGGGTGGCGCGGATCTCCTCGAAGTTCTTGTACGCCTTGAGGATAACCGCATTGTCGGCCACGTCAAGCTGGCGTTCGAGGATTTCCGGGTCGGCCACGCCCGAGGTGATGAGCAGGGACTCCTTGGATTCGGCCAGGACCAGGCCGATGCGTGCGGCGGCGGCGTGGAACGAGGTGATGCCCGGGATGGCCTGGAGCCGGATGGCCGGGTTCATGGCCAGCAGGGTGCGTTGCAGGTAGCCCCAGGTGGAGTAGGTCAAGGGGTCGCCCAGGGTCAGGAACGCGCCGTTTTGCCCCTGGTTCAGGGCGGTGGAGACGATGTCGGCGTTCTTGCGCCAGGCGGTCTCCAGGATGTCCTTGTCCTTGGTCATGGGAAAGCCCAGCTGCTCCACGCGCACGTCCGGCCTGAGGTGGGGGCGGGCGATGTCCAGGGCCGTGGAGTAGTCGTTCTTGGTGGAGGCGGCGGCGAAGATCACGTCGACTTCGCCCAGGGCGCGGACCGCCTTGAGGGTCAGCAGTTCCGGGTCGCCTGGCCCCACGCCGATGCCGTAGAGAATGCCTTTTTCGCTCATGGATTCCTTTAGCGGATGCCGCCCGGGTAAAGCAGTTGGTGAACGGTTTCGATGCCTTCGAGCAGCCGCAGGGTGGGCCGGGAGACGAGGTGTTCGTCCACCAGGAAGACGTTGCGGTCGCGCACGGCCTTGATGCGCGATGCGGCCGGGGCGTTCGTGATGTCCCGGATTTCCACCTCGTTCATCGTTCCGTATTGGGCCAGGTAGACGTCGATCTGTTGTCCCTTGAGCAGCAGCCGTTCCAGGCCGTAGTTGGCGATGTTGGTGTCGCGGTTGGCCTTGGCGTCGTCGGCCACGTTGTGGCCGCCCGCCATTTCCAGGACGAAGATCGGCATGGAGCCGGGCGTGAAGGTGGCGCATTTGCCGTGAATGGACTCGAAGAACACGCCGGGCCGTTTGCCTTCGGGCACGCGTTCCAGGCGGCTCAACGCCTTTTCCAGGCCGGTCTTGAAGTCGGAGATCATCTCCTCGGCGGTCAGTTCGTGGCCGGTGAGCCGCCCGAGCTTGCGCCAGTAGGCGTACATTTTGGGGATGGTGCCCGGTTGCAGGGCCAGGATCCGGATGCCGCGCCGCCTGAGCGCGTCCCACAGGGCGGGGTGGGCGGTCAGGTGCATGGGCCGGATCAGGATCAGATCCGGCTCGGCGGCCAGGAATTTTTCCACGCCGTCGCGGGCGTTGAATTTCGGCTTGTTCAGCACGCCGGAGGGGAAGTCCTCGCTGCTGCTGACGCCGATGATTTCGTCGCGCAGGCCGAGGCTGTAGAGGTTTTCGGTGTGTGCCGGATAGAGCGAGATGATGCGGGTGAACGGTGCGGAGAAGGTGATGGTCGCGCCCGCGTCGTCGGTCATCCGATCGGCCGTGGCCGGGGTGGGCAGACAGAGCAGGAACAACAGGAGCAGGAGGATTTTTCGCATGGTCTAGGGTTTCCTGGTGAAGGTGATGACGGGCCGTCCGTCGTCCGGATGCGGCGCGGTGGCCGCTTCGACGCCGAAGACCTCGCGGATGGCGTCGGGAGTCAGGACGTCGGCGGGCGCGCCCAGGGCGCGGACCCGGCCCTGTCCGATGAGGACGATGCGGTCGCAGTAGGCTGCGGCCAGGTTGAGGTCGTGGAGTACGACGGCCACGGTGCGGCGCTCCTCCCGGGCCAGCCGGGCGAGCTCGGCCATGGTGGCCAGGGCGTGCCGGATGTCCATACTCGAAGTGGGCTCGTCGAGCAAGAGCGCGGGGGCGTCCTGGGCCAGGGCGCGGGCGACCACGGTCCGTTGCAGTTCGCCGCCCGAAAGTTCATCCAGGGTCCGGCCGGACAGCCGGTCCATTTCCATGACCGAGAGCGCCCTGCGCACTGCGTCCAGGTCGAGGGCCGAGGGCCGGGAAAAGCGCGGAATGTGCGGGTGGCGGCCCATGAGCACGGCATCGCGCACCGAGAACGGGAACGGGAAGCGGACGGACTGCTCGACCACGGCCAGGAGCCGGGCCAGGGCGGACGGGGGCAGGGCGGCAGCGGGGAGGCCGTTGATCAGCGCCTCGCCGCAGTCCGGTGCGAGCTGGCCGGAGAGGATTCGGAGCAGGGTGGTCTTGCCGCAGCCGTTGGGGCCGACGATGCCGTGGAGCAGCCCCGGCGAAAAGGTCAGGTCCAGGTCGCTCAGGACTGGCGCCCGGCCGTGGCTGAACCTGGCGGCGCGCAGGGTGAGGATGGCGTCAGCCACGGCGTCTCCCGGCGCGGGTGCGGGTGAATATCCAGCAGAAGACCGGGCCGCCGATGAGTGCGGTGAGTACGCCGATGGGCACCTCATGGGGCAGGGCGGTGCGCGTGGCGGTGTCGGCGCACAGCAGCAGGAGCGCCCCGGCCAGGCCGGAGGCGGGCAGCAGCGCCCGGTTGTCCGGCCCCACGGCCAGCCGCATCAGGTGCGGCACGATCAGCCCGACGAAACCGATGATGCCCGAGACCGATACGCAGACCGCGCTGACCAGCGAGGCCGTGAGCAGCAGGATGAGGCGCACCCGGCCCGTGTCCACGCCCAGGGAGCGGGCCGAGCGGGTGCCCAGGCTCATGATGTTCAGGTCTCGGGCGAAGAAGAGGCAGATTGCGAATCCGGCCAGGGAAACGGCGGCGGTGAGCAGGGCGTCGGTCCAGGTGCGGGAGACGAAGCTTCCCATCAGCCAGAAGACGATGGTGGCCACGCGTTCGTCGGCCAGGTATTTGATGAAGCTGATGCCCGCCGACAGGATGGCCGAGACGATGACGCCGGACAGGATCAGGTTGGTGGGCGAGAGGTCCATGTCGCGGCCGGACAGGGCCATGACCGCGAAGAGCGTGGCGGCCGCGCCGAGGAAGGCCATGGTCCCCAGCGTGGCCGGGCCGAGGAAGTGCAGGCCGAGCAGCAGCGACAGGGCCGCGCCGAAGGCAGCGCCCGACGACACGCCCAGGGTGAAGGGATCGGCCAGGGGGTTGAGCAGCAGTCCCTGGAACACCGCTCCGGCCACGGCCAGGCCGAAACCCACGGCCATGGAGGTCAGGATGCGCGGCAGGCGCACGTCCAGGACCACGCTCTGGTGCAGGGCGTCCTGAGCGCCCGCCGCCCCGTGCGAGCCGAGGACCGCGTCCAGCACCTCGCCAGGGGAAACGGCGATGAAGCCGAGTCCGGAGGCGACCACGGCCAGCACGCCCAAGAGGAGGGCGAGCAGGGGGATGGTCAGTGCGGCGCGGGTGGCCGAGCGCGGGGCGGCGGGCATTGGATTCTCTATGGGTTGGCGGTTAGCGGGCCAGGGCGTCCTTGAGGTGGGCCGCATACAGGTCGGCCCAGGCGTCCAGGGAACCGAGGCCGCGCAGGTCGGTGGCGACCTTGAACCCGGCCTTGGTCAGCATGACCTTCCAGGCGTCGTCCTCGTCGCCGGCCATGTCGTTGGAGGCGTGGTCGCCCGCCACGACCATGAAGGGCTTGAGCAGCACCTTCTTTTTCCCGGAAGCCTTGAGGGCCGGGAGCATGGTGTCGAAGCCGGGGAAGCCTTCCACGCAGGCGATGAAGATCGGGTAGCCGTAAGCCTCGGTCAGGGCGTGCTGCATCTCCATGTAGATGCCGGTGGAGAAGAAGTCGTTGCCGTGGCCCATGTAGACCAGGGCGGCCTTCATCTTCGCCGCCTCGTCCACGTCGGCCTTCAGGGCCTTGACGCCTGCGGCGATGTCCTCGGTGTAGGGGTGGGCGTCGCCGGGCATGCCCAGGGCCGGGCGGCCCAGGCCCAGGTGGACGAAGGGCAGGGATTTGGACTTGACCGTGCGGATGACGGAAAGGGCCTGCACCATGCTCTGGAGGTCGGCGAACTCCTCGCCCGCGAAGACGTGCAGGGACTGGACCGTGACGTCCTTGTAGCCCTCGTTCTGGAGGTCGGCGATGGTGGCCAGCGGGCTCTTGACGAAGAGGATGTCGCGGGGCACGCCTGCATTGGCCTGCTGCCAGGCTGCGTCGTCCTGGCGTTCATGCCAGATCTTGCGGATGATGCTCGACGTGAAGGCGAGGCGGACGGGGATGCCGGGACATTCCCGTTCGATGCGGGTTTTGATGTTGAGGATGGAGCCGAGGGCCTCGGGGTAGGAAGTGCCGAAGGCGGCCAGGACAACGGCCTTTTGGGCCGGGCCGGATTCGCCGTGGCCCGCGGCGGCCGGGGCGGCCAGGGTCAGGACGAGCGCGACGGCCAGGGCCGGGAACAGGGCGGACAATCTGGAAAGGGACATGAAGCCTCCAATGCGGAGGGGCTGATTGGGGAAAAGAAATGCCCCCTTCCTTCACGATTTCGAAGGAAGGGGGCCGTTTTTCCCTTCGCAAATACCTCGGGTGGCAAGCCCACGCACCACCGTGGCAGACCGTAGTCGTTTTCAGGCAGGTCTTCCGGCTGGCTCCTCCGTCTCCGCCTTCCCAGCATAAGCCAGTGGCGCAATGGAGACGAAATGGCAGAGTTTCACGGCGGCGGGTCCGCTCCCGATTTGAACGGGCTTCCCTATCAAGTCCATAAAGGGACACCTGAATCGAGGCACCCTATGCTTCGGCCCGGGGGCAAGTCAAGCCTTGGCTGGTCAGCGCCTGGCGGCCAGGGCCGCCCGGTGGATGCGGTCCTGGAAATGCTGGAGCATCTCTTCGGTGTTGATGACCAGGGCGTCGGATTCGCCCATCATGCCGTAGCCCAGGATCGGGATGTCGAAAATCTCCTCCACGGGCACGGTGAAGCCGGTGATGACCACCTGTTGCTGCCGGAGCACCTCGTCCACCAGGATGGCGGCCTTGTAGTCGCCCACGCGGACCACGATGGCCTGGGCCATCTCGATGTTCGTCACCTCGGGAGTGAGCTCCAGCAGGTCGGCCAGGCGCAGCAGCGAGTGGACCTCGCCGCGCACGTCCACGGTCTCGCGGCCGTCGGGCAACTGCACCACCTCGTTGATGCGGGGCATGTAGATTTCGACGACGTCGCGGCTGGGCACGATGAAGGTGTCGCCGCCGACCTTGCAGACCAGGGCGTCGACGATGCCCTCGTTGGCCGAACGGTCGAGCGGGATGGAGATGGTGAAGGCCGCGCCCCTGCCCAGTTCGCTCTCGATCTCGATGTTGCCGTCGAGCGTGTTGCGGATGGAATTGACCACCGCGTCCATGCCCACGCCGCGGCCGGAGACGTCGGTGATCTTTTCGGCGGTGGAGAAGCCGGACTGGAGTACGAACTGGAGGATTTCCTCGGTCTCGTATTGCTTGCCCGCCTCGGCCAGCCCCTTTTCCAGGGCCTTGGCCATGATGCGGTCCGGGTCCAGCCCCTTGCCGTCGTCGCGGACCTGGAGGAAGGCGCTGTCGCCCTTGCGCCAGGCCGAGAGGGTGACCTTGCCGGTGTCGGGCTTGCCTGCGGCCTTGCGGCCCTCGGTGTCTTCCAGGCCGTGGTCCACGGCGTTGCGCAGCAGGTGCACCAGGGGTTCGTTCAGGCTCTCGACGATGGTCTTGTCCAGGGCCAGGTCGTCGCCGATGACCTCGAAGTCCAGCTTCTTGCCGATCTTCTGGCTCAGGCTCTTCACCAGCCGGTGCATGGGCATGAAGATCTGCTTGAGCGGCACCAGGCGGATGGCGTCCACTTCCTTTTGCAGGCGGCTGATGACGTTGTCCAGTTCGCGCAGGGAAGAGGCCATCTGGGCCAGGTTCTGGGCTCCGCCCTGGGCGATGACCGCGTAGGTGACCATCAGTTTGCCCACCAGTTCGATGACCCGGTCCAGGCGGTCCGTGGGCACGCGGATGGAGGCGATGGCCTGGGCGGCGGGCGTTTTTTCCTGCCTGCCACGGCTCTTGGCTTGCGGAGCGGCTTCCGCCTCTTTTTCCTCGGGCGCGGATTCCTCGGGCTCGGCCTCGGCCGTGGGCGGCTCCTCGAACGCCTTGGCCGCCAGCTCTTCGCTCTCGGGTTCGGTCTCTATCACGGGCGCGGACTTGCGCTCCTTGATGCCCATGGATGCGGCCCCGGTTTCGAGCAGGCCGGAGAGGGCGAAGAAAAACCGCTTTTGCGCCTCGCAGATGCCGAGCATGGCGGAGATGATGTCGTCGTTGACCGGCGTGATGCCGTCGGTGAGCATGTCGAGGAGGGCGATGACCCCGGCGCTGGAAAGCTTCATGTGCGACAGGCCGAGCGCATCCACGGCGGCCCCGGCATTTCGGCCGGAGTCCGACACCTCGAGAATCTGCTTCTCGATGTCCTCGATGCATTGGATGATGCTGTCCTGCACGGTAGCTCCTTATTGCGTCGTGAAATAGGTATCTGCGTCGGGATAGGCGGCGATGACCTTGTCGAAGCCCCAGGCGTAGAAGACCTGCTTGACCTCGGGCCGCAGGCCGCAGGCCGCGACCTTGAAGGTGGTGCCCATGCTGGCCACCGCGCTCCAGGCCGTGGAGCCGAAAGTCAGGACTTCGCTCAGGTCGATGAGGATGCGGTCGCCCGGTTCGACGCACAGGATGGCCGAGATGATCGGCTTGTACTGCGGCTCGAGATGGACGCGCGGGTCCTTGACCCGGATGATGGTCGCGTCGCCCTGCGTGGAGATCTCCACGCCCGCGCCCGAAGCCTCGGCCTCCACCTGGCCGCTGCTGGCCGCTTCCTGGATCAGGCCCAGGATCTCCTGCTGCTCCTCTTCGTCGAGGTCGCCGTCCCGGAGCTGCTCCAGGGACTGGAAGATCATGTTGATGCCGCGCGAGAGCAGGGTCAGGTTGGAGGTGGTGGACTCCACCTCGCCCGCCTGGACCTTCTTCAGGAAGTCCTCGATCTTGTGCGTGAAGTGGGAGGCTGGCTCGAACCCGGCCATGAAGCCGGTCACGCCCTTGATGGTGTGCAGGGGGCGGGCCAGGATCTCGATGCCCTCGGCCACCGCCTTGCGCTCCAGCAATTCCAGTCCCTCCATGACCTGGGGATAGTACTTGTCGTTGACCTCGGAAAAGAATTCCTCGACCATCGGATCGTCGCTCATACGCCTTTCCTTGCCAGCTACTTTTTCAGAAGTTCTAGTTTTTCCAGTTCCTTGTAGAGCGATTCCCTGGATACCGGCTTGACGATGTAGCCCGAGGCTTCGCCGTCGTAGAAGGATTTGAGGACCGTCTGCGGGTCGTCCAGAGCCGTGGTCATGATCACCTTGGCCCTGGGTCTCAGGGTCAGCTGGTCCTCCAGTTCGCGGATTTTCTTCAACGCCTCGATGCCGTCCACTTCGGGCATCATGATGTCCATGAGGATGAGATCGTAGGGGGAGTTCTCCTCATGGCCGAGTTTGAAGGCCTCCACGGCCTCGCGCCCGTTGACCACGATGTCCACCTCGAACAGCGTCATGAGAAAGGACCGCAACACCTTGCGGCTCAGGAATTCGTCTTCGACTATCAGTGCACGCATGGGATTCCTCTTGCTGGATGAAAAGGTGCTCTTGCTTTGAGTTATCATATGTAATCGAAAAAGTTGTCAATGTGATGATAGCAAAATATAACGTGTGTGAACTTTTATTTCGGTTCCGCAGCCGTTGCCCTTGCAAGAACGGTTTCGAATCAGGTACCAACCCGGAATGCCGCGACCAATCACCGAAAAGAGAAAAGAGCGGATACGGCGGGTGCTGGCCCGGAGGCAGAAAGACCTCACTCTGGTTTTCGACAATATCTGGGACCCGCACAACGTGTCGGCCGTGCTGCGCAGCTGCGACGCCTTCGGTGTGGGCGACGTGCACCTCTACTACACCTCCTCCAAATGGCCGGAACTCGGCAAAAAGACTTCGGGCTCGGCCACGAAGTGGATCCGGCGCACCGAACACGTGGACGCCGCCGCCATGATCCGGGGGCTGCGGCAGGAGGGCTTCCACCTCCTGCGCACCGGGTTTTCGGAAACGGCCCGGCCGGTCATGGACATCGACTTCACCGTGCCCATGGCCGTCATCCTGAGCAACGAGCACCGGGGAACCGCCCCGGAGCTGGCGGAGCTGGTGCGCGAGGAGGTGTATATCCCCATGCAGGGCATGGTCCAGAGCTTCAATGTCTCCGTGGCCGCCGCCATCATCTTGTACGAGGCCTTCAAACAGCGGCGGGCGGCGGGCCGGTACGAATCCCCGTCTTTCGGCGGGGAGGAGATGGAGCGCCTGTACCGGGAGTGGTGCGAGCGCTGAGCGCCACGGGGAGGCTTTTTCCGTTGAAAAAAAGGCCGTTCGGGTATACACAGACCGCCATGTTCAACGCGACGTGCCCCGCCAATCTCCGGCATCCGGACGGGAGGTAGCTTTTGTACAACCTGCTCAAGGCCCTGCAAGCCGGTCAAGTGGTGATCTATCCCACGGAGACCCTCTACGCCCTTGGTTGTGACGGGACCAGCGAAGCCGCCTGCGCCCGCGTCATCGAGATCAAGGCGCGGCCCAGGGCCATGCCCCTTCCCCTGATCATCGGCGGGCTGCCGATGCTCCCCCTGGTCACCGCCGAGCGGTCCCAGGTCCTGGAGCAACTGGCCGGGACCTTCTGGCCAGGGCCGCTGTCCATACTGGTCAAGGCCCTGCCCGGGCTGCCCGGTTGCCTGAGCGACGGGGAAGGCTACACCTCGGTGCGCTGGAGCGGCCATCCCTTTGCCTCGGAACTGGCCCGCAGGCTCAAGAAGCCCGTGGTCGCCACCAGCGCCAACGTCAGCGGCAACCCGCCCGCCGCCCTGCCCGAGGACATCGACCCGGTTCTGATCGAACGCGCCGGGGCCGTGTACTACGATCCACCCTGGCCTCGGGGAGGCCTTCCGTCCACCGTGGTCCGCGTGCTCGGGTCCTCGCGCCTGGCCGTGCTGCGCGAAGGGGCGGTTTCGGTGAAGATGCTCTGCGACAAGGGCTTTTCCGTCACCCTCGCCAACTAGATTATAACGGGCTTCTTTACCGTCCTCCGGTCGTGCTATCCGTGTCAAATGGAGACGGATATGGTTGACAACGGAGATATTGTTTCACGCATTCTCGTGGTCGAGGACAGCCGGGCCATTGCCCAGGAACTGCAACGGTCCATCGAGGCGGTCTTTCCCGTGCGGGTGGACGTGGCCCAGAGTTATGCCGATGCCCTGGCGCACCTCGACCGGACGGAGGAAAATCCGTTCCTGGCCATCCTCGACCTGAACCTGGCCGACGCGCCCGACGGCGAGGTGGTGGATCTGTTTTGCGCGCGGTCCGCGCCTTGCCTCGTCTTCACTTCCGACGTCGCTCCCGAAACCCGTTCCCGCATGCTCGCCAAGGGGATCATCGATTATGTGGTCAAGGATTCCCGGGCCGTGGCCAACATCCTGGACTACATCCGCCGACTGCGCCGCAACCGCGAAGTCCATGCCCTGGTGGTGGAGGATTCCCCCTCCTTCCGCTTGCTGCTGTGCACCCTGCTGCGCCGCCAGATGCTCCGGGTGACCGAGGTGGCCGACGGCGAATCCGCCCTGGCCGCGCTCGATGCCGAGCCCTCCATGGGCCTGATCATCATCGACTACCTGATGGAGGGCATGGACGGCGTGGAGCTGGTCCGGGCCATCCGTGCGCGCCACCGCCGCGAGGGGCTGCCCATCATCGCCATTTCCTCCTCGCGCGATCCGCTGCTCACGGCCCGCTTCATCAAGCACGGGGCCAGCGACTTCCTGGCCAAGCCCTTCGAGGCCGAGGAATTCTACTGCCGCGTGAACCACAACGTGGACCTGGCCGAGGCGTTCCGCCAGCTTTCCAAGGCGAACCAGGTCAAGAACCAGTTCCTGGGCATGGTGGCCCACGACCTGCGCAGCCCCATCAGCGGCATCAACGGCCTGACCGAGATGCTGCTGGACAACGTGTGCGGGGAGCTGAACCAGGACCAGCGGGAGGTCATCGGCTTCATCCACGCGGCCAATCTGAGCATGAACGGCATGGTCGGCGACCTGCTGGACATCTCGGTCATCGAGGCCGGACAGCTTCGCCTTGTCCGCGAAATCGGCGATCTGGCCGAAGTCGCCGCCAGGGCCGTCCGTTTCCATTCCCTGGCGGCCCGCGCCAAGACCATCGCCATCGAGACCCGGCTGGGGAAGGTGGCGCCGTTCGCCTTCGATTCGCGGCGGGTGGCGCAGGTGCTGGACAACCTGCTGACCAACGCCATCAAGTTTTCCTCCCCGGGCACCACCGTCCGGGTGACCCTGGAGCAGGCGGACGGCCAGGCGGTGGTTTCGGTCGTCGATCAGGGCCAGGGGGTGCCGCCCGGCGAGGTGGGCCTGCTCTTCCAGTCCTACAGGAAGACCAGCGTCCGGCCCACGGCCGGGGAGACCAGCACCGGCCTGGGTTTGGTCATTACCAAGAAGATCGTCGAGGCCCATGGCGGGACCATCCGGGTAGAGTCCGAGTTCGGCCACGGTGCGACCTTCCGCTTCACCCTGCCCCTGACTTGAGCCCTTTGCCGTTGTGCCCCGCGCGGTCAGCGGCTATGGTGGCGGAAACCAGGGAGCAGCCATCGTGGAATTGAAGAAACCGTGTCCCCATTGCGGCGGGGAGATCGTGGTCTACCGCAACCCGGCACCCACCGTGGACGTGGTCATTCATGTCCCGGCAGCCGGGGCGGAGCCGGACGGCGTGGTGCTGATCGAACGGCGCAACCCCCCTCACGGATGGGCCTTGCCCGGCGGATTCATCGACTACGGCGAAACCTGCGAGCGTGCCGCGATCCGCGAGGTGCGCGAAGAAACCGGCCTGGACGTGGCGCTGACAGGACTGCTCGGCGTGTATTCCGACCCGGCGCGCGACCCCCGTCACCACACCATGAGCGTGGTCTACACCGGCCGGGCGCGCGACATGGCCGCGCTCAAGGCCGGGGACGACGCGGCCCGGGCCGGGGTGTTCCCGCTGGAAGCCCTGCCGGTGCTGGCCTTCGATCACGCAGCCATCCTGGCCGATTTCCGGCGTTGGCTGGACAATGGGGGCGGCGCATTGGCCTGATCGCGTCCGCAATGTGCATCCAATTGAAAAACAAGATAATTTTATAAACGAGATACAATAGACCATGCGAACCCTGTGCATCACCCTCGGCGACCCCTGCGGCCTCGGGCCGGAGCTGGCGGTCCGTCATTTCATCGAAGAAGGCGCGCCGCGCGGCGAGCGCATCCTGATCATAGGGCCTGTCCGGCCCCTGGTGCGGGAGTTGGAGCGGCTGTCCGCGCCGGTTTTCTACCGGCGCATTGACGCGGTGGACGCCCTGCCCGCCGAGGCCGGGGTCTACGTCCACGAGCCGCCCGAGTTGTCGCGCCTGGGCTTTCCCTTGGGCAAGGCCGTGGTGGAAGGCGGGCTGGCCGCCGGGGTCAGCCTGGACGTCGCGGCCGAGGCGGTGGCCTCGGGCGTGGCTGACGGACTGGTGACCTGCCCGCTGAACAAGGCCATGCTCCAGCAGGCCGGGTTCGCCTTTTCCGGCCACACCGAATTCCTGGCCGACCGGGCCGGGGTGGGCGAGGACAAGGTGTGCATGCACCTGTGCGGCCACGATCCGGACGACCCCGTCTCGCCCAAGCTGCGGGTCAGCCTGGTCACCACCCATCCGCCCCTGCGCGACGTGCCCCGGCTGATCACCCGCGAACGCATCCTGAACTGTTTGCGGCTCACGGCGGATTTTCTGCGCAGGCTTGATCTTTTCGGCCCGGTGGCCGTCTGCGGGCTCAATCCCCACGCCGGCGAGTCGGGCCGCATCGGCGACGAGGAGGCCCGAATCATCACTCCCGCGTTGGACCAGGCGCGGGCCGAGGGGCTGGACGTGGTCGGCCCCATCCCGGCGGACACGGTCTTCCATTTCGCGGCCGGGGGGCGGTATCCGGCGGTGCTGGCCATGTATCACGACCAGGGACTGGGGCCGCTCAAGCTGATGCACTTCAGCCGGGCGGTGAACGTCACCCTGGGGCTGCCGTATCCGCGCACCTCGCCGGACCACGGCACGGGCTACGACCTGGCGGGCACGGGCCGGGCCTCGGTGCGCAGCTTCCGGGCCGCCCTGGACATGGCCCGGCGGCTGGTCGGGGAGCGCTAGGCCGTGGAAAAGCGCTACGTACTGCTCGATCGCGACGGGACGGTCATCCGCGACAAGCATTACCTGAGCGATCCCGACGGGGTGGAGTTGCTGGAGGGCGCGGCCGAGGGCTTGGCCGCGATGGCGGCCATGGGCCTCGGGCTGGTCCTCGTCAGCAACCAGAGCGGAGTGGGGCGCGGTTATTTCGACGACGCGTCCGTCAGGGCCTGCAACCGGCGCATGGCCGAACTGCTCGCGCCGCACGGCGTGGCCTTCGACGGCGTCTATTACTGCCCGCATGCGCCCGAGGAGGCGTGCGTCTGCCGCAAGCCCGAGCCCGGGCTGGTGGAGCGGGCCGCCCGTGACCTGGGGTTCGACCCGGCACGCGGGTTCATGGTCGGCGACAAGACCGCCGACATGGGCGTGGGCCGGGCCGTGGGCGCGACGACCATCCTGGTGCGCACCGGCAGGGGGGCGGAGCACGAGCCGCTGTGCCGCGAGCTGGCGGACTTCGTTGCGGACGACCTGCGGGCGGCGGCGGAGCGCATCCGGACCCTGCTGGGCGTGGAGTAGGGAGACGGGAAAAGAAAACCGGGTCCCGTTCGGGACCCGGCTTCGTGAACTCCGGAAAGGGGTGGTTACCGCTTCCGCTTATCCAGGAGGGTGTTCACCAGGCACATGCCGATGGCGAAGGCCGCCTCGATTCCGTTCATGGGGATGATAATCCATCCCAACTCAGTCCAATAATTCATTTTTTTCTCCATGGTCGGTGTGAAGTGCGGCTTTGTACCAGAGTGAAAAATGCTTGTAAACAAAAAAAGGACGGCCGCAACCGTCCTTTCCCGTTGTGCAAATCGGGGATGGGGAACTATTCTTCGAGCTTTTTCTGTGCGAATTTCAGCATCTTGACCGCTTCGGCGAAAGCGGGATTGATGTTCACCGCATTTTGGGCGGAGTGGGCCATCTTGTTCCATTTGCGCCAGTCGAAGTAGAGGCGGCCGAGATTGTAGTGCAGGTATTCGTCGCCGTCGGTCAGGGTCAGGGCCTTGAGATAGTATTTTTCGGCCGTGTCGTAGTCCTTCATCTTGCGCAGGACCATGCCGATGCGGTTGTAGAGGTGAATGGCGTTGGGATCGTCCTGCAGGGCGTCGTCCAGCATGTGGAAGGCTTCCTGGTAGCGGCCCGCGTTCAGGTAGCGGTCCGCGATGTCGGCCTTGAGGTCCGCATCGCCGCCGAACTCCTTGATCAGCTGGTCGAAGGTGTGCTTGGCCTGGTCCCATTCCTGGTTGTCCAGGTGCTGCTGGCCCTTTTCCAGGGTCTGTTTCTTCTGGGTCAGGATGGCCTGCATCTGGTCCTTGGCCCCGTCGCTCATGACGTTTTGCAGTTCCTGGAGCAACTCGCGCATGGCTTCGAGCAGGGCGCGCTCCTGCCCGGGTTCGTAGCTGATGACCAGGGGGTAGATCTTGCGCAGCTTGGCGTCGGAATTGAGGGCCATGGTCGCTTTTTCGAGGATGTCCTCGAACTCCTTGCGCTCCCCCTTCATTACCGGGTTCTTCATGTACAGGATGAGCCCGTCGTGGACGGCCTGGACTGCGGGCATGTACTTGCCCTGTTTAAGCAACGTGGTGATGGAATTGAGCTTTTTCCGCGCGTTGATGAGCTGGTTGGACATGGTCTGGCGCCCTCTTGCTTCGGGTTCGGCGGAGTATACGCCGGTCTACTTGCCCGTACTGTCCCGAACCATATCACGAAAACGCTTGAAAAAATAGCGGCTGTCGTGGGGGCCGGGACCCGCTTCGGGATGGTGCTGGATGGCCAGCATGGGCCGTTCCCGATGCCGGAATCCTTCCAGGGTCTTGTCGTTGAGGTTGACGTGGGTGGGCTCCAGGAAGTCCAGTCCCTCGATGTCCACGCAGAAGCCGTGGTTCTGCGACGAAATTTCGATTTTCCCGGTGTGCAGGTCCATGACCGGATGGTTGCAGCCGTGGTGGCCGAACTTGAGCTTGTAGGTGCGGCCGCCCATGGCCAGGCCGAGGATCTGGTGGCCCAGGCAGATGCCCGCCACGGGCAGGTCCCGGCACAGGTCCTTGGCCGCGTCCACGGCCGTGGTCACGGCGGCCGGGTCGCCGGGGCCGTTGGAAAGGAAGACCGCTTCGGAACCGATTTCGCGGACCTGGGCCGCAGTGTAGTGGGAGGGGAGGACGATCATGTCGAACCCCTGTTCCTCCATGAGCCGCAGGATGTTCCATTTGATGCCGAAGTCGTACACGGCCAGCTTGGGGCCGTCGCCCTTCCAGGCGAAATTCTTCAGGTCGTCCATGAACACCGGCTTTTTGCCGTCCCAGGTGTAGGGCTTGTCCGAGGAGACGCGGTCGGCCAGGTTCAGGCCTTCCATCTTTTCGATGGAGCGGGCCTTGTCCACCAACTCGTCGGGCCTGACGTCGCCTGCGGCCATGAAGCCGCGCTGGGCTCCGTGGATGCGCAGGTGTCGGGTCAGGGCGCGGGTGTCGATGCCCTCGATGCCCATGACGCCGACGCTTGCGAGATACTCCGGCAGGGACATGGTCGAGCGCCAGTTGCTCGGTTTCTTGCAGCATTCCTTGACGATGAACGCCTCGGCCTGGACCTTGTGGGATTCCACGTCCTCCGGGTTGACCCCGTAGTTGCCGATGAGCGGATAGGTCATGGTGATCATCTGTCCGGTGTAGGAGGGGTCGGTCAGGATCTCCTGGTAGCCGGTCATGCCGGTGTTGAAGATGACCTCACCGCCGGCTTCGCCCTCGCCGGTGAAGCTCTCTCCCTTGAATATGGCACCGTCTTCCAGGGCCAGGATCGCTTGCATCAGTTCCTCTCCAGAATATGCTGCACGGTTTCGAGATCGCAGGGCCTGTCCACGCCGTGGCAGACATGCCGCGTCTCGGTCACGTAAATGTCGATGCCGTCTTCGAGCAGGCGAAGCTGCTCCAGCTTCTCCCGTCGCTCCAGGGGGCTGGGGTCCAGGCTCCCGAACCGCTCAAGCGCCTCCATGCGGAAGGCGTAGAGCCCGACGTGGAGCAGAAATCCGTGAACCTTCTCGTCGCGGTCGCAGGGGACCATGGCGCGCGAGAAGTAGAGGGCGCGCCCGTCCGCCGCCATGACGACCTTGACCCGGTCCGGCGATTTCGCCTCCTCCCGCCCCATGGCCGTGGCCAGGGTGGCCACCCGAACCCGGGGGTTCGAGAAGGGCGAGAGCAGCTCGGCGAGCATGTCCGGTTCCAGGGCCGGTTCATCTCCCTGAATATTAACCACTACCGCGTCGTTGTCGAGCCCCAGGATGCGTGCGGCTTCGAGTACGCGGTCCGTGCCGCTCTGGTGGGCGGCGGAGGTCATGACAACGGGAACCCGCAGCGCCGTGGCGGCGTCGAAGATGCGCCGGTCGTCCGTGGCCAGGGTGACGCTTTTGAGCAGCGGGCACCGGCCGGCCCGGTCATGGACGTGCCAGAACATGGGCTTGCCCAGGATTTCGACCAGGGGTTTGCCCGGAAAGCGCGAGGACTCGTACCTGGCCGGGATGATGCCGTGGCATTCGGGAAATGTGCTCATCGTGTTGCGTGCCGACGTTTGTTAAACTGAATTGAGGAATTGGGCAACCTGTTTGGCCACGGCCTTCGCGCCGCCCCTGCGGTCGCGGATGTAGGCGGCGGCGGCCCGGGCCACGTCCGTGCGGGCCGGGGTCTCGTCCAGCAGCCGCACCAGGGCGGCCAGGGCCTCGCGTCCGTCCGCCGCCTCCACGGCCAGGCCGGACTCGACGATCTCGCGGCCCACCCAGGCGAAGTTGGTCCAGTGCGGTCCGGTCACCGGGGTCACGCCGCAGGTCAGGGGTTCCAGGAAATTCTGCCCGCCCAGGGGAGCCAGGCTGCCGCCGACAAAGGCGGCCGTGGCCATCCCGTAGGCCGGGACCAGCTCGCCGAAGGCGTCCCACAGGACCACGGCGCCGGGCTCGGCCGGGCCGTCGAGCCCGGATCGCAGGGCCAGGTTGAGCCCCGCGCCTTCCAGGGCCTTTCGCCACAGCGGGACGTGGTGCATGTGGCGCGGGAACAGGCCGAGGATCGTGCCCGGACGCCCGCGCATCAGTCCGGCGGCCAGCGCCGTGACCGGGGCCAGCTCCTCGCGGCGCACCGAGCCGAAGACCACGAAGGGCGCCCTGGCCGGGACCAGGTCCTTCAGCGGGTTGTCCTTGCGCGGCAGGGGGCGCGCACCGGCCATGCGGTCGAATTTGATGTTGGGCATGACCCGGATGCGCTCGCGGCCGAAGAGGGTGCCGAAGCGGCGGCCGTCGGCCTCGGAGACGGCCATGACCCGGTCCGGGGCCAGGGCGCGGAACAGGCCGGGCCAGGCCAGGTAGTTGCCCAGGCTCTTGGTCGTCATGCGGCCGTTGGCCAGGAGCACGCGCACGCCGTGGCTGCGGCAGGCGTTCAGGAACCCGGGCCAGATCTCGGTCTCCAGGATCAGGGCCGCGCGCGGCCGGACCTGGGCGACCATGCGCTGCATGATCCCGGGCTCGTCGAAGGGAAAGTACCACGGCTGGACCGCGATGCCCGCGCGCCTGGCGTGAATCTCGTCGGCGGCGCGGACCAGGGTCTCGTAGCCCTGGGCCGTATTGGTGGTGGCCAGCACGCGCAGGGGCTCGTCCGGCAGCGGCTCCAGGGCGGCCAGCACCTCTCGGCAGAGGTAGGCCTCACCGCCGCTGGCCGACTGAACCCAGAGGTGAGCCGGGGCGGGCAGGCCGCCGCAGAGGGTGCGCTGGTCCCATCCCTGGCGCAGCCGGTGGTCGAGCCTGAGCAGGGGCATGGCCGCCTTCCAGGCCAGGCCGTAGGCGGACAGGGCCAGCGGGGCCGATGCGGGCAGGGGCGCTCCCATCTAGCCCGCCTGCCGTTCCAGGCCCAGCCGGATCAGTTCGGCGATGAGCGCCGTGAACCCCAGGCCCACGGCGGCGGCCGCGCGGGGCACCAGGCTGGTCGGGGTCATGCCGGGCAGGGTGTTGACCTCCAGCAGAAAGGGCGTGCCGTCTGCGGCCAGGATGAAGTCGCCCCGGCTGTAGCCGGTCAGGCCCAGGGCCTTGTGCACGGCGAGCATTTGTTCCTGGATCGCGTCGGAAATCGCGGCGTCCACCGGGGCCGGGCAGATTTCCTCGGCCCCGTCGGCGGCGTACTTGTTCTCGTAGTCGAAGAAGTCCGCGCCCTGCTTGGGCCGGATCATGATCAGGGGCAGGGGGCGGTCCCCCAAAACGCCGCAGGTCAGCTCCACCCCGGGGATGTAGCGCTCCACCAGGGCGGACTGGCGCAGGGCGAAGACCTTGTCCAGGGCGGCGGGGAACTGGTCCGCGCTGCGCACCAGGGTCATGCCCAGGCTGGACCCGCCTTTGTTCGGCTTGACGAAGACGGGCAGGGGCAGCGCGAGGGCGGCGTCGCGCCCCTGGACAGGGGTGATCATCTGCCAGTCGGGCGTGGGCACGCCGATGGACTCGAAGAGCTCCTTGGACGCGGCCTTGTTCAGGGAAAGATAGGAGGGCGCGGCCCCGGCGCCCTGGTAGGGGCAGCCCGCCTTGTCGAGCATGCCCTGGATCAGGCCGTCCTCGCCCGGCGTGCCGTGCAGGTTGATGAAGGCGAAGTCGGCTTCGGCGGCCACGCGCATCAGGTTCTTGAAGTCCAGGGCGGGGTCGAAGAAGGTGACGTCGTGGCCCAGCTCCTCCAGGGCGGTGTGGATCTTTCTGGCGCCGGAGAGGGAGACCTCCCGTTCGTCAGACCAGCCGCCCGCTATCAAAATCACATGCATTGAGGTCCACCTCGAGGGCCTTTTCCAGGCAGGCTTCGAGCTCCAGGGCCTGGGCCTTGGTCAGCTCGATCCGTCCCCGGACGTAGTCGTTGGTCCCGTAGCGTTCGAGCAGGTCGTCGAACCGGGAGTGAATGCTGACCACTTGATCGTGGCGGACCCGTTTGTCCGCATAGATGACGGCCAGGGGCGTGACGTATTTGGCCACGTCCAGGTCGAAGGGCCAGTAGACGTGATGGGTGACGCCGGTGGCTATGGCCGGGTTGCCGGTCAGCGCCATGACCCAGGCCCCGCCGAGCTGGCTGTGGTTGCCGCCATGGCGGATGCTGTAGGTCTTGGCGATGTCGTGCAGCATGGCCGAGGCGCGCACCGTGGGCACGTCCACGGCTATGCCCATCTCCCGGGCGCGCCGGGCGATGAGGGTCGCCATTTCGGCCACCTGGCGGCTGTGCAGCGCCACGTTGTCGAGCATGTCGAAACGCCCCCAGTACTCGACGCAGGTCGCATCGTCCGGCACGGGGCGCGCGGGGTCGGCGACAATGGGCGGCGGAGGGGGGAGAATGGGCCGCATGTCGGAGGGAACGGGGATATGAGTGGTCGTCATGCTCGGGCGTGGGGATGGCCGGGTGCTTCATTGCCCCCGACGAAAACTGGTCTATCAGGACGCGGGGGAAAAATAAAGCGGGAGGGGCGGAAAAAAGGGGCGCCGGCCATTCGGCGGGCACCCCGGATTTCGTCTGGGATGAAGGGCGGGCTTATTGGGAGCCGATGACCCCAACGGCCTGGCTGCACAACTTCCGTCCGTCCGTTTCGGTGGGTTCGGGAGGCAGGGCGCAGAGTACGCCGTAACCTTCGCTCTTGTCCTCAAAGTCGTCGGGCGTCATCGAGGTGATCATGGCCGTGTTGAACAGGGCGTTGGTCATGAGTACGTCGATCACCAGAGCCAGGGGCTCCCGGTCGGGCAGTCCTTCGTCCACGACCACCAGGCCGGAGCCGCCGCCCTTGACCGCTTCCAGCGCGGAAGCGCCGTCCCCGGCCACTGTCACGGCCAGTTCGCCCGATGCGGACAACCCCTTGAGGAAGTCCTCCAGAGCCTTGGCCCTGGGCGTAACCACTATGCAGGGTATCGCCATGGGTCCGCCTTAGTGCTGCCCGCCGCCGCAGGTCTGGTCCACGGTGAACTCGGGCAGGCTGTCGTGCAGGAACGCCTGCACGGCCGCGCCCACGGACGGGGCTCCGCCGTTGTGGTACACGGTGATGCCGACCTGGTGAAAGCCCTGGAGCGGGCGGAAGCCCATGCCGCCGGAGATCAGCGCCTTGACGTTGTGGGAAGCCAGGTGGTTGACCGGGGCCATGCATCCTCCCTGCTGATGGGGCACGTTCTCCAGGGTTTTGACGGCCTTGATCTGGCCGTTGGCGACCTCCACCAGGGTGTAGATGCCACAATGGCCGAAGTGGGCGTCCACCGCCGCGTCCAGGCCGCCGGGAAGGGCGGAGGGAATGGCAACAATCGTATCCATTTGGATTCTCCTTGAGTTATTTTTCACTGGGTAAAAGGTTGAGCATGTTTTCCCATGCGGCTTCCAGCAGGCGGGATGCTGCGTTGTCCCCGTATTCGTTGACGACTTTTCCCTCGACCATCGCACGGGTCACCGCATGATCATGCGGGAACCGACAGATTACCGCATAGCCGCGGTCCCGGCAATAGGCCTCGATGGCTGCGGTCTGGTCGGGGTTGAGGTCGTACTTGTTGATGAACACCGTGACCTTGGTGCGGAATCGGTCGCACAATTCGGCCACGCGCTCCAGATCGTGCAGGCCCGAGGGCGTGGGTTCGGTGACGATGACGGCCATGTCGGTTCCCGCCAGGGAGCTGATGACCGGGCAGCCGATGCCGGGCGCGCCGTCGCTCAGGACCAGATCGTATCCTTCCTTTTCGGCGATCTCCCTGGCCCGTTGCTTGAGCAGGGTGACCAGCCGGCCCGAATTTTCCTGGCCCGGAAAGAGCTGGGCGTGGACCATGGGACCGAACCGGGTGACGGATTCGTACCACTGGCCGCAGTGGCGCTGGGGAAAGTCGATGGCCTCGGCCGGGCAGAAGGCCACGCAGACCTTGCATCCCTCGCAGTGCATGGGATCGATGCGGAAAACGTCTCCCTCCCGGTGCACGGCCTCGAACCGGCAGAGTTCTTCGCAGCGGCCGCAGCCCATGCAGCGATCAGGATCGATGATCGCCTCGTTGCCGGACCGGAACTCCTCGGTGCGCTTTTTTTCCGGCGCAAGCAGCAGGTGCAGGTCCGGGGCGTCCACGTCCAGGTCGCAGAGGATGGTGTTTCCCGCCAGGTTGGCGAAGGCGCCGGTCACGGACGTCTTGCCCGCGCCGCCCTTGCCGCTGATGACAACCACTTCACGCATGGCGCACCTCCTTGGCCGCTTCGGTAATGTGCTGCTTCAGGGAGTCGAAGGTCCCTTTGAGCGAAGGCACGGACACGCCCGGGATCTCGCCCCGGGAATAGGCCTCGGCCACGGCCCGGTCATAGGGGATTTCCGCCCATATGGGGATGCCCTTTTCGCGGCAGAACCGCTGCACCTCGTCGTGGCCGATGCCCGCCCGGTTGATGACTGCGCCCATGGGCTTGCCCATCGGCGCGAAGGCCTCGACCGCGAGCTTGAAATCGTGCAGGCCGAAGGGCGTGGGCTCGGTCACCAGGATCACGCAGTCCGCGTGAATCACCGCGCACACCGCCGGGCAGCTGACGCCGGGAGGAGCATCGATGAGCACGTCGTTTACCCGCATGGATTCGGGCATGCGCTGCATGACCTGGCGCATGAGCGGGGGGCTCATGGCTTCGCCGATGCGCAGCCGTCCCATGAGGAAGTTCGCCTTGCCCGCCTTGCCGGTGAGAATTTCTCCCAGCTCCCGCTGGCCGGGAGTGATGGCGCCTTCGGGACATATCTCCATGCAGCCGCCGCATCCATGGCACATCTCGGGGAACGTCAGCAGCAGGTCGCCCATGACCGAGATGGCCTTGAACTGGCACAACTCCGAGCATGCCCGACAGTGCGTGCACTTGTCCTCGTCCACCTCGGGAACCTCGATGAAGGCGGGTTCGGAGGTCAGCCCGTCGGGCTTGAGGAACAAGTGCAGGTTGGGCTCTTCGACGTCGAGGTCCACAGCGGTGACCGGTCCGTCCCATAGCGCGGCGAGGGAGGCGGTCACCGTGGTCTTGCCCGTGCCTCCCTTGCCGCTGGCGATGGCGTAGATCACTTGTTGGCCCCGCCTGCCGTATTCGGCGTTTCGGCCACGGCCACGTCGCCGTTCTTGAATTTGGCAATGGCTTCGCCCACGCTCATGCCGTCCACATTCTGGACGACCTGGACGCCTGCCGCCGAAAGGGCGTCGAACGCCTTGGGACCCATATTGCCGGTAAGCACGACCTGAACACCCGCGCCCGCCACGTTTTCGGCGGCCTGGATGCCTGCGCCCTGCGCCCGTACCTGGGATGAGCCGTTGTCCATGTAGGAAGTTTTCATGGTTTCCAGGTCCACGATGACGAAACCTGCGGCCCGGCCGAAGCGCGGGTCCACGCGGTCATCAAGGGACGGGCCTTCGCTGGTGATGGCGATTTTCTTCACGGCGCCTCCGGTGGCGGTGCTGGGGTCGGATTGTTGAATGGAACGACTGCGTTGCCGGTTGCCCATGCCCCCCTGGCCCGCGTCTGCGCTGTTGGCTCCGGCCTGGCCGCACGGACCCATGCCGCGCCCCTGGCCTCCCTGGGCTCGGCCCGCGCCCACGGCGCAGCCTTGTCCGCCCTGTCTCCGGCCCATGCCGGTCCCGCGGCCCATGCCGCGTCCTCCGCCGCGCCCCCCGCCGAGGGGGCCTGTTCCGTCCATGTTCGGCATGATAGCCTCTCCTTGGTCTGATGGTTGACATTTGGGACAGATTCCGTCCAGGCAGTGATACGCACCGCCCTCGATCTCAATGGCCCAGCCGTTGGCCAGGGCCGTGGCGACGCCCTTGCGCGCCTCCGCCAGTATCCGGCTCAGGGTCGGGCGGGATACGCCCATCCTGTCCGCAGCTTCCTGCTGCAGCATCCCTTCGCCGTCCACCAGCCTGAGCGCCTCGAATCCCTCGATGGAGATCGCCTGGCGTTGCAGCTCCTTCATCGGAATCCCCTGCGGTTTGAAGAAAACCGCGTCCGGGAGCCCCTCGACGAGCCGTCGCTTCTTTCTCCGTCCCAACGTATTCTCCTTTCATTTTTTAGTGAACGTGTGTTCAAAAACAAAATAGGCCAGCCGCGCCGGAAGTCAAGGGCAAAAATGAACCTGTGTTCAAAAAAAATACGCAGACGCGTCCAGGCGGGGGATTTTGTTTGCCCGCAGGATGTAATCGGTATATGGAAGGTGCTGACCTGTGTTGCAGGGATGTTCAACCTACGGAGAGGATTGAGTTTTGAGCTTCGAATTACTGGGAAAATTTCGTGATCCCGAGCTGTGTCGGAGGATGCTTGACCGGATGCGGGCGGAACTGGACGGGGAGTTGCGCTTCATGGAGGTCTGCGGCACCCACACCGTGGCCATCTTCCAGAGCGGGCTGCGTTCGCTCCTGCCCGAGCAGGTCGTGCACCTCAGCGGCCCGGGCTGCCCGGTCTGCGTCACCCACGAGTCCGAGGTCAACGCCTTTCTGGACCTGGCCGGACGCGACGGCGTGATCATGGCCACCTTCGGCGACCTGATGCGCGTGCCGGGCCATCAGGGCCGCAACCTGAAGAAGGCCCAGGCCGACGGCGCCCGGGTCAAGGTGGTCTATTCCCCCTTTGACACCCTCAAATTGGCCAGGGAAAACCCGAATGACCTCGTGGTTTTCATCGGCGTGGGCTTCGAGACCACGGCCCCGACCATCGCGGGCACCCTTAAGATGGCCCGCGAGCAGGGCATCGGCAACCTGCGCGTTCTCTGCTTTCACAAGACCGTGCCATCGGCCCTGGAGGCCTTGCTCACCGACGCCCTGACCCGCATCGACGGCTTCATCCTGCCCGGCCACGTCTCGGCCATCATCGGCCTGGAGCCCTACCGCTTCATCGCCGAGAAGTACGGCAAGTCCGCCGTGGTCACCGGGTTCGAGCCTCTGGACATCCTCCAGTCGTTGCTCCAGATGGTCGAGTGGCGCAAGAAGGGCGAGGCCCACGTGGTCAACAATTACACGCGCATCGTCAGCGACGTCGGCAACGTCAAGGCCTTGCAAGTCATGTACGAGGTTTTCGAGCCGACCGACGCCCTGTGGCGCGGCATCGGATTGATCCCCGGCTCCGGCCTGGAGATCCGCCCGGAGTGGGAAATTTTCGACGCCAAGAAGCAGTTCGGCGTCGAGATCAAGGACGGCCCGGCCCTGCCCGGGTGCAAGTGCGGAGAAATCCTCAAGGGCATCAAGCGACCCGACGAGTGTCCCCTGTTCAAGAAGGCATGCACCCCGGCCAACCCGGTCGGCCCGTGCATGGTCTCCACCGAAGGCAGCTGTGCCGCCTATTACAAATATCAACTGGACTAGACATGAGCGACAAGGTTCTTCTCGACTACGGCAGCGGCGGGCGCGCCTCCCAGCGTCTCATTTCCGAACTCTTCCTGACCCACCTCGGCAACGACGAACTGAACCGCCTCAACGACGCGGCCGTGTTCACCCTGTCCGGGCGGCTGGCCATGTCCACGGACTCCTTCACCGTGGACCCGATCTTCTTTCCCGGCGGCAACATCGGCTCGCTGGCCGTGCACGGCACGGTCAACGACGTGGCCATGATGGGCGCGGTGCCCAGATACCTGACCTGCGGCTACATTCTGGAGGAAGGGCTGCCCATGGCCGATCTGGAGAAGATCGTGGCCTCCATGGGCGAGGCGGTGCGCCACGCGGGCGTGGCCGTGGTCACGGGCGACACCAAGGTCGTGCCCAAGGGCGCGGTGGACAAGATTTTCATCAACACCACCGGCATCGGCGAGATCATCGTTGACCCGGCCCCGTCGGGCGACCGCGCCCGGCCGGGCGACGCCGTGCTCGTCTCGGGCACCATGGGCGATCACGGGTTGACCATCCTCGGCACCCGCGAGGGGCTCGATTTCGAGGCCAAGGTCCAGTCCGACTCCGCCGCCCTGAACCACCTGCTGGTCCGGCTGGTGCGCGAGCTGCCCGACGTCCACGTCCTGCGCGACCCCACCCGGGGCGGGCTCGCCACCACCCTCAACGAGATCACGGCCAGTTCCAAGGTCTGCTGCGAACTGGTGGAGAACGACCTGCCCATCCGGCCCGAAGTCCGGGGCGGCTGCTCCATCCTCGGCCTGGACCCGCTCTATCTGGCCAACGAGGGCAAGTTTCTGTGCATCCTGCCCGAGGCCGACGCCGAAAAGGCGCTGGAGATCATGCGCTCCGACCCGCTGGGCAAGGACGCCCGGCGCATCGGCGCCATCACCGACGCCAACCCCGGCAAGGTCGTGCTCATCACCCAGCTGGGCGGCAAGCGGCTGCTGAACATGCTGGAAGGCGAGCAGTTGCCGAGAATCTGCTAGGAGGGGAGGGGAATGCCTCCGGCGGCTCAAGAACCCTTTGAAAAGGGTTCTTGAGAATCTCCCAAACTTTTTGGCTCCGCTTCGCGGGGTAGGGGGTTGGGGGGATGGTTTATGATGCAGTTTCGATGATCGCGCGACAGCGCAACCAAAAAGTTCTGGAGAGTCCAGAGAACCTCTTTCACAAATCCGCAGGACAGCGGATTTGGACGCTGACTTTGCCAGCGCCCCGAAGGGGTGAGCCCCTGGACGGGGCGAATCAAGAGGTTCTCTGGCCGCCGGAGGCATTCTCCGGCACCACGTGAAGAGATTTGAGCAATGGAAAAGGCCGCCCCTTGTCGGACGGCCTTTCGTTTTCTTTGCGTAAAAACGGCTCAGCGGCCCCGGGTCTGGCGTTTGCGCTCTTCGATGAGTACGGCGGCGCGCTGGGCCAGGTAGGTGATCTCGGGCTTGGAAATCTGGTCGTCCGCGCCCACGGTCTCGCCCCGGTGGCGGAGCTTGTCGGTGATCAGCGACGAGAACAGGATGACCGGGATGTCGCGCAGGACCGGGTCTTCCTTGATCCGCTTGGTCAGGTGGTGGCCGTCCATCATCGGCATCTCGATGTCCGAGACGATGACCTGGACGAAGTCCGTGATCGGGCGGCCCTCGTCGGCCGCGCTCTCCTTGATCTCCTGGAGCCGGTCCCAGCACTCCTTGCCGTTGTTCGTCTTCTCCACGCGGAACCCGGCCTGGCCGAGCATGTCGCGGATCATCTCCCGGATCAGCGGGGAGTCGTCGGCGATCAGCGCCCGGTAGCGCTCCTCGGCGCTGAATTCGGCGTTCTCGTCCAGCTTGAGGCGCATGTCCGGGTTGAGTTCGGACACGATGCGCTCCAGGTCGAGGATGAAGACGATGCGGTTGTCGAACTTGACCACACCGGTGATCGAGTCGCTGGACAGGGCGGAGACATACTTGTTGGGCGCTTCGACATCCTCCCAGCTGATGCGGTGGATGCGGGTGACCCCCGAGACCATGAAGGCCGACGTGACCTGGTTGAACTCGGTGACGATGATCTTGGGCGGCTCGTTTTCCACCCGCTTCTTCTTCAGCCAGATGGAAAGGTCAAGCAGGGGAATGATCTTGGAGCGCAGGTTGAACGCGCCGAGCACGGCCGGGTGGGAGACCTCGGGCATCTCGGTGATCTCGGGCATGCGGATGATTTCCAGGACCTTGGCGACGTTGACACCGTAGAAGCCCTTGCGGCTCGGGCGGATCACCTTTTTCAAGCCGTCCTTGGACCGGACCCTGACGTCTTCCTGATGCAGTTCGGTCCCATCGCTGTCCTTTGGCTCTTCCTCCAGGTAGAACTCGACGATTTCCAGTTCGTTGGTCCCCGCCTCAAGCAGGATATCGCTAGTCTCGACGGACATGAATGCACCGTTTCCTTGTCAAAAAGTGCGCGGGATGTGAACCATATATAAGTGGATGTAACCGTTATTGGCAAATGACGTCAATATCGGACTCTTCGGACAGCGGGTCGGCCGGCTCCAGGCCCGCTATGACCGAGGCGGCATCTTCCAGGGCCTGCCAGTCCTGGCATTGGAGCAGGGAGGCGCGCAGGGCGCGGATGCCCCGCAGGCCCTTGGCGTAGCGGGGGATGATCGAGCGGATCTTGCGGAAGGAGCGGCCGTCGCCCTCGTACAGGCGGGTCAGCCGGATGTGTTCGCGCACGATCTCGGCCAGGAAATCGCCGTCGCGTGCGATCAGCTCGCCGCCCCGGCGCAGGGCGGTGAACCGAGCGAAGATGGATGGGTCGTAGAGCGCCCCCCGGGCGAACATCACCGCGTCGATGCCGGTTTCCTCGATGCAGCGCACGCCGTCCTCGGCCGTGAACAGGTCGCCCGAGCCGACGACCGGCACGGATACGGCCTGCTTGAGCAGGGCGAGCTTCTTCCAGTTGGCTTTGCCCGCAAACATCTGCCTGCCGTAGCGCGGGTGCAGGGTGACCCAGTCCACCCCGATGTCCTCCAGCCGCCGGGCCAGGTCCAGGAAAACCTCCTCGCCCTTCTCGAAGCCCAGGCGGAACTTGACGCCCACCCGGCCGCCTTCGGGGTGCTCGGCCGCCTTGCGGACCATGATCGCGGCGATGGCCGCCAGCTTGTCCAGGTCCGTCATCAGCGCTACGCCGCTGCCGGACTTGAGCACCTTGCGCACCGGACAGCCCGCGTTGAGGTCGAAATTGCGGTAGCCCAGGCCGACGAGCTTCTCCATGACCGGCTCGAAGAACTGGGGCTCGGCCCCGAAGAGCTGGAGGACCATGGGATCGTCCTCCGGGCAGGTGGCGATGAGCCGCGAGGTGCCGGAGTTCTTGAAGACGAGCCCCTTGACCGAGACCATCTCGGAGCAGCGCACGGCGCAGCCGTACTGCTTGGCAAGCAGGCGGAAGGGGAGGTCGGAATACCCGGCCAGGGGTGCCAGCCACGGTTCGTCGGGCGCGATGGTGAAGCGGTTCATGGGCTGGCATGTATAGGGAGCGGGCCGGGGTGTCAAAGGGAAAGCGCCGAGGCGGGTTGCCTGGCGGGTTCTGCAGGTTCGCGGTCCCGGTTGAATCGGCCCGTTGCTGGCCGGGGGATGGAACCCGTGAGGCGGGACGAGGGCGGCCGACGGTTGCATCGGGCCGTGTCCAAGGCGGGGTAACGGTTTCGGGGCGTAGAGAGTATTTCGTCCGGGGAAATATTTAAAAAAAATCGGCTCCAAGGGTTGACAGGCAAGGGGTTTCCAACTTAAACACGCCCGTCCTCGGACGAACCGCACCGTAACAATGCGGACGGAGAAACCGAGAAAGCGCTTGCTTTTTGACATATTGGCGAGTATAGACTTCGTTCCCGACGAGCTGGCGTAGCTCAATGGTAGAGCAGCTGATTTGTAATCAGCCGGTTGCGGGTTCAAGTCCCATCGCCAGCTCCAATGGAAATAATGGTGGGGTTCCCGAGTGGCCAAAGGGAACAGACTGTAAATCTGTCGGCGTACGCCTTCGGAGGTTCAAATCCTCCCCCCACCACCACTTTGCCGCGCTGTAGGAGGTTGCCCCGCGAGGGCTGCTGGTGACTACGGAGAGTGAGCGGGAATAGCTCAATTGGCTAGAGCATCAGCCTTCCAAGCTGAGGGTTGCGGGTTCGAGTCCCGTTTCCCGCTCCAACTCTGGCCGTCCAAGTCGCCTATCTCCTATAGATATATATAACGGGCCGAGGCCCGCACGCGAGGCGCTCCTTCGGGAGGTCTCGTTCATCGGCTCAAGTTCGGTTTCGGGTCCCCGGGGCTCGCGCCGTAAAATAGTATTTAGGAAGTAACTACCAACTTTATCAGTAAGGGGATCCAAAATGGGTAAAGCTAAATTTGAACGCAGCAAGCCGCACGTCAACATTGGTACCATCGGCCACATCGACCACGGCAAGACCACGCTGACCGCCGCCATCACCAAGCTGGCCGCCATGGCCGGTCACGGCGAATACGTCGCCTTCGACGAGATCGACAAGGCTCCCGAAGAGAAGGAGCGCGGCATCACCATCGCCACCGCCCACGTCGAGTACGAGACCGACAAGCGTCACTACGCCCACGTGGACTGCCCCGGTCACGCCGACTACATCAAGAACATGATCACCGGCGCCGCCCAGATGGATGGCGCCATCCTGGTCTGCGCCGCCACCGACGGTCCCATGCCCCAGACCCGTGAGCACATCCTGCTCGCCCGTCAGGTCGGCGTGCCCGCCATGGTCGTCTTCATGAACAAGTGCGACATGGTCGATGACGAGGAACTGCTCGAGCTGGTCGAGATGGAAATCCGGGAGCTGCTCGACAAGTACGAGTTCCCCGGCGACGACATTCCGGTCATCCGCGGCTCCGCCCTGAAGGCCCTGGAGTGCGAATCCGCCGACGATCCGGCCGCCAAGCCCATCTACGAGCTGCTCGACGCCTGCGACAACTACATCCCCGAGCCGGAGCGCGACATCGACATGCCGTTCCTGATGCCCGTGGAAGACGTCTTCTCCATCTCCGGCCGCGGCACCGTCATCACCGGCCGTGTCGAGCGCGGCATCATCACCGTGGGCAGCGAAATCGAGGTCATCGGCATCCGCCCGACCATCAAGACCACCGTTACCGGCGTTGAAATGTTCCGCAAGCTGCTCGACCAGGGCCAGGCCGGCGACAACGTCGGTCTGCTGATCCGCGGCGTGAAGCGCGAGGAAGTGGAGCGCGGCCAGGTCGCTGCCAAGCCGGGTTCCATCACCCCGCACACCAAGTTCAAGGCCGAGGTCTACGTCCTGTCCAAGGATGAGGGTGGCCGTCACACCCCGTTCTTCTCCGGTTACCGTCCGCAGTTCTACTTCCGCACCACGGACATCACCGGCGTCGTCACCCTGGACGAGGGTGTCGAGATGGTCATGCCCGGCGACAACGCGACCTTCAACGTCCAGCTGATCAACCCCATCGCCATGGAAGCCGGCCTGCGCTTCGCCATCCGCGAAGGCGGCCGCACCGTCGGCGCTGGTGTTGTCACCGAGATCGTGGAGTAACACATGCGTATCAATATTCAGCTGCAGTGCACCGAGTGCAAGCGTAAGAACTACGCTACGCAGAAGAACAAGAAGAACACCACCGGCCGCCTGGAAGTGAAGAAGTATTGTCCCTGGGACAAGAAACACACTGTCCACAAGGAATCCAAGTAGGTTCTTCATAGTGCAGGGGCATAGTTCCAACGGCTAGAACGCCGGTCTCCAAAACCGGATGCTGGGGGTTCGAATCCCTCTGCCCCTGCCAACAATGTCTTGAGATAGCGGATGGCGCGGGGTTCTGCCCAGGTGGCAGGACCCCGTACCCCGCTCAATAATTCGGGAAACAAGAGTTATGGCCAAGAAAAAAGGCAAGAATGCTGCTGAGAAGCAGGCCGAGCAGACCTCCCAGAACGCTCTCGTCCTCAAGGTCAAGGAATTCATCGAGTTTTTCGAGGAATCCAAGGTCGAGATCAAGAAGGTCGTCTGGCCGACCCGCAAGGAAACCA
>JAZHDH010000027.1:0-7548 GCA_036584335.1 Pseudodesulfovibrio sp. | reverse complement strand
GGCGCAAGCTTCCGCCCGGACCGCCGCGCAGCCCTCCTGCGCAAGGGTCGGGCGGGAGCGCGGCAACGCAGCCATCGTGCCGATATCCGGCATCAGCCGCAGCCGCCGCCACCGCCGGAGCAGGCCCCGCCAATGCCGCTGCGGCGTCCCTTGAACAGGCGCAGGTCGCCGCCGCTGAACACGGCGCGGAGCGAATCCTGGATGAAGCCGTCCACGATGTGGGGGGTGATGCCATGCTCCTGGAGCAGCATGCGCGGGGTCTCGCCCACGGCCGAGCAGAGCACGGCCCGGCAGTCCTTGAGGGTGGCGGCCAGCTCGGTCCAGCGCTTGGGGCCGCAGCCCGCGTCCGGGACCGGGCGCTCGCCGATGAGCCGGAACGCGCCGCTCTCGGACTCGCCCCAGATCTGGAAGGACCGGGCCTCGCCCAGGTGCTGGTTGACGAGCATGCCCTCGCGGGTGGCCACGGCCACATAGGGAGGCGCCTTCTTCTCCTCCAGGGGCTTGAGCTTGGCGCAGGCCCGGAGCGTGCCGCACAGGGCGGCGGACTGGTCGTCGCCCAGCAGGCCGACGGCGTCGGCGCGGCAGCGGCGGCAGTGGGTCATCTGCTCGATGACCTGGCCCGCCTCCCTGCGCAGGGGCAGGACCATGTCGCTCCCCGGCTCGGGCAGGTGGGAGAACGGCGTATCCGCCGTGGGCTTGAGCGGGATCATGTTCTGGATGTCCGCGCCCAGTCCGGCGCAGACCCGGGCGACCTCGACGAGGTGGCGGTCGTTCACGCCGGGGATGACGATGGAGTTGATCTTGACCGTGATGCCGCGCGCCTTGAGGCCCCTGATGGCCTCAAGCTGGCGTTCCAGCAGGATCTGCGCGCCCTGCTCACCCCGGTAGACCACGTTGCCGTCCTTGACCCAGGCGTAGATCAGCGCCCCGATGGCCGGGTCCACGGCCGAGACGGTGATGGTCACGTGGGACACGCCGATCTCGGCGATGTCGTCCAGGTACGGCAGGATGCCCATGCCGTTGGTCGAAAGACAGTAGAGCAGATGGGGGTGCTTCTCGTTGATCAGGCGCATGGTCTCCAGGGTCTCGACCGGGTTGGCGAAGGGGTCGCCGGGACCGGCGATGCCCGCCACGGTGATCCGCGGCTCCCTTTCCAGGACCTTGTCCATGTATTCGGCGGCCTGGAACGGTTGGAGGATGCCGCTGGTGACGCCGGGGCGCGACTCGTTGACGCAGTCGTACTTGCGGTTGCAGTAGTTGCACTGGATGTTGCACTTGGGCGCGACGGGCAGGTGGACGCGGCCGCAACTGCCGGCGGATTCCCTGTTGAAGCACGGGTGGCGGGTGGTATCCTTGATCATGGCGTTCTCCTGAAGTCCTTGCGGGCTAGATGTATCCGTAACCGATGGGGGAATCGGCCTGTTTCTTCCCGATGACGGCGTTGACCACACGGTCGTACAGGGTCAGCGCGCCCTTGTAGCCGACGTGCAGCGTGCGCTGTCCGCCGAACCGGTCGTGGATGGGGAAGCCCACGCGGATCAGCGGCACGTTCCACTCCTTGGCGTAGCGGTAGCCCTTGGAGTGGCCCACCAGCAGATCCGGGGCCAGGGTTTCCGCCTCGGCCGCGATGTCGTGGAAGTCCACGCCCTCGCGCACTTCCGGGGCGATGCGGGCCACGCCGTCCGTGACCCGGGCGATGGCCTCGGACAGGCCCTTCCTGCGCGAGCCGGTCCCGGCCAGGACCACGTCCACGCCGATCTCGGACAGGAAGGCGGTCAGCGCGACCACCAGGTCCTCCTCGCCGTAGACCACGGCCCGCTTGCCGAAGATGTACTTGTGGCCGTCCACGTAGGCGTCCACCAACCGGCCGCGCTCCAGCGCGTGGCGGCGCGGCATGGGGGTGCCGGACACATCCTCCAGGACCTCGAAGAAGCGGTCGGACTCGCGCAGGCCGATGGGCAGGCCGATGCGGTGGTTGGGCACGCCGAACCGGTCCTCCAGGCTGGCGCCGCCGGACTGCGGGGGCAGGCAGCGGCCGAACTCGATGGTCGCCAGGGAGCCGGACATCTCCTTGATCTCGCCGATGGGCGTGCCGCCCGAGGGAATCTTGACGTAGTCCTCCAGGGCCGGGCCATCCAGGGTCTCGGAGATGTCGGGCAGGATGGTCGCCTTGATGCCGAAGTCGCGGCAGATGTCGTAAAGGAGACGCACGTCCTCGCAGGAGAGCATGTTCGGCAGGATGTTGACCCGGCCGTTGTCCGGGGTCTTCTGCGTGCACAGCTGCTCCACCAGCGAGCGGACCGCGCCGTGCCAGCCGTCGATGTGGGTGCCGCTGTAGCTGGGGGTGTTGACGTAGACGGTCTCGGGCAGGTCCAGGTCGCCGAATTCCTTATGGAACTCGTAGAGCGCGCGGGGCACGTCGTCGCCGATGGTCTCGGTCAGGCAGGTGGTGGCGATGCCGACCAGGGCGGGCTCGTACTTCTTCATCACGTTGAGGATGCCCTTCTTCAGGTTCGGGCCGCCCCCGTAGATGGCCTGCTTCTCACCCAGGGCCGAGGACGCGATGTCCACGGGCTCGCGGAAGTGGGAGATGACATAGCGCCGCATGTAGGTGGCGCAGCCCTGGGAGCCGTGCAGGAAGGGAATGGCCCCCTCCACGCCCCGGAAGGCCAGGGAGGCCCCCAGCGGCGTGCACAGCTTGCAGGCGTTGGTGGTGGAGACGAAATTGGGCTTCCTGGCGATGGTGGGGCTACTCATTGACGGCCTCCTTCCTTTCGGCGGCGATGCGGCCCGCGCGCCGGGGGGCGAACCGCCAGACCGGGGACATGGCCGAGGCATGGATCTCGCGGGCGAAGTTGAGCATGCCCACGAACCCTTCCAGGGCTTCCTTGCGCTCGTGGTTGTGGTCGCAGAATCCCACGCCCAGCTTGTAGGCGATGGGCCGTTCCTTGACCCCGCCCACGAACACGTCCACGTCCTTCTCCTTGATGAAGTGCGAGAGTTCGAGCGGATTGGCGTCGTCGATGATGATCGTGCCGGGATCGGTGATCTGCTCCAGCTCGGCATAGTCTTCCTTGGTGCCGGTCTGGGACCCGACCAGGACGACCTGCATGCCCAGGTGGCGGAACGCCTTGACCAGGGAGAACGCCTTGAAGGAGCCGCCCACGTACATGGCGACCTTCTTGCCCTCCAGGTCCTTGCGGTAGCGGGCCAGCTCGGGCATCAGCTTCTCCAGCTCCTCCTTCACCAGTTGCTGGGTCCGGCCCACGATTTCGGGATCAATGTCCTTGAAGAAATCGGCCACCGTGTAGAGCGAGTCGGCCATGTCCTCGATGCCGAGGTAGGAAACGCGCGCAAACGGCGTGCCGTACTGTTCCTGCATCATCCTGGCCAGCTCCATGGTCGCGCCGGAACACTGGACCAGGTTCAGGGCCGCGCCGTGGCAGCGGCGGATGTCGGCCACGCGGCCGTCGCCGGTGATGTTGGCGACCACATGCACGCCCATCTTCTCCAGGTATTCCCGGATGATCCAGATTTCACCGGCCAGGTTGAAGTCGCCCAGGATGTTCACGGACACGGGCGGGACATCGCTGACGTCGCCGGTGCCGACCAGCTTGAACATGGCCTTGCACGCGGCCTCGTACCCGGCGCGCTTGTTGCCCTTGAACCCTTCGGACTGGACCGGCAGGACCGGGATGCCCTTCTTCTCGCTCATGCGGCGGCACACGGCCTCCACGTCGTCGCCGATGATGCCGACGATGCAGGTCGAGTAGACGAAGGCGGCGTTGGGCCGGTGCCGGTCGATCAGTTCGTCCAGGGCGGCTTCGAGCTTCTTCTCGCCTCCGAAGATGACGTCGGTCTCCTGGAGGTCGGTGGAAAAGGAGAGCCGGTGCAGCTCCGGGCCGCTGGAGAGCGCGCCCCGGATGTCCCAGGTGTAGACCGCGCAGCCGATGGGTCCGTGCACCAGGTGCAGGGCGTCGGCGATGGGATACAGGACCACGCGCGAGCCGCAGAACACGCAGGCCCGCTGGCTGACCGCGCCCGCCAGGGACTCCCGGTTGCAGGCGATGTCGATGGCCCCTTCGCCGGTGCGGTGGATCTGGTCCTTTCTTTCTTCGAGTATGGTTGTCGTCATGGCTTCCCCCTTTGGTACAGTCGGTTAGGCCCGGATGGCCGGGCGACGGGGATGTGTCTGTCCGCTGGCGGGACGGGCGGGCTCAGGCCCCTCCGTCCTGGTCGCGGCCCCGATGCCATGGCCCCGCCCGTCCTCCCGCACGGGAGCGGCGGGGCCGCCTTCAGCCGAGGAATCCGTCAACCGCCGGGCCGCGAAACAGTCGCGGGCGGCAGCGTTTACGGTGCAAAGGACGTCGGCTTCGGGCATCGGGCGACTCTCTTTCGCCTTCAGGACAGCAGGTAGTCGGCGCAGGGTTCGCCCGACTCCAGGCCGTCCAGAATTTCATCGATGGCTCCCTCGGAATCCACGCCCTTGAACCAGAGGTTGTCGGGCTGAACGACCATGATCGGGCCGTTCTCGCACTGCTTCAGGCAGGTCGTGCCCACGACCAGCGCGTCCATGCCGCGGTCCAGGATTTCTTCCTCGATGTACTGCAGGAAACCGTCGGTCTGCTTGTTGCAAATGCCCTTGGACTCTCCGGCGGCGCGGAAAGACTGGCAACAGATGATCATTCTCTCGGGTACAGCCATTACTTCAACTCCTCATGATGTCTTGTTTTTTACTTCTTGCACGTATGTTTCCCGCCGCCGCAGAGCACGTCCACGGTGGGGGCGATCTCGCCGTCGGTGATCAGGACCGCCAGTCCGCTCCCGGCCAGGATTTCCCGGGGGCTCGGCCCGGCGCTGGCGGCCAGGAGGACGAAACAGTCGGAGAGCAGTTCGCCGAGCCGCAGCCAGCGCGACGCGCCGCCGCCCGGCTCCGGGGCCTCGCGGGCCTCCAGCAGGCAGGCCAGGCCGTCCTCGCGCGGGCCGTAGACCAGCACCTTGGCCGCCTGGCCCAGGTGCAGGTCCACGTCCATGCCCGAAGAGCTGACCACGGCCACATTGGGCCGCCCGGGCGCAGGCTGCGGCAGGACACCGCCTCCGCGCTTCTCCAGGCCCGCCAGGGCCTCGGCGCACTCCTCCCAGGAGGGCATGACGTTGATGTGGTTCGCCACCCGGCCCCGGATGTCCTCCAGCAGGTCCATGTCCGGGGTGGGGGGGAATTCGGCGCCGCCCCTGCCGGGCCAGAACGGCACCACGGCCATGATGTCCGCGCCGAGCGCGGCCATGGCCCGGGCCACGTCCTCGACGTGGCCGTCGTTGTGGCCGGGATAGATGGTGGTGTTGATCTTCACCGGGATGCCCGCAGCCTTGAAGGCCGCCACGGCCTTGGCCTGCCCGTCCACCAGCAGCCGGGCCGCATCGGCCAGGGGCACGGTCCTGGTCGCGGGGCGAATCCAGGCGTAGAGGTCCTCGGCCAGGCCGGGGTCCACGGCGTCCACCAGCAGGGTGACGTGGGACAGGCCGACGGCCGCCAACTCTTCGGCGTAACGGTCCGCGCCCATCCCGACCGTGGTCAGGCACAGGGAAATGTCGGGGTGCCGCTCGCGCACCAGGCGCAGGGTGCGCAGGGTCGGCCCGGGCGTGGCCATGGGGTCGCCGGGGCCGGTGATGCCGACGATGCCGACCTTGCCGCCGTCAGCGATCACGCCGTCCAGCCAGTTGGCAGCCTCTTCGGGCTGCATGGCCTGCAAGGCCTTGGCCTCGGCGGCGAAGCGGATGCGGGCGTTGGCCCGGGGCGCCACGGGCAGGTGCAGCCGACCGACCCGGCTGCGGGACGTCATGCCGAAACAGGGATGGGATTCGTAGGAGACGGCGGACGGGGTCATGGCTGTCGGCATCCTTTTCTTTGCTCGGACCGCCGGGCGGGCGGCCGGGCCTCTTGCGGCGTTTGCGGTTGGCCCTGCGGCGGAGGGGGAAGGTCTCCGCCGCAGGGAGGGTTTGCTACAGGACCAGCTCGAACGTCTGTTCCGGGTCGTCGCGGTCCTTGCGGTCCAGGAGCAGGTTCAGGATCTTTTCGAGCAACCGGAGGCCGCCCTTGTAGCCGACTGTCGGAAAGTACTGGTGGCCCTGGCGGTCCAGGATCGGGAAGCCCCAGCGCAGCAGGGGGATGTCCTCGTCGCGGGCGATGTACTTGCCGTAGGTGTTGCCGATGAGCAGGTCCACGGGCTCGTTCTTGATCCACTGGTGCATCAGGAACATGTCGCCCTTGGCCTTGACCTTGACCTCGAAGGGCTGGTCCGCGCAGATCTCCCTGATCCGGCGCTCGAACCGCTTGCCCGGGGTGCCGGTGACGACGTAGGCGGGCTGCATGTCGAGCGAAACCAGGAATTCGCACATGGCGATGAGCTGGTCCGGGTCGCCCCAGATGGCCACGCGCTTGCCGTAGAAGTACTGGTGCATGTCGGAGATCATGTCCACGAGCTGGCCGCGCTCCACGGCCACGGAATCCGGGACCGGCACGCCGCCGACGGTGCGCAGCACGTCGATGAAGCGGTCGGTGGCGGCCAGGCCGAAGGGCATGTCGAGCACGGTGCAGGGCACCTTGCACTTGGCGTCGAGCCAGCGGGCGGCGTCGGCCGAACACCACTCGCCCAGGGCCAGGGTGCCCATGGCGTCGCCGCAGGCCTTGAGCTCCTTCACGGTCACGCCGCCGTCGGGGAACATCTTGTATTCTCCGGTCAGGGGCGCATCGAGCACCCCGGAGGTATCCGGGAACAGGGTGATGTCCACGCCGACCAGTCCGGCCAGCCGCTTGATTTCGGCCATGTCCGAGGGTTCGACCCAGCCGGGGATGACGTTGACCTTGTGCGACTTCCTGCCGCTGGGCTCGGCCAGCATGGCCATGGCCTTGACCATGTTGGAAAAGCCGGTGACGTGGGAGCCGACGTAGCTCGGGGTGGACGCGCCGAGGAGGGTCTTGCCCTCCGGCACCTTGCCTTCCTTCTGCGCCTTGTCGAATATCTGGTTCAGATCGTCGCCGATGGTTTCGGAGAGGCAGGTGGTGTGCACGGCGATCACTTCCGGATTGTAGACCGTGAAGATGTTGTGGATCGCCTGGATCAGGTTGGCATGGCCGCCGAAGACCGACGCACCTTCGGTGAAGGAGCTGGTGGCGGCGGAGATGGGCTCCTTGTAGTGCCGGGTCAGGGCCGAGCGGTGATAGGCGCAGCAGCCCTGGGAGCCGTGGGAGTGCGGCAGGCAGCCGTGGATGCCCAGGGCGGCGTACATGGCGCCGATGGGCTGGCAGGTCTTGGCCGGGTTGATGGTCAGAGCGGTGCGCTCCTTGACTTCAACGGGGGTGTGTCTGAGTAATGCCATGGTCTTCTTCCTTCCTTATTCCCACACAAAGGTAGCGGTCAGTTCCGGGGACGTCTGCCAGGGGGCCTTCATGTAGGACCAGACCTTGCTGTTCACGAGCCGGTCGATCTCCTTGTAGAAGTTCACCGCGCCCTTGAATCCGGCATAGGGGCCGCCGGAGTCGTAGCTGTG
>JAZHDH010000026.1:0-31993 GCA_036584335.1 Pseudodesulfovibrio sp. | reverse complement strand
TGATCAGCGCGCCGACCACGTCGCGCATGCGCAGGGAGGTGTTGATGGCGGGCACGGAACGGTGGAGCAGGGCCAATTCCCGGTACTTGGCCAGGGCCTCGTCCGCGATGGACCGGCGGGCGCGCTCCATGTCCATGAGTTCCTGGATGGAATAGGCCGTGAACGAAAGGATCTGCTCGTAGCGGCCCCGGTCCGCGCCGTTGGACCCGGCGGGCAGGCGCAGCAGGAGGCGGCCCCGGTGGCCCGCGTCGAATTGCAGGGGCGCGCGCAGGACGTCGGCCCGGTCGCCGCCGAATTCCTCGGTGGAGCCGCCACCCTCGACCAGCACCACCTCGCCCTCGTAGTCGATGGCCAAAGCGCAATCCCGCCCGGCCAGCGCGGCGGCCTTGCCCAAAAATCCCTGCAACACCTTGGGGCGTATGTACTTCTTCAGCGGCGTCATGAAAGCGGCGTCGATACAAGCGCCGGGCTAGAGGTCGAGCAATTCCTTGGAGACCTTGAGGATCTCGTCGGGATCGAACGGCTTGGTCATGTACATCTTGGCCCCGAGCTCCAGCCCCTGCTTGCGGTCCACCTTCTGCCCCTTGGCCGTGAGCAGGATGATCTTGACGTCCCGCAGGGACTCGTCCTCCATGACGATGCGGCAGACTTCGTACCCGTTCATCTTGGGCATCATGATGTCGAGAAAGACCAGGTCCGGGCGCTCGCCCTTGATGAAGGACAACCCCTCCTCGCCGTCCGACGCCGTGAAGAGCTCCACGTCGAACTCGTCCTCCAGCTCCTCGAGCGTCTGCTCCAGCAGCATCTTGATGTGAACCTCGTCGTCCACGATGAGTATTTTCTTGCCCATTGTCTCGCTCCTTGATGCAGATGCCGGTGCTCCAGCGGTTTCGACAGACGAAACCGAAGAATTATATGGCACGAAACGCGGTGGTTCCGCAACGGCAACAATGCATTTTCCCTACGTTATTCCCCGCCCTGTTTCCGCCTGCTCCAGCCGGGCGGCTCCGGCAGGACGACCACGCTCACCCCGGGAACCGCCGCCAGCCGCCGAATGTCCACTTTCGCTTCCGCCTCGGCGGGCAGAAACACGGTCCCCTTGAACCCGGCATCCACCTGGCTCCAGATGCCGCCCAGGGACGTGAACGTCACGTCTTCCGGGTTGACTGCGGAGCAATGCTCCAAGGCCCCGTCGCCCTCCTCGCCCAGGAACAGGCAGGAACGGCGAATGTCCTTCTCCGAGAGCAGGGAGTGGGCCACCTCCAGCAGGCGGATGTCGTCCACGGGCTTGGTCAGGGCCACGTCGCCCCCCGCGCTGAAGCCGTCGGACAGGGCCGACAGAACCAGGATGGGGATGTGCCGCGTGAACGGATTGCGGCGCAGGCAGCGGATGGCCGAACGGCCGTCCATGCCCGGCATCATCAGGTCCATGGTGATCAGGCCGGGCATCAGATCCCGGGCCAACTCCACCGCCCCTTCCCCGCTCGACGCCACGCGCACCCTGAAACCGTCGCCTTCGAACACCTGGGTCAGGAAACGGGCCAGCACGGGATCGTCGTCCACCACCAGGATAAGCGGGCCGCCCTGGGCGTCGCCGCCTTCGCGCACGAGCATGGCCGACCCCGGGGCGGGCAGCAGGGCGTCGCACTCCGCGCCGTCGTCGTCCCCCGCCGTCTCGCCATGGACGGACACGGGGATGCTGAAGAAGAAGGTGCTGCCCTTGCCAGGTTCGCTCTCGGCCCAGACGGCTCCGCCGTGATGCTCCACTATCTGGCGGCAGATGGGCAGCCCCAGGCCGGTGCCCGTGGGCTTGGCGGTCAGGGTGTCGCCCACCTGCTTGAACTTCTCGAAAATGTCCTCCAAGAACTCCCCGGGAATGCCCACGCCCGGGTCTTCCACCGAAACAACAATGAAATCTCCCTCCTGGAGGGCGCGGCAGGTGACCGTCCCCCGGTCCGTGAACTTGACCGCGTTGGAGATGAGGTTGACCAGGACCTGGACCAGGCGGCTGCGGTCGCCGCGCACCGGCGGCAGCCCGTCCTGCACGTCCACGGCCATCGCGATGCCCTTGAGCCCCCACAGCCCCCGGGTGGAGTTCAGGGCCTGGCGGATCACATCGTCCATGGACACGAGCTGATCCCGCCACTGGAGCTTTCCGGCCTCCATCTTGGCGATGTCGAGCACGTCGTTGATCAGTTCGGTCAGCCGCTGGGCCTCGAAAACGATGATGTCCAGGTTCTCCCGGACCTGATCGGCGGCCCGGCGCTCGGCCCCTTCCCGGGCCAAGGCCGGAAACACGGCCTGCTCAAGCCGCTTGCGGATGATCTTGGCAAAGCCGAGCACCGAGGTCATGGGGGTGCGCAGCTCATGGGAGACCGTGGAGATGAAGTCGGTCTTGAGCCGGTCCAGTTCCCGGGCACGGGTGACGTCGCGCACCAGAAGCACGCCGCCCAGGCAGCGCTCGCCCTGCGCACGGACCAGAATGGACGACCCCACCGCCTTGCCAACCCGGCCGCCGGACAGGGGGATGTCCGCCTCCTGCGTGTCGATGTCGCAGCACCGGACGGCCGAAGCCAGCTCGACGACCTCCCGGGGAAACAACCCGTCCAGAGGGGCTCCGACGACGTCCCGGACGTCCAGCCCGAAAAATTCGCGCATGGTCGGGTTGATCACGGAAACCGCACCGGCCGGGCTGACCACCAGCAGGCCGTCGGCCAGGTTGTCGATGATGGCGGTGAGATAGGCCGTGTTTTCGCGCAGGTCGTCGGTGGCCCGCAGCACCTGGGACTCCATGTCGGCGAACAGCCCGGCCAGCTCGCGGGCCATGGCCCGCAGGGTTCGGCCCAGTACGCCCAATTCGTCGTCGGAGTCGAAGGGCAGGGTGGCGGAAAAATCGCGCGCGCCCAGGCGGCGGGCATACTCCGTGAGCTGGCGCAGGGGGCGCGAAATGCGCCGGATGACCGCGAAGAGCACCACCACGCACACGAGCAGGATGACCAGCATCAGCCCCTGCATCTCAAGGACCGTGTCCCAGAAATAGAGGACGATCAGGTCCTTGTTCATGCCCACATGGACGCACCCGGCCACCCCGGCCAGCACCGGTTCGCTGATGTCGATGACCCGGCCGACCCCGTCCAGGGTAAGCTCCGTCACCAGTTGCTCCCGCTTGGCGAAGGACAGCGAGGACAGCGCCGTCGGCACCCCGGGCACGAAGGTATGGGCGACAATGGCCCCCTCGCCATCCATGACAAAGAC
This sequence comes from Pseudodesulfovibrio sp., assembly GCA_036584335.1. Taxonomy (GTDB): domain Bacteria; phylum Desulfobacterota; class Desulfovibrionia; order Desulfovibrionales; family Desulfovibrionaceae; genus Pseudodesulfovibrio. The sequence continues at coordinate 28,738 of JAZHDH010000026.1, read as the reverse complement.
GTAGGCCACGCCCTCGATCTCCAGGTACTGGTCGATCATGGCCTGGATCGCCGCCGCCTCCCGGTCGAGCAGGATCTCCTGGCTGGACCCGGCCACGGAACGGGCTATTGCCGCCCCCTTGCTCAGGAATTCCGCTGTCATGTGCTTATAAAGGGTGTGGGCCGCCAGCGCCGACGTCAGCACGGAGATGACCCCGAACAGGGCCAGGGCGAGCAGCCCGGTCTTGCGGAAGATGGACATGCCCTTCATCGCTGCCACGCCTCCCACTGCCGCTCGTCCACGGGAACGAACCGCCCTTCCCTGATCATGGTGAAATAGACGCGGGACAAGGCCTGGTGACTGGCAGGCCCGAGATAGGCGGGGGAACCGATGCCCAGGTCCACCTCGCCCAGGGATTCGGCGGCGCCGACCAGCCCCCGCCCGGGGCTTTCGGCGTAACGGCCGAGGATGCAGGTCATGAGCCGGGCGTCGAGGTACCCCTCGAACCCGGCGAAGCTGTACCTGAATTCCCGGTAGTCCGCGTCCGCCCCGGACGGGAGCAGCCGGGGCAATCCGTCCATGAGCGCCCGGTATTCGCGCACGGCGGGCAGGCGCAGATCCTCGTAGCTGGGCACTCCCTGGGTGACGAGCAGGTCGGCCAGGTAGTCGCGGCCGCGCTCCAGGCCCAGCGACCGGAGCAGGGCGAGCAAGTTTTCGCAGCCCACCACGGACAGGTTGACGATGATCGAGGCCAGCCCCTGGTCGCGCGCGTCCCGGATCAGGGCGGCGCAGGCCTCGTACGTGCCCACGCAGACCACGGCGTCCGGCTGGGCGTCGATCAGGATGCGCGCCTGCTCGGCCATGGAATCGGCAAAGGCGGCGCCGCGCCGGTAGGTAGCTTCCCCGGCCAGCTCCAGGCCGCGACCGGCCAGGGCCAGCCGAAGCCCTTCCCAGCCGCTGCGGCCGAAGGCGTCCACCTGATAGAAAACGGCCACGCGCCTGCGCCCGAGCGACACCAGCCGCTCCACCAGCCCTTCCATCTCCTGCCGGTAGGAGACCCGCAGGTTGAAGATGTTGTCCGCATAGGGCGCTCGCCGATGGGGCTCACCGCCGGAGAAGGGAAAGAACAAGGGCTTGCACCCCTCGTCCGATCCCTTGAGCAGCGGCAGGACGCGGGTCACGTTGGGCGTGCCCACATGGCCAAAGAGGCAGATAACGTCGGGCGATCGCAGGAATTCGATGGTGTTGTCGATGGTCGGCCCCGGCTGGTAGGCGTCGTCCAGGGCGCGGATGGCCACGGGACGGCCGGCCACGCCGCCCTGGGCGTTGACATGGAGGAAATAGGCCATGGCCCCCCGGTAGAGCTCGATCCCCAACCCCCGGGAAGGCCCGGTGAACGGGGCGGACATGCCCAGCACATAGTCGGCCGCCAACGCCCGCCCGCCCAGGACGAACAGCGCGCAGACGAGCAGGGCGGCCACCCGGGACCGGGATGAAATCGTGCTTCCCACCATGTTCCTCATGGCCTTCCCCCTTCCGTGGACCAGGCGGCTGAACAACGCGAAAAATCACCGTAGCATTGAACCTCCCTGCTGAGAAGGCGATTATAAAATAGGAATGAAAGGAAAAGGGAACGACTACGAAGACAGTCCCGCAGCGGCCGCTTCCGGCTTCGGGGCTTCGGGCAGCAGCAGCACCTGCACGCCGGGCAGCGAACATATGCGGCTCAGATCGACCTCTTCGGCCAGGGGCTGCGGCACCAGAATGGCCCCGACGAACCCCTTGTCGAGACGGTCCAGCAGGTCCGGGGCCGAACAGCGTGTCACCCGGCCGTCGTCCAGGTTGCCCAGCGGGCAGGCGTCGCCGCCCTCTCCCAGGACGAGCATGGGGCGGCACTTGCGTCCCTCGCCGAGCAGCGCGCGGACCGCGTCCACAAAGGCGTCCCCGTTGATGGGCTTGAGCAGCACGGCGTCGCCGAGCAGGCCGTGCGCGCCGCCCAGCACCGAGACGACGAGGACGGGCACCGAGGCCAGGCTCCCGTCCGCCTTGAGCCGGGCGATGGCCGTGCGGCCGTCCATGCCGGGCATGAGCAGATCCATGGTGATCAGGTCCGGCCGGTTCAGGGCCGCCCGCTCCAGGGCCTCCTCGCCGTCGGACGCCGTGCGCACGCCATACCCCGCGCGCTTGAGGATCATGGACAGGTGGTCCCGGGCCGCCGGGTCGTCGTCCACCACCAGCACCTGCGGCCTGCCCGGAGGAATGGCCACGGGCAGGCTGACGTGCATGGCCGTGCCGCGCCCGCGGTCGGACTCCGCCCAGATGGCTCCGCCGTAGTGCTCCACTATCTGGCGGCAGATGGCCAGCCCCAGGCCGGTGCCCGACGGCTTGTGGGTCAGGGTGTCGCCCTGCTGCACCTGGTGGAACTTGTCGAAAATGGCTTCCAGGTGTTCGGCGCGGATGCCGCAGCCGGTGTCCTGGACGCAGATGCGCACCCGCCCCTCCCGGTCCAGGTAGAGGTCCAGGGCGACCTCGCCCGCCTCGGTGAACTTGACCGCGTTGCTCATCAGGTTGATCAGCACCTGCTGCAGCCGGTCCGGGTCGAAGTGGACGCGGGGCGCCCGATCGAAGCGGCGCACCACAAGGCGGACATCGCGCCTGGACGAGAACAGGCCGCTGGCCGCCTCCATGGCGCTGTTCACGGCCTCGGCCGGGTCAACCTCCATGAACCGCCACTGCTCGCGGCCGGACTCGATGCGGCTCAGGTCGAGCACGTCGTTGATCAACCGCGTCAGCCGCTCGCCCTCGCTGCCGATGATGTCCAGGTTGACCCCGATGCGCGTGCCCAGGCGGATCTGCTCCTCGTCCCGGGCCAGGGGCATGAAGATGCGGGAAAAATCGCGCTTGATCAGTTTGGAAAACCCGAGCAGCGAAGTCAGCGGGGTGCGCAGTTCGTGGGAGACCGAGGACAGGAACGCAGATTTGAGCTTGTCCAGCTCCATGAGCCGCCGGTTGGCCTGCCGAAGCTCCATGGCCTTCTCCACCAGCACCTTGGTGCGCAGCCGGACCAGGTCCTCCAGGTCGGAAGCCATGGACGCCATGTCCAAATCGTGGCGCTTGTGCTCGGTGACGTCGCTCAATATGACCACGCTCTCGCCCCGGCCGGTTCGGTAGATGTTGATGGACACCCACGAACCGTCGCTCAGCGGCTCCTCCACCTCGGTGCCTGCGGTCCGGTACAGGGCCAAGTGGTCCTGCACCCATTCCCTCTCCCGCCCCAGGGCGTTGACGAACCGGCCGCTTTCGGCCAGCTGGCGCAGGAGCTCCTCGATGTGGATGCCCTCCCGCATGCGGACACCCTGGCGCTCGGACGCCTCCCGCATCTGCTGGTTGGCCAGCACCAGCCTGCCCCGGTGGTCATAAAGGGCGAACCCTTCGGAAATGGCGTCGATGGCCTCCAGGAGCCGGTCGCTGGCCACGGCGGCCATGCTCTCCAGCTCTTTGATCAGGGCGGCCATGCGCTCGGCCATGGCGTTGAGGGAGTAGCCCAGCTGGCCGAACTCGTCCTGGCCCCGGACCCGGACGCGGGCCTCGAGGTTGCCCAGGCTCAGTTCCGTGGCCGCGTCGCTCAAGCGGACCACGTTCTTGGCCACGGTGCGGTTGAGAACGTGGATGATGCTGCCGGCCAGCAGCAGGGCGAAGATGACGCTGATGACCAGGCCGTACTTGACCAGCCGACTGTAGCGGGCAATGGCCTCGTGCGCCCGCTGGGCCGCGTCCGTGGCCGCCAGAGCGAGCTGGCGGACCTGGGAGGACAGGTGCAGGTAATCGCCGTCCAGGATCACGGTGTCGCGCCGGGTGTCGCCCGTCGGCCCCCCGGCCAGGATCACCGAGTCCACCATGGCCCGGAAATGCGCGGCGTAGGCGTCGATGGCCTCGTGCATCTCCGCCAGCCGGGCGGCGGACTGGGAGCGGTCCTTGCGGCCCGTGCTGAACCGCTCCATCTCCTGGAGCCAGCTCACGTTGCGCCGGGCCTCGCCGATGCGCTCGGTGAACTCCACGGCGTAGGCGTTGCGCGCGGCCTCCACCCCGAGGGCCTCCATGCGCTGGATGAAGTCGCGCTCGGCCTGGCGGGCCAGCTGCAACCGCGAATCCACCTCCAGCGCGAGGCGCTGCATGCGCATGGAGTCGGCCACGATGTCGCCGACCTTCTGCTCCAGAACGTGAAGCGCGACAAAGCCGATGGCCGCGACAAAGAGAATGAGCGCGAGCATGGACCCCAGGGCGGCCGCGAACTTGCGGACGATTCCCATGGAACGCCAAGTAAGAATGATGTGGTCGATCAGACTCATAGAATTGCCTGACTCGGCGCTGCGCGCCCGCCCCCCAACAGACGACCGCCACCGTCCTCCCGGTCTGCGGCAGGCGGCGGCGGGACTCTCCCGTCTGGTTATCCTTTCGCCACTAGACCATCTAAGGAGGGATGTCCAGCCCGCGGCGCGGGCGGCTGCCCTCTTCCCTTGCAAAGACGGCCCGTGTACAGTACTCCGAAGTCACGCCGGAACGGCCTGACCCGCTGAACGCAACGCCCACCAGGAGTGAACATACATGTGCGGAATCGCTAGTTTCTTGAGCAACCGGCAATGGAACCTGCCGGTGGACGCCCAGTGGCTCACGACCCTGGAAGTCGGCTTTGCCGCCGCCCTGGAGGGCGACATGGCGGACGCCGCCGCCCCCCTGGGCCAACTGGCCGACCACTTCTACGATCTCATGTCGTTCGGCCTGCACATGGCCGCCGTGTCCGATCCCGGCGTCAAGTCCCAGCTCGTCTCCATCCGCGACAGCCTGCGCAAGCTGCGCAACGCCGCCGCCGTCAAGCTGGAGCAAGGCCCGCGCACCGACGAACTGGAAGCCCTGCACGAGCAGCTGGCCGACTACCTGTGGCAGCTCGACCGCGAGATGCTGCGCAACATCGACCGCACCCTGGCGCTGATGCCCGAAGCCCTGGCGCGCGACCCCATGGCCCGCGACCGCCACTTCCTGGCCTGGGGCGCGGAACTGGTCCTGGAATCCATCGACAAGCTCGAAGTGCGCGGCCGCGATTCGGCGGGAATCGCCGTGGCCTTCATCCTCCCGGCGGACCGCGACCCGGAGGCCGGCCTGGACGCCAGGCGCCGGAAGGAGTTGGGCGAGCGCGGCTGCATCGCCAACGCGGACACCCGCCAGGTGCTGGTGCGCAAGCTCGACGACGGCCGCACCGCCTGCCGCTTCCTGTACAAGGTCGCCCAACTGGTGGGCCAACTCGGCGACAACGGGGCCGCCCTGCGCGCCTTCATCGTCGACGACCCGCTGCTGTGGGCCATGAGCGAGGGGCTGGAAACCCTGAACATCATCGCCCACACCCGCTGGGCCAGCAACGGCATCATCTCCGTGCCCAACTGCCACCCCGTGGACGGGCTGGTGGAGGGCGACGTCTCCACCGGGCTGGAAAAGACCATGTTCGTCCTCAACGGCGACGTGGACAACTACCGCACCCTGGTCGAGGAGACCGTGCTCTCCAAGGGCGCGTACATCCCGCCCGTCATCTCCACGGACGCCAAGATTCTGCCCGTGCTGTTCCACCTGGACGCACCCCAGGCCGAAAACGCCGAGGAACGGTTCCGCAGCGTGCTCAAGCGGTGCGAGGGCTCCCTGGCCGTGGTCATGCAGAACCTGAGCGACTTCGACTCCCAGTTCCTGGCCCAGAAGGGATCGGGCCAGTCCTTCTACGTGGGCCGCACCCGCGACGGCTGGCTGGTGGCCAGCGAGGCCTACGGCATGGCCGCCCGCGCCCGCTCGTCCTATCCCATGGCCGTCCACCGCCAGGGCGGCGTCTCGGTCATCCTGCGCGACAGCGACCCCGAGGACGCCGTGCCCGTGGCCCGCTTCCTGGACAACGGCGAAGGCACCCCGCTCAAGGAAGAGAAGATCGAGATCTTCTCCCGCGACATCTTTCGGGGCGACTACGCCCACTACATCGAAAAAGAGGTCCATGAGGCGTCGAGCTCCGTGCGCAACACCCTGCACGGCAAATACCTGCGCAAAAGCGGCGCGGTGACCTTCCTGCCCGAAGGGTTCGGCAACGGCCCGGCCCTGGTCGGGCGCGTCAAGGACGGCAAGCGGCCGCTTAAACGCATCATCTGCGTGGGCCAGGGCACGGCCGCCGTGGCCGCCATGGCCGTGTCGCACCTGCTCCGGCGCGCGCTCAAGGGCAGCGGGCTGGCCATCGAGGCCTACACCGGCAGCGAGCTGATCGGCTTCATGGGCGACGAGCCCATGCACGACGTGCTGCTCGTCCCGGTTTCGCAAAGCGGCACCACCACGGACACCAACCGGGTGGTGGACCTCTGCCGCGACCGGGGCGCGTGGGTCAACTGCATCGTCAACCGGCGCAACTCGCCGCTGGTCAAGAAATCCGACTCCTACATCTACACCAGCAACGGCCGCGACGTGGAAATGGCCGTGGCCTCGACCAAGGCGTTCTACTCCCAGGTGGCGGCGGGCAAGCTGCTCTCGCTGTGGCTGGCCGACGTGCTGGGGACCATGGACGCGGCCGCCGTGGCGGCGGACATGGACGCCCTGGAAGCCCTGCCCGGGGCCATCGACACCGTGCTGGCGGGCAAGGACGCCATCGCCGAAGTGGCCAAAAAGTATGCGCCCGTGCACCGCTACTGGGCGCTGGTGGGCAACGGGGCCAACTGCACGGCGGCCCAGGAGGTTCGCATCAAGCTCTCGGAGCTGTGCTACAAGTCCATCCCCTGCGACGTGACCGAGGACAAGAAGCACATCGACCTGTCCACCGAGCCGCTGACCCTGGTCATGGCCTCGGACCTGCCGGAGATGGTGGTCATGGACACGGTCAAGGAGACGACGATCTTCAAGGCGCACAACGGTTCGCCCATCGTCTTCTGCGCCGAGGGCGAAACCCGCTTCGACGCCGTGGCCGAGGCGACGATCAAGGTGCCGCGCGTGGGCGGCGGCCTGGACTTCGTGCCCGAGACCGTGGCCGGCCACTGGTGGGGCATTTCGGCGGCCAAGGCCATCGACGGCCACGCCGAGCCGTTCCGCAAGGCGCGCGTGCTGCTCGGGACGATGATCGAAACCCCATCCCGCTTCGACCGGGCCGCGCTGCTCACGTCGCTCAACGACTGCGTGGACCGCATCGCCTCCGGGGCCACGGATTCCGCCCTGCCCGCCCGCGTGGCGGCCTCCCTGGCCAACTACATGCTCTGGCTGGTCAGCCAGTCCCCGGCCATCTGCGCCACCGAGGCCCGCCTGGCGGACATCCTGACCATCCTGAACAAGGCCATCGAGGAGATGACCCGCCCCATCGACACCATCCGCCACCAGGCGAAAACCGTGACGGTGGGCATCAGCCGCCCGCAGGGATAAGTGGGTTGTGGGAGAGTAATAAAATCGATTCCAAATTCTCCTGGCACACCAGAGAATGATGCACACATCCAATCATTATGACCTTCATCGAAAGCTCCTCAAGGTAAGAGGCGACACACCCAACAAGCCGTCTGTTTAGCCACCCGATATCATTTGTATATTCTTTTGTATATTCCACGAAAAAAGGCTTAGAAGGAAAACCTTCTAAGCCTTTAAATTCATTGGTGGAGCTGGAGGGAATCGAACCCACGACCTCTTGAATGCCATTTTTGAGGATTGTCAACCAAAAGAAAAATCCAACCAACTGGTTAAACAGGACTTATTCGCCGCCGAGCCTATTCGCCCCCCCCCCCGCAGCATGGCGTGCGGAAGGCGCGGAATGTCGTTCATTTCGCATGGTGTCGGGGAAAAAATCGGACACATAACGGACACTAAAAGCCCAAAACTTCTCGACTTGAATGCGTGGAAAGGGGGCAGTCTCTCAACACGATTCCCCGAGGAAACGAATCCACTTCTACCATCTCACTAAAATATGCATTTGTAGTGTTAATTGTTTCTAAGCATGCTATGGTAAAAGTAGTCGAAATTCTTTTTTACACACAGGAGTGCTTCATGATTGGTTTATTCTGGTTTGTACAGATAGGGCTGGTAGTCGGCTGGCTGGCCGGAATGCTGATGAAAGGCGGATTCGGCCTGATCGGCGATATCGTCGTCGGTGTCCTTGGGGCGGTGCTTGGAGGGTACCACTTTGGAATTCTCGGGATCAATACGGATGGACTGCTCGGGGCGATATTCACTGCCACGGTGGGAGCCGTGATCCTGATTGTCATCTTGCGCCTGTTGAGAAGGGCCTGACCGCTGGCCCCTTAAGACACCACAAGCCATCTCAGTCCTCCATTCCCCGCTTTCGAAAACCGTTTCGTCGTTTCGCGCCTCTTCCATACCGCGCCCACAACGACTCCACATTGTAACATTCCCTTTGACGTCCTGCCTTCACCGGCGTGGCGTTAACGCTTGGGATTTCCTTGTCATCGACTCAACGGTGGCATTCGCCCGCAGATGTCGGCGCAAGCAAGGCAAGCCGGTCAAGGTAAGCGGCCTGCATGGGCATCAATCTGTAATAAGTCATCCTTGAATGCTGCCGCGTTTAGCCAATCGTATCTCCTCAACTTCTCAAAACGTTTTATTAGCCGAGAAGGAAAATCTCATGAAAAAAAATCTGTTTGCCTTAAGTCTGATTGTCACCATGTCATTTCTGTTTGCCGGCAACACCAACGTCTTTGCTTCCACTACGGATGACCGTATCGAGGCCTCCGCCAAACAGACCTATGTTTTCAAAACCTATCTCAAGGACGACAACATCAAGGTGGCGTCCGAGGGTGGCAACGTAACCCTGACCGGAACCGTTGCCGAGGAATCGCACCTGTCCCTGGCCAAAGACACCGTCGAGGGACTTCCCGGCGTAAAAAAGGTTGATAACAAGCTGACGGCGGTTGAGAAGAGCCCCTCTGCCGGTTCGGACGCATGGATCATCACCAAGGTCAAGTTCGCTCTCTTGTTCCACAAGAACGTGAACGCCATGGCGACCAGCGTCACCGCCGAGAATGGCGTCGTCACGCTGCGTGGCGAGGCCTCCAGCATCGCCCAGAAGGACCTGACCGGCGAGTATGCCGCGGATGTCGATGGCGTAAAAAGCGTCAAGAACCTGATGACCGCACCGGCTTCAGCGCAGGACGAATCCACAACCGCCACAAAGATGGAGGCTATCGGAGAAGCCGTTGACGACGCCTCCATCACGGCCATGGTCAAGGGGACTTTGCTCTATCATCGTTCGACCAGCGCCCTGAACACCAACGTTGTGACCAAGGACGGCGTTGTCACTCTGAAGGGTACGGCAAAGAACAGCGCTGAGAAAGATCTGGCCGAAAAGCTCACGAATGACGTGCATGGTGTGAAAGAGGTGATCAACAACATCACCATCGGTTGAAACGAATCAAATCAAGGCTTTCTGGCCTTGCTACTCCAGATCATTGCCGGTTCATCCGGCAACGGCGGAGGAAGTTGATCGAGACAAGGGCTTAAGACTCAGCTCCCTGTTTCCAGCGGTTCTTTAACAACGGAGAAATACAATGTCACTCGGCACAATCCTACTGATCGTTTTGATCCTTCTGCTCCTGGGAGTCATTCCCGTATGGCCGCACAGCCGCTCCTGGGGCTATTTGCCCGGCGGCACGCTGGGGATCATCGCAATTGTCGTCCTGGTCCTGTTCCTGATGGGCAGATTGTAATCGGCAAAAATGCCGCAACCCGCAACCAATCAGGAGAGGCGCCATGAAAACAAGCACAAAAAATCAGATCAAAGGGAAGCTGTATCAGGCTTCCGGAAAGGTGAAGGAGGTTGTCGGCAAAGTCATCGACAACCACGAAATGCAGATCAAGGGCAAGGCCGAAGTCCTTGCCGGAAAGACGTTGGAAAAAACTGGTGAGATCCAACAGGTCGTCGAGAAATAGATCAACACCGCTACAGGGGAAATTATGGACTGCAATGCCATTACAAGAAAGGTCGTCATGAAAAAACTACTGTATTTGTCAGCACCCTTGGTGGTGGGGCTCCTTTTGGCCGGAGCCATAACGAGTTTCGCCCAGGCGAAAACGGAACAAACCTATGGTCCGGATGTTGACGGTTTCGTGTGGGTGATGTCCAGCGACGATGAAAAGAAGTCGTTCTTGTTCGGCGCCGGAAGCGCTGTGGCCATGGAGTATCATGTCAGGACCATCCGCAAGGAGGAACCGTCCAAGTTCATCAAGGGCTGGACCGAGGCCCTCAAGGATGTGAGCTGGTCGGAACTGGCTAGCGAAGTGGACGCCTTCTACGCCGACCATCCGGATCGCAAGGGGGTACACGTGTTCGAGGTCATTTGGCAGAGGATCATCGCCCCCAGGTTCGACAACTAAGGAGACAGTCATGAAAAAAACACTTCTCGTCCTTCTTGTGGTCGGGACACTGATTCTACCGGCCTGTACAAACATGAACAAGACCCAGCAGGGAGCCGTCACCGGCGGTGCGATCGGCGTCGGCGCCGGACTTGGCATCAGCGCTCTCACCGGCGGATCGCTCGGCATGGGCGCTGTGCTTGGCGGTGCATTGGGTGCAGTTGCAGGCGGGCTGTATGGCAATGAACAGGAGAAGCAGGAATAGCTACCGAGAAAAGCAATGCGGCCACCGGCAGAGCTCCTGCCGGTGGCCGCAGATTCAAAAATTGCCGCACTCCCATACAGCCCCAAGTGAGAGGGGAGGGCTTTAGACGTGCATTTTTAACAAAAACCGAGTACTCGGTTCAGTAATAGAACCTACACGGCAACACATCATCATGACAAAGAAAAAAAACGCACCAAAAGCACCGTCGCGAAAGGCTTCCCCCGCCGTGATCGACAAGACCAAAACCGATCCCAAGCGGCAGCCCATTGCGATCTTCCCGATTGTTGGCATTGGCGCCTCAGCCGGAGGGTTGGCAGCCTTCGAAGCCTTTTTTTCCGGCATGCCTGCCGACACCGATCCGGGAATGGCCTTTGTTCTGGTGCAACATCTGGCTCCAGACCACAAAAGCCTGCTGACCGAAATCATCCGCCGCTATACCAGCATGCAGGTCTTCGAGGTCGAGGACGGAATGGAAATCCTGCCCAACTGCGCCTACATCATCCCACCCAATCGCGACATGGCCTTTCTGGACGGAAGGCTCCAATTGATCGAACCGACCGCCCCCCGGGGGCAACGACTGCCCATTGATTATTTCTTCCGTTCCCTGGCCCAGAGCCTGCATGAATCGGCCATCGGCATCGTGCTCTCGGGTACCGGCAGCGACGGCAGTCTCGGTGTGCGGGCCATCAAGGGCGAAGGGGGGATGGTTATCGCCCAATCACCCGACTCCTGCGAGTACGACGGCATGCCGCGCAGCGCCATTGCCACCGGCCAGGTGGACTATGAACTGCCGCCGGTGGAGATGCCCGCCCAGATCATCGCCTATGTGGCCCACGCTAAAGGCTTACCCCTTCGAACCACGACTACGCCAAAACCGGTGACGGAGAATGCATTACGCAAAATATTCATCCAGCTGCGTACCCACACCGGGCACGATTTTTCCCAGTACAAACCAAGCACCATCCACCGCCGCATCGAACGCCGCATGGCCGTCAATCAGATCGACCTGTTGGGTGAGTACGTTCAATATTTGCTGAAGAACCCGGAGGAAGTGGAGGCGCTTTTTCGCGATCTGCTCATCGGTGTGACAAACTTTTTCCGCGATCCAGAAGTGTTCAAAGCGCTTGAGGAACAGGTCGTCCCCAAACTGTTTGCCGGAAAATCCAGAGGGTCCTCGATCAGGATTTGGTCGACGGGGTGCTCTACCGGAGAGGAAGCATACTCCCTCGCCATTCTCCTGCAGGAATATCTGGACACGACCCATCAACACTTCGTGGTGAAGGTCTTTGCCACCGACATCGACAGCCAGGCCATTGCCACGGCTCGGAGCGGACTGTATCCGGCCAGCATAGCCGCCGATGTAACGCCGGAACGGTTGGCGCGTTTTTTTACGGCTGAGGCCGAGGGCAATGCATACCGTATCAATAAAAATCTCCGCGACATGCTGATCTTCTCAGAACAGGACGTGATCAAAGATCCGCCTTTCTCTCGACTCGACTGCATCGTCTGCCGCAATCTGCTCATCTACATGGGAGGAGACTTGCAAAAGAGGCTCATCCCCCTCTTCCATTACGCATTGCGTCCAGGGGGTTTCCTCTTTTTGGGCACATCGGAAACGGTGGGTGATTTCAGCGACCTGTTCACTGCATTGGATCGCAAATCGAAGCTGTATCTTCGCAAGGATGACACGCTTGGCAGGCAACCAAGGGCCATGGGCCATTTCCTGCCGCCACGTATGGATATCGAATCATCACTTTCCCAGCATGCAGTTGTCAAAGAGCTCTCCCCCACGAGACTGCCGTTGCGTGAGCTGACTGAAAAAACTCTGCTTCAACATTTTTCCCCTGCGGCCGTGCTGGTCAACGCCCAGGGCGATACCCTCTATTTTCATGGCCGCACCGGTCAGTACCTGGAGCCATCGCAAGGCGAAGCCAGCATCGGCAATATCCTCAAGATGGCGCGGGAGGGTCTGCGCCAAGAGCTGAGCACGGCCCTTTACAAGGCTCGATCATCCGGTGAAAAAGTGCACAGCCCGGCTCTGCAGGTAAAAACCAATGGGGACTTCACCTCGATCGATCTGACTATCCGCCCGGTACCGGCAGCTCAGAACGAACACGCCCCCACGCTCTATCTGGTCATCCTGGAGCCGTCGCCATCCGGCCAAGAGCCGGTGCACCAAACCATCAGCCCGGGGATCGGCAAGGGAAAGAACGGATCAGACAAGGAAAGCGATGGTGTTGCGGCCTTGCGTCAGGAGTTGTTGGCCAAGGAGGAATACCTCCAGACCACCATTGAGGAACTGGAGACGTCCAACGAGGAACTCAAATCATCCAACGAGGAAATGCAGTCAATAAATGAGGAGCTGCAATCCTCGAACGAAGAACTCGAGACCTCCAAGGAAGAATTGCAATCCGTCAACGAGGAATTGTCAACCGTCAATGCCGAGCTGCAAAACAAGCTGAGCGATCTCTCGCAGGCCAACAACGACATGAGCAACCTGCTCTCCGGCACGGGCATTGCCACCATATTCGTGGACCACCGGCTGTGCGTCATGCGCTTCACCCCGGCCACCACCCGGATCATCAACCTGATCCCGGTCGACATCGGGCGGCCTGTCGGCCACATCGTATCTAAGATGGTGGGCTATGACAGCCTGGTTGCCGACATACAGTCGGTGCTGGAGTCACTGGTTCCTCTGGAGCAGGAAGTGCAAACAGCTGACGAGAAGTGGTACACGATGCGCATACAGCCATACCGTACCCTTGAAAATGTGATTGAGGGAGCGGTAATTACTTTTGTCGACATTACCGAAATGAAGAAGTCGCACGAGCTGATGCAGATGGTTCAGGGCCAGCTGCGCATGGTCAAGGTAGTGCAGGACTCACAGGATGCCATTGCCGTATTGGACACGAAGGGAGGTCTCTTGGCCTGGAACCCCTCGGCGCACAGACTTTTCGGCTGGGGAGAGGACGAGGCGCTGACCCTGAACATCAAGGACATGCTCCCCGAATATCTCCATGATCAGGAGTTGGCGAACATCAGGCTGGTCGCTGCAGGGGACATGCCCATGCCATACAAGACCCGCCGCGTTAACAAGGCGGGGCAGACCGTGCCGGTGTGGATCTCGGCCAGCTCTCTGGCCGATGAAACCGGCCATGTCTATGCCATGGCGATTACGCATCGAATTGCCCAAGGAGAAGACTCGTGACGGACAAGCTCAGACGCCAAGCCGAAGAATTGGCCCGTGAGGACTATTCCGCGGATAAAAGCTCTCCGACACTTGAGGAAATACAGCTGTCGCTCCACGAGCTGCGCGTCCATCAGATCGAGCTGGAAATCCAGAACGAAGAACTGCGCAGGTCCCGGGCGGAGCTGGAAGCCCTCCAGTCCCGCTATTTCGATCTCTATGACCTGGCGCCGGTCGGATATTGCACAGTCGGTGAGCAGGGCCTGACCCTCGGCGCCAACCTCACTGCCGCGACACTGCTTGGCATGATTCGGAGCGAAATGGTCGGACAGCCCTGGACCAGGTTCATTCACAAGGAAGACCAGGACATATATTACCGACACCGAAAAGAACTTTTCAGCAATAGTTCGGCGACTGCGACGGCGTCATGCGAATTGCGCATGACGAAAAAAGACGGGAGCGATTTCTGGGCGCATCTGACGTGCACCATAGCCCGAGAGGCCGAAGAGGCTCCCGTCTGCCGCATAGTGATGCACGACATCTCGGAGCGCAAACAGGAAGAACAATTCCGCAAGACCGTCGAACGCATCATCCATCACGACATCAAGGGGCCGCTCGTCAATCTCTTTTCAGTGGCCCAGTTGGTCCTGGAAGGAGAGAGCAATGCCGCCGTGATGGCAGCCTTCCCGCATATCATGCTCGGTATCCGGCAAGTGATCCATCTCATCGACGCTGCCGAGCCTTTGCTGGAGATGGAAAAGGGCGAATATACGCCCCCCGATACGCCGATCGATATTTTCCAGATCCTCGACTTCGTAGGGGAAATCCCTGGAAAAACTCTCCTCGCAGAACCTTGTGACCGTCAACCTTCCGACTGCTGCGAGTTGCCCCTCCGGGGAACCGCGACTGTGCGGAGAGGCCTTTCTCATCGAAGACTTGCTCATGAATCTGGTGAAAAATGCGATTGAGGCCTCCCCCAGAGAGGGGTACGTAACCATCAACTGCCAAACGGAACCGGGGGCGGTACGCATCATCATCCACAATGCAGGAGCAGTGCCTGAAGCCATTCGGGGACGGTTTTTCGAGAAATATGCCACCATGGGCAAATCTTGCGGCACAGGGCTTGGGACATACAGCGCCCAGCTCATCGCCAAGGCGCACGGCGGCCATATCGAGCTCGCCACATCCGAGGCTGACGGGACCACTGTCAGCATCTCGCTCCCCCGCTGCGACATCCGGTAGCGTTCCTTCAGTCCGGCCCGCCGAAAGCCCTTGTATCTGAAATAGGAATACGACGCCCTTTGCCCCAGGGGTAAAGCCTCATGGAGGTCTCTTCGAGTCGGATCGAGGTTTGTCGAGACTCGGTTCCATCTCTCGTGCTGGGTGTCCTGACCGCCGAAGAGGGTGGGGGGATGACGGTTGCCAATCTGGAGCGGGGCTCTCTCCCCCCGTTGCCAGGTTGTTCTAACCACACTCTGGGTCATCGGATCGAAACAATCCACATCGAATTGGATAGACAAATCGCCAATGGCTCACGGCAAGTTTGGTTGACTTTATTTTTGCTCCACATGAACTGTTTTATGAAAATATGCAGTGACAATTCCAGGTCATGTAGTACTATGTTAATACTCATTGGCCTTTTTGTCTGTTCTTAAAATGGAGGCAGTTCGTTTTATAGTTTCATCCGTGCACATTGATTGAATATAATTAATATATTGTAAATAAGATGTTGCGGCAGGAGCCCAAACAATGGATATCAAGACATTCGAATCACCCGCACCCGAGGTCTGCGCAAGCAAGATTTTCGAAGCCTGCGGCGCGAAGTTCGATACGGACGTCGTTACCGATCTCTGGCAAAAAATCAGGCGGCATCAGTGGGTCCTGTCCGAAAGATTAAACCGGGATGTCGGATTCAAGATCGCCTGCAACGATTTTGTCGATAATGTCGGTACGGACGAGGAACTCGCCACGCACAACCAGGAAAAACTGCTGGTGCAAATGGGCGCACAGGCCATCACCCGCGACATATGGGACACCATCTCCGACACCCAGCCGCCCAAGAAGTTGATACAAAAGAAGATCATTCTTCCTTTGGTTGAGGAGGAACTCTCTCGGAAGCATGGCGTCACTCCACCCAAGGCCATCATTTTCTTCGGCCCTCCCGGCACGGGCAAAACCCATTTCGTCAAGGCGATGGCCGGAAGGCTGGCGTGGTGGTACGTGGAAATCATGCCGAGCATGCTCATGGTCGACGGAGTGGACAAAATAGGCGCCCACCTGCGTAATGTGATGGAGAAGGCGCGTGACCTGGAAGAAGTCGTCATATTCATAGACGAATTTGAAGAACTTGCAGGCAATCGGGATAGAGCCAATCGTATAGACAGGTCCATCACCAATGAGTTTCTCAAGCAGGTCCCGCTCATCAAAAGCCATACCAGCAAGTTGCTGCTCGTCTGCGCGACCAACTACATCCGCCAACTGGACGCCGCCCTGCTGCGGCCTGGGCGATTTGATTGCATCATCCCGGTCGGGACTCTCGACGAGAGCGGAAGAGAAACCATTCTGAAATATTTCTTGTCCAAAATGAACGTAGGCGCCATCGATTTGGCGCGTATCATAGCCTTGACGGGAAAATACACCCCGGCCGACATCGAATACCTCTTTCAGACCATAGCCCAGCACGCCTTTGAAGAAGAATGCGAAAGCGGGAGCAATGTTCCGGTGACAACAGACGCCATCGTCCAGGCCATTGCAACCTTCACCCCCTCACTGACGGAGAGCGTGATCGAGGAGTTCAAAGAAGACATCATCAAATACTCACGCGCTTGATCCGCGCGGGTTTCCGCGAGCAGCTTTCGCCATCACTCCGGCCGCCGGACTTCGGCAAAATGTCAACGCAACAAGGAGAGCATATGAGCACTCAATTATCATTCACCAAGCAGGAGCAGGGAGCCCGCAGTCGGTTCCGCGAGTTGCTGACTCAGGCCGAATCAACGGAAGACGTGAAGAAATTCTTCTATCAGACGGTGCGGGATCTACTCGTGGACGTCTGCGGCACGCTGCCCGCTTTCAACATTCAGGACGTCCAGCTCGATCTGGATCAGGGCGAAGGCTACATGCTTTCGGACCGCCTGATGGGCGAAGCGGATCTGAGCGACCTGATGCATGGCTCCGACCTGGATGACATCCTGGGGCGCTTGTCGAAAAACGCATGGAACCGTTACCGTCAATTGGAAAAGAATCCGGCCAAGAGCGAACAGAAAATCTTTCCCATTCCGGGCAGTTGATCGGTCCATACGCAGGGGGCTCCGTGCCCCCTGTTTTCTCACACACCCATGATGCGCCGGGACACCCGGGTGAAATGCAAGCCTTGGATCGCAAGCTCGACTGCGGCGGACAAGGCTTTCGGCTTGGTCAGCAGCGTCCTCAGCACCAGCTTCCAGTAGAGGACGCGGGCGGGTGAGGCTATCCCGACAGCCCACATGCTTTTCAAAAAAGCCTGAACATCCGTCCGCACCATTTTCCCTCTTGCCGTGGGCGCGTAGGAAGAGAGAAATGTGCTGATCCGGTCATAATACTCCCTGGGAGAGTAAAGCTCATTCACGAGTTTCCGGTACCCATCCAGCAAGGCTTCGCATCCCATGCGGGGATCGAAATTCACGCAGGCGTCGGTATTCTCTCCGCTCAATTCGCCAAGCAATCTGCCCTCTGATTTGAGCCGATTCCAAAGTCTCGTATGCGGCATCGCATTGAGAACACCGATCATGGCCGTCACGACCCCGATTTCCTGAATAAACCGGAATTGCTGCCCAAAAATCGATGTGGTGTCGTTGTCGAAGCCCACGATGAAACCACCCATCACCTGCATGCCGTGTTGGTGAATATCCCGAATCGCCGAGCTGAAATCGGTGGTGACGTTCTGTTTTTTCCCGCATTCGACCAGGCTTTCCGTGGAGGGCGTTTCAATGCCGATGAAAACCTTGTGGAAGTTCGCCGCACTCATCATTTCCATGAGTTCATTATCCCGCGCCAGATTTATACTGGCCTCGGTCATGAGCTTGAAGGGGTAACCGTGCAGTCTCTGCCATTCGGCGAGCCTGGGCAGAAACTCCTTCACCCGGGCTATGTTCCCGATGAAGTTGTCGTCCACGATAAAGACGGACTCCCTCCATCCGGCATCATACAGACTTTGGATCTCCCGCATCATCTGATCGGGATTTTTCACACGAGGGCGCCGTCCGTTCATGGCCACGATGTCGCAAAATTCGCAATCAAAGGGGCAGCCGCGGGAATACTGCACCGACATGGAGATATAATCCTTCATCCTCAACAGGTTCCAGGCGGGAAGCGGCGTTGAGTCCAAATCGGGGTGCTCAGAAGACATATATTGTTTCTTTGCCGCGCCCCGTTCGAAGTCATGCAAAAATTCGGGCATGACGGTTTCGGATTCGCCGATGATGAAATGATCCGCATCGGGAAACTGCTCCAGATGCGACCTGAAGGCCGGGCCTCCCGCGATCACGGTTTTGCCCGCTTCCCTGGCGCGTTTCATGATTTTCCTCGCGCTGGGAAGCTGCACCATCATGGCGCTGATCAGGACCACGTCCGCCCATTCGAGATCGGCGTTGCCCAGAGGGGCGACATTCGTGTCCACCAGGCGTTTCCCCCATTCCACTGGAAGCATCGCGGCCACGGTGAGCAAGCCGAGCGGTGGAAAGGCCGCCCTTTTGGAGACAAAGGACAGTATACTCTTGAAACTCCAAAACGTATCCGGATAAGCAGGATAGACAAGAAGAGCGTTCATAATTTGTTACCTCATACACACAATACCACTTTCGGAGTAATTCACAATCAGATTCATATGATTGTTTGATGGTGAAATGATATTTGTGAACATATTGAGGTTTTGCGAATCAATACTTGCCGTTGCATCATACTTCTGAGTCAAATGAAGATATTTGCAATAGTTGTACTATCTGCGGCCGCAAATTTGCGCTATTAATTATAGTGCTCGGACACTCGCGCCTTCCCGGACGTCTTTTCTCGTCATGCCGTCTTGGCCGGCAGGAATTCCTTCCATGTCCGTACCAAACCTTCATCTAAAATTTGCATCAG
The DNA here is from genome assembly GCA_036584335.1 of Pseudodesulfovibrio sp. Lineage (GTDB taxonomy): Bacteria > Desulfobacterota > Desulfovibrionia > Desulfovibrionales > Desulfovibrionaceae > Pseudodesulfovibrio. Next base: position 9,830 of record JAZHDH010000026.1, on the reverse strand, counting down.
GCTCTGAAAGCGGTTTCGCTGGGCCTTCCCACCGGCCAGCCCTGTTTCAATCCGCACGAACCCCGCCACAGTTTCGGCAGCAGGAGATATTGATATGGGCATGGGTTACAAGAAAATGGGCGACAGGCTTTCCGAAGTCAGGTCCCGTCTGCGAGGATCAGTCCAGGTCGCGAAGAGCACTAAAGAGGAGCCGTCCCCGCGCTCGACACTGTTCAGCTCTGATCAGATGGAGCAGCACGGCAAAATTCTTGCGAATTCACACAAGCTGATGACAAAGCGTTCCAAAGACCGCCTGCTTGCGCGGCTGGCTGAAAACCAGACCGTGCTGTTCGATGTACATACGCAACTCACCGATGACGTGAAGCTGGGACGCAGAATTTCCCCTGCCGGGGAATGGTTGCTGGACAATTTTTATGTGATCGAGGAACAAATCCGCACTGCCGAGCTTCACCTCCCCAAGGGCTACAGCCAGGAACTTCCGTGCCTGGCAAACGGCGCCTCGGCCGGTTTCCCGAGGGTGTACGACCTCGCCCTGGACAGCATTTCCCACAGTGACGGACAGGTGGCCCCGGAGAGCCTGAGAAGTATCGTGGTGGCCTATCAGTCCGTGGTCCCTCTGAACTTGGGCGAACTCTGGGCCATTCCGATCATGCTGCGCCTGGCGCTCATCGAGAATCTGCGCCGGGTGGCCGTCCGTATCGCCCGCCACAGAGCTGACCGCAACCGCGCCGAAGGCTGGGCCGACCGGATGGCAGGAGTTGCCATCAAACGGCCGCAAGACCTGATCCTGACCATTGCCGACATGGCTCGTTCCAACCCACCCCTGGTGAGTTCATTCGTGGCTGAACTTTCGCGCCGTCTGCAGGGCAAGGGACCGGCCCTGGCCCTGACGTTGACCTGGATTGAGCAGCAGTTGTCCGAAACCGGCCTGACCATCGAGCAACTGGTGTATCTGGAGAACCAGCAACAATCCGCCGACCAGGCCTCCATCAGCAACAGCATCGGCAGCCTGCGTTTCCTCGGCGTAATGGACTGGAGCGAATTCGTCGAGTCCACGAGTCTTGTCGAGATGGCTTTGGGCGAGGATCCTGCCAAGGCATATGGCGCCATGGATTTTGCCACGCGTGATCGCTATCGCCATGTGGTGGAGCGGATGGCCAGGAGGAGCCCTTTATCAGAGGTTGAGGTCGCGCACAGGGCCATCTGCTTGGCCCGGGAGGGCGCAACCGTTCATGGCGAAGACTCCCTCACAGCCCATGTCGGATACTATCTCATCGACAAGGGCTTTGGCCGACTTACTCAATCTGCGCAAGCGCACAACTCATTTGCCGAGCGCCTGTGCGTGCCGGGCAGCCGGTTTCCCCTGCCGCTTTATGGCGGCGGCATCCTGCTCTTGTCGATGCTCTTCGCCGGAGGTTTGGCGGTCAGGGCGCAGGCCGATGGCCTGCACGGGTATGGGCTGGTTCTGATGTGCCTGCTCCTGCTTGCATGCACCAGCCATTTGGCGGTGGCCCTGGCGAACTGGGTGGCAACCCTGTTGACCACGCCGCACGTCTTGCCACGTCTGGATTTCTCCAAGGGCATTCCGCAGGCCCAGCGTACCCTGGTCGTCATTCCGACCATGATTACCAACGCCCCGGCCATCGAAGGCCTGGCCAAGGCCCTGGAAGTCCGTTTTCTGGCCAATAGAGACAAATACCTGCATTTCGGATTACTTACGGATTTCAGCGATGCGGCCCAGGAGACACTGCCCGGCGATGCTTCCCTGTTGCTTCTGGCCCGACAATGCATAGAGGGGCTGAACAGGCGGTACCCGAGCGCGACAGGCGACATCTTCTACCTGTTCCACCGGCCGCGCCGCTTCAACTCCCAGGAGCGGATCTGGATGGGCTATGAGCGCAAGCGTGGCAAGCTGGCGTGTTTGAACGGCCTGTTGCGCGACGGCCTGTCAGCGCCCTTTTCCCTCATTGTCGGCGATGCAAGCGTGCTGCGCGGGGCGAAATACGTCATCACGCTGGACACCGACACGCAGCTGCCCCGCGATTGCGCCCGGCAATTGGTGGGGGCCATGGCCCATCCGCTGAACCGTCCCCGTTACGACACGCATGCCCGGCGGGTAATCGGCGGATACGGGATTCTCCAACCGCGCGTGACCGCCAGCCTGTCCGGGACCAACCGGTCTCGATATGCGCGCATGTGCGCCAGCGAAATCGGCATCGACCCATACACCCGGGCGGTCTCCGACGTATACCAGGACTTGTTCGGCGAAGGCTCGTTCATCGGCAAAGGCATCTACGAGGTCGAGGCCTTCGAGCGCATCCTTGGCGCGTGTTTTCCGGAGAACCGCATCTTGAGCCATGACCTCCTGGAGGGTTGTTACGCCCGGGCCGGACTTTTGAGCGACGTGCAGTTGTTCGAGGATTATCCCTCCAGCTACGGCGAGGATGTGAGACGCAGAACGCGCTGGATTCGCGGCGATTGGCAGATCGCACGGTGGCTGTTGCCCGGCGTTCCCGGCGCCGACGGCTCGCGCCGGAAAAACCCGCTCTCGCTCCTGTCGCGGTGGAAGATCCTGGACAACCTGCGGCGCAGTCTGACCGCCCTTGCGCTGATCCTGCTCCTGGTGGCGGGATGGAGTGTTCCGGCTTCCGCCTGGTTCTGGACCCTGGTCGTATGCGGCATCATTTTGCTGCCGTCGGTCATCGCTGCGGCGTTGAACGCGCTGCAAAAACCCGTGAGCCTGTCCCTGCGGCAGCACTTCGTTACCGCAATGGAACTGCTGCCCAAACATTTCGCCCAGGCATTATTTGCCTTGGTCTGCCTGCCCCATGAGGCATTCTACAGCCTGAATGCCGTGGCGAGCACCACCTGGCGGATGCTTATCACGCATCGGGGACTCCTTGAATGGGAGCCGTCGGGCGAAGAGGGGGGCAAGAGCCGCATGGACCTCGTTGGCTCGTACCGGAACATGTGGTTTGGACCGTTACTCGCCATGTCCACAGCCTTCGCCCTTGGTGCGACCAACCCGCCTGCGTTGCTCACGGCCGGGCCGGTGTTGAGCCTCTGGTTTCTCTCCCCGGTCCTGGCCTGGTGGCTCGGTCTGCCGCTTACCCGCCACCAGGAACGGCTCACGGAAGGCCAGACCCTGTTTCTGCGCAGAATAGCCCGCAAGACCTGGCGTTTCTTCGAGACCTTTGTCGGCCCGGAGGACAACTACCTGCCGCCGGACAACTTCCAGGAACAGCCAGAAGCCGTCATCGCACACCGCACCTCGCCCACGAACATGGGCCTGGCCCTCCTGGCCAATCTTTCCGCGTTCGATTTCGGCTTCATCTCTTGCGGACGGCTGATGGAGCGTACCTCGCGGGCTCTGGAAAGCATGGAGCGGATGGACCGGTACGAGGGCCATTTCTTCAATTGGTACGACACCCGCACCTTGCAGCCGCTTGCGCCGCGCTATATCTCCTCCGTCGATTCCGGGAATCTGGCGGGGCATCTCCTGACCCTGCGGGCGGGGCTGTCCGCACTGACCGAGGACCATATCCTTTCTTCCCGGCTGTTTGAAAGCCTGGGCGACATCCTGGATATCGCCCTGGACGACCTGTCTGGCGACCTGCCAACTGCTGCCGCGTCCCGGATGGACGCACTACGCCGGGATGTGGCCGAGGCCGCGCTTAATCCGCCCGTCACCCTGAGCGCCACGCGGTTGTGCCTCGAGAGACTGAAGATATCGGTGGCGGCAGTGACCGACAGCCGGGATTTCCAGACCGCCGACCCCGACAACTCGTTCCCCTGGTGGCTCCAGGCCTTTGCCGGGCAATGCCGGGACGCCCTGGCCGAACTGGACCTGCTGACCCCGTGGGCGGCGTCTCCCCGTGAATTCTCCGAAGAATTGGCTTTTCTGGACGAGATTCCGACGTTGGGCGGGTTGGCTGTGCTGGAAACCCGGTTCGGCTCCGCCGCAACAGCGGCGCAGGCAGCGGAAATGGGGGACATGATCGGTGCTGCCTGCCGGCAGGCTAAATCCAGAATGGAACGCCTGAACGCGCTCGCCCAGAATTGTGACGCCCTGGCCCGGATGGAATACGGATTTCTGTATGACAAGACGCGGCACCTGCTGGCCATCGGCTACAATGTGGACGAACGTCGCAGGGACCAGAGCTTCTACGATCTGCTGGCCTCGGAGGCGCGGTTCGCCACCTTTGTGGCCATCGCCCAGGGGCAGTTGCCGCAGGAGAGTTGGTTCGCTTTCGGGCGGTTGCTCACCTCCGCCGGAGGAGAGCCGATTCTGCTCTCCTGGAGCGGTTCCATGTTCGAATACCTGATGCCCAACCTAGTCATGCCCAGTTATGCGAACACGCTGCTTGACCAGACCTGCAAGGCGGCAGTGGCCCGGCAGATCGACTATGGCCGGAAGAGCGGCGTCCCCTGGGGGATCTCGGAATGCGGCTACAACGCCATCGACGCACACCGGAACTACCAGTACCGCGCTTTCGGCGTGCCCGGCCTGGGGCTCAAGCGCGGTCTGGCCGAAGACATGGTCATCGCGCCCTATGCCTCGGCTCTGGCGCTTCTGGTGGCCCCGAAGGAGGCCTGCAAGAATCTGGAACGCCTGGCGAAAGAGGGTCTCGAGGCCCGCTATGGCCTGTGCGAAGCCGTCGACTACACGCCGTCCCGTCTGCCGCGCGGCCAGAAAAGCGCCGTAGTTCGGTCCTTCATGGCCCACCACCAGGGCATGACTCTCCTGGCCCTGGCCGGGACACTGCTTGAGGGGCCGATGCAGCGGCGTTTCGAATCCGACGTCCGGTTCCTGGCCACACTTCCCCTGCTTCAGGAGCGCATTCCCCAATCGGCGGCTTTTTTCGCCCACACAACGGAACTTGCCGAGCATCGCCAGGCGGCCGGGGCCGCAGCCACGCCCATGCGTGTCTACGACACTCCCGGCACGCCGAACCCGGAGGTACAGCTGCTCTCGAACGGCCGTTACCATGTCATGGTCACCAACGCCGGCGGCGGTTACAGCCGCTGGGGTGACATCGCCGTGACCCGCTGGCGCGAGGACCCCACCCGCGACAACTGGGGGACATTCTGCTACCTGCGCGACGTGGACAGTCGTGAATACTGGGCCACCACCCATCAGCCGACGCTCAGGCGCTCGAAGCATTTCAGGGTGATCTTCTCTGAAGGCAAGGCCGAATTCCAGTGCCGCGAGCAGAACTATGACGCGCATACCGAGATCGCCGTCTCGCCCGAGGACGACATCGAGTTGCGCCGCCTGCGCATCACCAACCGCGCCCGCACGCGCCGGGCCATCGACGTGACCAGCTACGCGGAAGTGGTTCTGGCGCCGCAAGCGTCGGACGCCCTGCATCCGGGCTTCAGCAGTCTCTTCGTGCAGACCGAGATCATCCCCGGGAACCGGGCCATCCTCTGTACCCGCAGGCCCCGTTCGCAGGACGAGAATCCGCCGTTCATGCTGCACATAATGGCCGTGCGCGGCCCCGGGGACACGGGCGCCTCCTGCGAGACCGACCGTATGCGCTTCATCGGCCGCGGCAATACCACCGCCGCCCCCCTGGCGCTGCAAGCGGATGGCGACGGGTATGCGGACTCGCTCTCGAACAGCGAAGGGACGGTGCTCGACCCCATTGCCGCCATCCGTCAGCGCGTAACCCTTGATCCGGGCGAGTCCGTGATCGTCGATATGATCTTCGGCATTTCAGAAACCCGCCAAGGGGCCCTTGGCCTGATGGAGAAATACCAGGACCAGCGCATGGCCGACCGCGTCTTCGACCTGGCCTGGACCCACAGCCAGGTCCAACTGCGCCAGTTGAATGCCACGGAGGCCGAGGCGCAGCTCTATGGGAGGCTGGCCGGTTCGATCCTGTACCCCAATTCCGCGCTCCGGGCCGAAGCGGAAGTACTCATCAAAAATGCCCGTGGACAATCCGGACTCTGGGGCTACTCCATTTCCGGCGACCTGCCCATCGTGCTGTTGCAGATCGAGGACGCGGCCAACATCGAGTTGGTGCGCCAACTGGTGCAGGCTCACGCTTATTGGCAGCTCAAGGGGTTGGCGGTGGACCTGGTGATCTGGAATGAGGACCACGCCGGATACCGACAGATTCTCCACGACCAGATCATGGGGCTCATCGCCGGAGGCCCCACGGCAAACCAGACGGACCGGCCCGGGGGAATATTCGTCCGGCCTGCGGATCGCATAGCCGAGGAAGATCGCATCCTGTTCAAGGCCGTGGCCCGAGCCGCCATCTCCGACGCCCGGGGGACCTTGGCGGAACAAATCGGCGGTCGCAGCCTCGCGGGGACAACGACGCCTCGGCTCGTCCCGACACGCCCCCTGCGTGCAGCTCCCCCCGCCGTTGTCCCGTTGCCGCGACAGGACCTGAGCTTCTCCAACGGCATGGGCGGCTTTACCACGGACGGCAGGGAATACGTCATCACCACGACCCACGGACAACTGACGCCCACCCCATGGATCAACGTGCTGGCCAATCCGGATTTCGGTACCGTCATTTCAGAAAGCGGCATGGGCTGCACCTGGAGCGAGAACGCCCATGAATTTCGCCTGACCCCTTGGAGCAACGATCCGGTCAGCGATTCGCGGGGGGAGGCCTTTTATATCCGTGACGAGGAGCGGGGCCATTTCTGGTCGCCCACGCCGTTGCCCTGTCGCGGGACCACGCCCTACGTCACCCGTCACGGCTTCGGATACAGTGTCTTCGAGCACGCCGAGCGCGGCGTCGTTAGTGAGCTGTGGGTCTACGTGGCTCTTGATGACGCCGTCAAATTCGCTGTGCTGAAAGTCCGCAACGAGTCGGACAGAGCGCGCAGGCTTTCGGCCACCGGCTATGCCGAATGGGTGCTGGGAGATTTGCGCAGCAAGACCGCCGAACACGTGGTCACTGAAATCGATCTGAACAGCGGGGCGCTTTTTGCCCGCAACTCCTACAACACCGAATTCAGCGGCCGGACGGCCTTTTTCGATGTTGACGAAACCACGCGCACCGTGAGCGGCGATCGTGCGGAATTCATAGGCCGGGGGGGCACGTTGGAGGCCCCTGCCGCCATGACGCGCACCCGGCTTTCTGGCAGGGTGGGAGCCGCCCTTGATCCCTGTGCGGCCATCCAAGTGGCTTTTGACCTGGAGGCCGGGCAGGAGCGAGAGATCGTCTTCCGGCTCGGCATGGGGCGCGACGTCGCCGATGCCAGGAGCCTGGTCGAGCGCTACCGTGGACCGAGCGCCGCGCGCATGGCCCTGGACAAGGTCTGGCAGCACTGGACGCACACCCTGGGGGCAGTGCATGTTGAGACCCCGGACCATGCGTTCAATGTACTGGCGAACGGTTGGATTCTGTATCAGACCCTGTCCTGTCGCCTCTGGGCGCGTTGCGCAACCTATCAATCCGGCGGCGCGTTCGGCTTTCGCGACCAGTTGCAGGACGTCATGGCCCTCATTCACGCCCGGCCGGAGCTCGTGCGCGAGCATTTGCTGCGCTGCGCCGACCGTCAGTTCGAGGAAGGGGATGTGCAGCACTGGTGGCATCCTCCGACGGGCCGGGGCGTGCGCACCAATTGCTCCGACGACTATCTCTGGCTGCCGTACGCCGTGACCCGCTATGTGCGCGCCACCGGAGACACCGGCGTGCTGCACGAACCCGTGGGTTTCCTGCAAGGCCGGAGGCTGAAAGCGGACGAGGACTCCTACTATGACCTGCCGGGACAATCCGAAGAGATGGCCAGCCTGTACGAGCATTGCACCAGGGCCATCGAACACGGCCTCCGCTACGGCGCACACGGCCTGCCGCTCATGGGATCAGGCGATTGGAACGACGGCATGGATCTTGTGGGCCGGAACGGCAGGGGCGAGAGCGTGTGGTTGGGCTTCTTCCTTTTCGACGTACTCAACGAGTTCGCCACAATTGCCCGTTCCCATGGCGACGCCCCCTTTGCCGAACGCTGCGACACCGAGGCCGCGGAACTGCGCGGCAGTATCGAGGCCAATGGCTGGGACGGCGAGTGGTATCGCCGCGCCTACTTCGACGATGGCGCGCCGCTCGGTTCTTCGACGAACCCCGAGTGCCGAATCGACTCCATTGCCCAAAGCTGGTCCGTGCTCTCCGGGGCCGGGGAGTCGGAACGTTCACATCAAGCCATGGAGGCTGTGGACCAGCGCCTGGTCCGCCGCGAGCAAGGGCTGGTGCAGTTGCTGGATCCTCCTTTCGACATCTCCCCGCTCAATCCCGGCTACATCAAAGGCTATGCTCCGGGGTTACGGGAAAACGGCGGCCAGTACACGCACGCAGCCGTCTGGGCGGCCATGGCCTTTGCACGGCTGGGTGACAATCACCGTGCCTGGGAATTGTTCGGCATCATCAACCCCTTGAACCATGCACTCACGGCCAAACAGGCATCAGTTTACAAGGTCGAACCCTACGTCATGGCGGCGGATGTCTACGCGGTATCCCCCCATGTCGGCCGGGGCGGGTGGACTTGGTACACCGGCTCTGCGGCCTGGATGTATCGGTTGATGCTGGAATCGCTTCTAGGCCTCAGCCTTGAGGTGGACCGACTGCATTTTTCCCCCTGTTTACCGCCCGAATGGAAGGGGTTCACTCTGCATTACCGCTATCGGGAAACGGTATTCCACATCCAGGTTGTGCAGGTCTTGGAAAAGAAGGGAGAGTTGAGCGTGAGCCTGGACCGCATCCAGCAGCAGGATGGCTGCATTCCCCTGACGGATGATCGCAAAGAGCACTGGGCCGAGGTGCGGATGCCGGCTTCAGGGGCAAGCACGCTAACCCCAAAATCTTTCATGCGCGGGGAAAGTCCGGAGCAACCGTCGGAAGCCGACCAGTAGTGTAGGAGTAGTCCTATTTTATTGTACCAAATGGATAGGCCTCCTGGATGAAGGCCGTTAAAATTTTATAATATAACAAGTTCTTGTCGAAACGACAGCCGGAATTGATACTACGAAAATTAACGAGCGCTGGCAATGTACCTTGAACAACTCAGGAGAAATCCTCAGGAGACCCTAAATACTCCCAGGCCTCATCATCCAACCAACCTGAATAGTCCGGTTCATCGTCTTGGACATCAACAATGACATGATCACAACCCTCGAATGTATCTAAAAAGTCTTCACTGATTGTATCAGCTTCTTCCTCCGAGACGACCAAAACTGTACCGTCGAAAGGCAAATACCACGCATTAAAAACAACACTCTCTTTTAGGTAGCGGATCAACCTTTTCTTGGTGATGCTCTGAGGATCATAAGACAATACATATGAAAAAATATTACTCATTTACTCTTACCCTTTGTGGACTGTTTTGCTTCGGGCTTTCTTTTTTGAGCGGCTTTCTGAGTGACAGTTAGGACCTTCTCGCCTTTCCCTTTATAGGCCAATTTCGCCTTCGCGTAATCATCAGAGCGAAACAGATCTTCCTTAAAAATCAAGACACACGCGTAGCACACACAAACGAAGAGGATCATTGCGCCGGCTGCGACTAGGGCACTTTTCTTGGCAAAATCATCACTGCTTTTCGTAACAATTATTGTTGCGGCACTGATTACCCAGAGCGCCAGAATGATTATGGGAGCAAAAACGCCTTTACTTAGCACAGCTCCTCCTTGTTTAAGCATCTGTACGAAATTTAATTCAGAACTTAGCATACTTGTAGTCTCATCTCCAAAGAAACAACATGGGAACTATGCTCCCCAAATGCCGACATCTCCCCCGCCTTTCACCATCCGATATCATTTGTATATTCTTTTGTATATTCCACGAAAAAAGGCTTAGAAGGAAAACCTT
>JAZHDH010000025.1:0-7646 GCA_036584335.1 Pseudodesulfovibrio sp. | reverse complement strand
CGGGATTGCCTCCGGCGGCTCAAGAACCTTTTGGAAAAGGTTCTTGAGAATCTCCCAAACTTTTTGTCCCGCCGCCAGGGATTTGGGCCGAGACCCATAGTTCGTCCCGGCGGCGAGTTGTTGCTGTTCTTATCTTGAATTTTTCAACGGATAGAACTGATTGAACTGCATTCTACCCTACTTCCGTCAACCCGCCCTACGCCGCCAAATCGCTTTTCCATGTCCCTCGATCTGCCTGGCGGCGAGACAAGACGTTTTGGAAGGGGGTCCGGGGGAAACCTTTTCCAAACGGTTTCCCCCGGTCTTCCCTCCTAAATGTCCAGCTCCTGCACGGCGAGCGCGTTCTTTTCGATGAATTCGCGCCGGGGTTCCACGTTGTCGCCCATGAGGTCCATGAAGATGTCGTTGGCCGCAGCCGCGTCTTCGATGCAGACCCTGAGCATGGTGCGCTTGGTCGGGTCCATGGTCGTTTCCCACAGCTGCTCCGGGTTCATTTCGCCCAGACCCTTGTAACGCTGGATGGTCCAGCCCTTGTGGGCTTCGTCGATGATCGCGTCGTACATCGGGAACAGGCCGGAAACGGGTCTGTCGCCCTCTTTCATGGACAGGATGAACTCGAACCCGCCGCAGGCGTCCCTCAGCTCGCTGAAGGTCGAGTAGGCCTGTTTGTAGAGCTTGGAATAGAAGAACTCCATGGCCAGCCGGGTGCGGTGGCCGTTCTGGTTCTCGAAGATGACGTAGGTGCGGTCCTTGTCCGTCTCCTCGTCCCGCTCCTGTTCGATGCTCACCTTGTAGCCGCGCTCGCCAAAGACCTGCTTGAAGGCTTCGGGGTCGTGGTCGTCGAAGTGGGTGAAGGAGATCCGCTCGGGGTAGTCCAGCAGAAGCTGATAGAGCCCGGGCTCGATGCCCACGGTTTCGGCTTCGCTGAACTTGTTCCGCAGGAAGCGGATCTTGTCCATGAAGGACATGAGGTTCTTTTCGGTCAGGTTCCGGCCCGACGCGGTGCGGATGGTCACGTCGCCGCCGACCTTCTCCATCAGGAAGTTGTCCAGCTCCACCTCGTCCTTGATGAACTGCTCGAACTTGCCCTTGTGCGCGCGAAAGAGCGGCGGCTGGGCGATGTACAGGTTGCCCCGGTTGATCAGCTCCTCGTACTGCCGGAAGAAGAAGGTCAGCAGCAGGGTGCGGATGTGCGAGCCGTCCACATCGGCGTCGGTCATGATCACGACCTTGTGATAGCGCAGCTTGTCGTAATCCTTTTCTTCCTCGTCGTGGCCGATGCCGATGCCGAGCGCGGTGATCAGGGCGCGGATCTCCTTGTTGCCGAGCATCTTGTCCAGCCGGGTCTTCTCCACGTTCAGGATCTTGCCGCGCAGGGGCAGGATGGCCTGGATCTTGGGGTCGCGGCCCTGCTTGGCCGAACCGCCTGCGGAGTCGCCCTCGACGATGAATATCTCGGAATCCTCGGGATTCTTGGACTGGCAGTCGGCCAGCTTGCCGGGCAGTGAATTGTCCGAAAGCGCGCCCTTGCGCCGCACCAGGTCGCGCGCCTTGCGCGCCGCTTCGCGAGCCCGTGACGCGTCGACCACCTTTTCGATGATGAAACGCGCCTCCTTGGGATTTTCCTCGAAGAAGATGTTGAGCTTGTCGTAGATCACGGCCGCCACCAGGCCTGCGGCCTCGGAGTTGCCGAGCTTGGTCTTGGTCTGGCCCTCGAACTGCGGGTCGGGCAGCTTGACCGAGATGACCGAGGTCAGCCCTTCGCGCACGTCGTCGCCGGTGAGCTTCTGGATCAGCTTGCGCGGCAGGTCGGCGCTCTGGACGTAGTTGTTGATGGCGCGGGTGAGCGCGGTCTTGTAGCCCGCCAGGTGGGTGCCGCCCTCGATGGTCCGGATGTTGTTGGCGAACGTGTAGGTGTTCTCCTTGTATCCGGCCGTGTACTGCAGGGCGAACTCGACGATGATGTTCTCCTGCTCGCCCGATCCGTAAACGATCTCGCCGATGGTGGTCTGGCTGGAGTTCAGGTCCTTGACATACTGGCGGATGCCGCCGTCGAACTTGAAGGTTTCTGGCTCGGCCTCGCTGTTGCGCTCGTCCTTGAATTCGATCTCCAGGCCGGAATTGAGATAGGCCAGTTCCCGGAACCGCTTGCGCAGCACGTCGTAGTCGAATTGGTTGACCTCGAAGATTTCCTCGTCCGGGCGAAAACGCTGGATGGTGCCGGTGTGGTCGGAAGTGCCTACCACCTCCAGCCCGGAAACCACTTGGCCGCGCTCGAACTTCATGCGGTAGGCCTGGCCGTTGCGCCGGACCGTGGTCTCCATGAATTCGGAAAGGGCGTTGACGCAGGACACGCCCACGCCGTGCAGGCCGCCGGAAACCTTGTAGGTTTCCGAGTCGAATTTGCCGCCGGCATGCAGGGTGGTCATGGCCAGCTGCACGGCGGGCACCCCTTCCTTGGGATGGATGTCCACCGGGATGCCCCGGCCGTTGTCGGACACGGTGCAGGAGTTGTCCATGTGCAGGGTGACCTTGATCTTGTCGCAGTACCCGGCCATGGCTTCGTCGATGGAGTTGTCCACGACCTCGTAGACCAGGTGATGCAGCCCACGGATATCGGTGGAGCCGATATACATGGCGGGCCGTTTTCGGACGGCCGCGAGCCCTTCGAGTACGGTGATTGATTCGGCGTTGTATTGTTCGCTCATCTAGGCATTTTCCTCGGTGTAGTAGGTCTCTTCCTGGATCATCATCGGCATGACGATGACCTGGTAGTCCTTGTCGTCGGAACCGGTCACGCCGCAGGGGGCCTCGGTGCCGGTCAAGGTGAACTTCACTGTCTCGGAATTGAAGTGATTCAGGATGTCGATCAGGTTCCTGGTCGGAAACGCGATGCGCTGCATGGCGCCGGTGAAAACGGCGTCCAGCGACTCGCGCGCCGTGCCGGTCTCCTGGCCCTGGGCCGAAACAAGCACTTCGCTGCCGTTGAAGGTGAAGTAGGCGCAACGGTTGGAGTCGGTATTGAACAGCGCCACGCGGGACAGGGCGTCCACCAGCTCCACCCGCTTCACTTCCAGGGTCGAGACATCGGGATCGCCCAGCTTGGCCAGGAAGTTGTGGTAGTTGGGGTACTGGTAATAGGACAGCGGCAGAGTGAAGGTCTCGCGCTGGTTGCCGGTGCGGAAGAACAGGCGCTTTTCGGAGATGGCCAGTTCGATTTCGTCCGATGTCAGCCACTTCTTGAGCTCGGCCAGATATTTCTTCTGGATGAGTACGCCCTCTTCGGGAAGCATGGCGTGGATGTCGTCGTTGACGAAGTGGAACATGGCGAACTGATGGCCGTTGAGGCCGCAGACCTCGACCTTCTTCTCGCCCTCCTCCTCGCGCGCCGCAAAATAGATGCAGGCGATGGCCTCCATGGAGTCCTCGTCGGAAATGCAGAAGGCGATCTTGTCGATGATCTCGTGCAGGAAGTCGCCGGACCAGAACACCGTGCCGTTCTCGGGAAAGGAGGAAAACTTCTGGAACCACTCGGGATCGTTGACCGGGAACTTGTACTTCCTGGCCTTCTGCTCCACCAGGACATTGGCGGACTCGTCGTCCGTGCGGATGGTCAGCTCGCCCTGCTCCGAGCGGAGCTGCTTGACCAGATCATAAAAGGCCCGGCCCTGCACTCCGGCCAGTCCCTCCTTCTCGATGGAGGCCGGATAGGACCCCTTGAACTCCAGGTTCGAGTCGGTTGACATCACGTTCACGCTGCCGCCCTCGCATTGCAGCCAGATGGTGCGCAGGAATGCCGCGCCGGTTTTCGCCGGGATGATGTTCGCCGACTTCTGCAACCCTTCGATGATCTCGTCTCTGTTCACTTTCAGAAACATAAACAATATCTCCTTGATTGAGATTAATTGTCTCGGTTCGTATGTTCACTTCCGATCCATCAGACCGGAAACACTGAGGAATATATGAACACGAATTGTGCCGGGTTTGGACCCGATTTTCCCTAACTTCCTGCCTGGCGCGTTGGATCACGCCATGCGACATTTATGCTTCAATGTTTTTAACAGTTGTTTCAAATCCATGTCATCTTCCTGTAATTGATCAATCTTTTTTACTGAATACAGGACCGTGGAGTGGTCCTTGCCCCCGAAGGCCCGGCCCAGGGACGGGTACGAGGTGTTGAGCATGGTCCGGCACAGGAACATGGCCACCTGCCGCGCCTGGGCGATGTGCTGGTGGCGCTTGGCCCCGGTCAGGTCCTTGACGTTGATGCTGAAGTGCTCGCTGACCACGCTCATGATCTTCTTGGGCGTCAGGTCGTCCGTGGCCTTTTCCTCGGTATTGGAGAGGATGTGCTGGAAATCCTTCTGGGTCAGGTCCTTCTTGACCAGCTCCTTGAAGGCGAACAGCTTGAGCAGGATGCCCTGGAGATAACGGAAATCGGTGAACCGCTGCGCCAGGGTCAAAATCTGCTCCTTGGACAGGTTGAGCCGCTTCATCCGGCACTGGCGCTGGATGTAGCCCACGCGGATCTCCAGGTCCGGCTCCTTGAGGGTGACGATCAGCCCCCAGCCCAGCCGGGACTGCAGGCTCTCGTCCAGGAAGTCGTAGCTCGTCACCTTGTCGCGGCAGGCGATGACCATCTGCTTCTTGTTGTCGTAGAAGTGGTTGAAGATGTTCACCAACTCCTGCTGGAAATGCGGGTATTCCCGGATCTTGTGGAAGTCGTCCAGGAACAGGTAGTCGTACTCGAAGAGGTGGTTGCGCGCCCGGAAGGGATCGCCCCGGAACTGGATGGTGTAGAGCGAGTTGAGCTCGTCCATGGTGCCCATGAACAGGGTCGAGTAGTCGTGCTTCTTGCTGATCTCGTTGGCCACGGACTTGATCAGGTGCGTCTTGCCCGAGCCGCCCGGCCCGCAGATGATGAACGGGTTGAACAGCGAACCCGACTGCTTGGAGACCTCCTTGGCCGAGGCGATGGGAAAGTAGTTCTTCTTGTTGATCAGGAAGGTGTCGAAGGTGAACTCCTGGCCGAAGGGGAAGTCGATGCGCTTGACCACCTCGGCGGCCTGCAGGGCCTTGCCCCTGTCGGCCGAGCCGTTGTCCCGGTAGCCGACCAGGTAGCCGTTGCCCAGGTACAGGTTCAGCTGGGCCTCGAACCGGTCCTGGATCTCGCTCTCGAACCACTTGGCGAAAAACGCATGGGGAAAACCCACGGTGAGCCGTTTGTTTTCCTCGTCGTAGTCGAACTGCAACGGATCGAACCACCGTTTGAGATCGTCGTCCGTGTTCGTTTGGAGAAGATGGGTGCGAAGACTTTGTTTCACGCTGCGCCGGGCCGTTGCCCTGATGTTCCAACTATTTGATAAAACTACTTTAAAAAATGGCCTTTTCCACTCTAAAGAAAATCCCGAAATTCCTTTGACCATATACATTAAAATGGGCGGGAAGCCAAGCGCCAAGGCCCGTTTTCGGCCAAAAATTCCCGAATCGGCGGGCTTGCTGGTCCTGGCTCCGCCAAGCTGTTGAAAACGAATGGTTTTGTACAGTACAACCGGTTAGTATCATTATACTAGGCCCTGTTATTATCGGCCAATTGCACCTCGGCCCGGCCCACGGCCTGCGCCGCGCCTTGTGTCCGGTGCCGAATTCTACTAGGAACGAGGGGATTCCCGGGCTCCGGTCTTGTCCCGACCGGCCAAACCGGATAGAAACAGAAACCATCGCGCGCGGCCCGTTCCGCGCCGGCGAACCATAAGCATAGGAGATGTTCGGGACCCTCCCCGAAAAGGGCACCCGCGCAGCCGGAGGCATTCAATGGCACAATTCCAAGTCAACAAAACCATCGCCGAGATCAACGAGCGCATCCGCCGCGGCAAGGCCGTGGTCGTCAACGCCGAGGAAATGATCCAGATCGTCAAGAAGGAAGGCAAGGTGCGCGCGGCCCAGGAAGTGGACGTGGTCACCACCGGCACCTTCTCGCCCATGTGCTCGTCCGGCGTGCTCTTCAACATCGGCCAGCAGCCGCCCGTGATGAAGGTCTCCAGGCTGTGGCTGAACAACGTCCCCTGCTACTGCGGCATTGCCGCCGTAGACGCGTATATCGGGGCCACAGAGCCCTCGGAAGACGATCCCCTGAACAAGGTGCACCCCGGACGCTTTGCTTACGGCGGCGGGCACGTCATCGAGGATCTGCTGCGCGGCAAGGCCGTGCACCTGCGCGCCCAGGCCTATGGCACCGACTGCTACCCCCGCCGTGAGCTGGACAAGGACGTCACCCTGGCCGACCTGCCCAACGCCTGGATGCTCAACCCGCGCAACTGCTACCAGAACTACAACGCGGCCGTGAACCTGACCAGCCGCACCATCTACACCTACATGGGCCCGCTCAAGTCGAACTGCTCCAACTGCAACTTCGCCACCGCAGGCCAACTCTCGCCACTCTTCAACGACCCGTACTTCAAAACCATCGGCATGGGCACCCGGATCTTCCTGGGCGGCGGCGTCGGCTACGTCATCGGCGAAGGCACCCAGCACGTCCAGAAGCCCAAACGCAACGAACGCGGCCTGCCCGTCAATCCCGCCGGCACCCTCATGCTCAAGGGCGACCTCAAGCAGATGGACGCCCGCTACGTCCGCGCCCAGTCCCTGACCGGCTACGGCCCGTCCCTGGCCGTGGGCGTCGGCATCCCCATCCCCATGCTCAACGAGGAAATGGCCTGGTTCACCGCCGTCAGCGACGCCGACATCACCATGCCCGTCAAAGACTACGGCTACGACTACCCCAACGGCATCCCGCGCGAACTCGGCCGCGTCACCTTCGAACAGCTCCGCTCCGGCGAGATCGAGGTCAACGGCAAGAAAACCTCCACCGTGCCCCTGACCTCCTACTCCATGTCGCTCGAAATCGCCGACAAACTCAAAAAATGGATCGAAGACGGCGAATTCCTGCTGACCGAAAAAGTGGACGACATCCCCAGCTTCTAATACCCGAAATACCACGCAAAACAACCCAGGCTGCCGGAGCGATCCGGCAGCCTTTTTGCAGTTTGTGCGGGGCGGTTGGATGGATTGTGCGGAGCGGGAAAGGCATGGGGAATGCCTCCGGCGGCCCAAGGCCGAGGGCCTTGGGAATCCCATCTCCGGCTGCGCCGGGGTAGGAACCTGCTGGAGAGGTGCGATTGGTGGAAGGCTTGGCTGGTGGCGGCTGTGCGGCGTCCGCAAATCTTCGCTCGGGCCGATCCCGCCCTCCGGGACGGGAT
Organism: Pseudodesulfovibrio sp.; assembly: GCA_036584335.1. Classification (GTDB taxonomy): domain Bacteria; phylum Desulfobacterota; class Desulfovibrionia; order Desulfovibrionales; family Desulfovibrionaceae; genus Pseudodesulfovibrio. The sequence continues at coordinate 387 of JAZHDH010000025.1, read as the reverse complement.
CGGCCCGAGCGAATCTTAGCGGACAGTGCCCACGCCGTGTGAACCGCCTGGCAGGAACTTGGGAGTCATGCCATTACGGCGTCTCGAACAATGGTAATTGGGGGGTAGGGGGCGGGAGGTTCGCTTCGGGGTTTCTCCCCCTTAAAAACCCCCGGCTGAGGCCGGAAAATGCGGCGGACGGTGTTCCGGTAAGCGGTACGTATCTCCACCCGCATTTTCCGGCCTCAGCCGTTACCCGGCCCGGCGGGGGCGAGCGAGCAGTCCGTCCCCGCGCCTGGCAGAGACCCCCAGGCTACTCCCCCGCGAAGCGGAGTTGGGATTCTTGCCTCAGATCTTAGGCCGAGCTTGCTCGGTCTTAGAGATGAGGACAGCAGCGATAAGGCCCTC
>JAZHDH010000024.1:0-7666 GCA_036584335.1 Pseudodesulfovibrio sp. | reverse complement strand
GCGTGGGCCGTGACGGCCAGGATGGGCACGTCCGGCTGGCGCACCGGGGTTCCGGCCCCCTGGCCGGTGCGGATGCGCCGCGCGGTCTCGTGGCCGTCCATGCCGGGCATTTCCAGATCGAGCAGGACGATGTCGAAATCGCGTTCGGCCAGGAGCATCAGGGCCTCGACGCCGCTCTGGGCCACGGTCGTGTCCATGCCCATGCGGTCCAGGTGGAGCTTCTCGACCTTGACGTTGATCGGATTGTCGTCGACCAGCAGCACGCGCGAGGGGGTGACCGGCAGGGAGGCGGGCGGCGCGCAGGCCAGGGTTTCGGCCTCGGCCGCCCGGCTGGCGTCGCCGGGGGCGAAGCGGGCGGTGAAGCAAAATTCGCTACCCCTGCCGGGCCGCGATTCGGCGCGGATGTCGCCGCCCATGAACCCCACCAGCCGCTTGCAGATGGAGAGCCCCAGGCCCGAACCGCCGTAGGAGCGCGAGGCCGAGTTATCGCCCTGGGTGAAGGGCTCGAACAGGTCGTCGATACGGGCCATGTCCAGCCCGGACCCGGTGTCGCGCACGCAGAAGGCCAGGCCCAGGGGCCGGTCGGGATCGACGGGGGCGGCGGCCCAGGGCCGGACCGTGACACGAATGGTCCCCTGGTCCGTGAACTTGGCGGCGTTGTTCAGCAGGTTGATCAGCACCTGCCGGAGCCGCCCGGGGTCGCCGCAGAGGGTGCGCGGGGCGCCCGGCATGATCTCCATGTCCAGCTCCACGCCCTTCTGCTCGGCCTGGAGCCGGATGGTGCGCAGGGCGGAATGGACCACGGCGGGCAGGTCGAAATGGGCGGTGACCAGCCTCAGCTTGCGCGCCTCGATGCTGGAAAAGTCGAGGATGTCGTTGATGACGTCGAGCAGATGCAGGCCGGATTCGCGCGCGGTTTCGATGTAGTCGCGCTGCTCGGACGAGAGCGGGGTGTGCAGGGCGACCTCGGTCATGCCGAGGATGGCGTTCATGGGCGTGCGGATCTCGTGGCTGATGGCGGCAAGGAAGTCGGACTTGGCCTGGCTGGCCTGCTCGGCCGCGGCCCGGGCCGCTTCCAGTTCGCGGTTCTTGCGCTCGATGAGCTTCTTGTTCATGAAATCGCGGTAGGTGGCGGCGTAGGTGACGTGGGCGACGGCGAAGGAAACCCAGGAAATGATGAAGGCGTTGATCAGGTGGAAGCGGGCCGTGGCCGCTTCGGGCACGAAGAAATGCAGCGCCCCGGCCAGAAAGGACAGGCCGATGAACAGGAGCAGGGTGACCTGGCGCGTGGTCATGGCGATGAACGCGCTGGGTCCGAGCAGGAAGATGTAGATGGGGCCGATGCTCTCCTTGACCGGGAACATGTAGCCGACGATGACGTCGGTGTAGGCGAGAAAGAAGTAGATGTAGAGCGGCCAGACCCAGTGGTGGTGAGGCTTCACGTCCTGCGGGGAGCGCAGGGAGCCGAACATCCGCAGGAATCCGAAACAGGCGGCCATGGCCGGCAGGCGCATGGCCAGGATGCCGTTCCACATCTCCTGGCCCCCGGGCAGGCCGGACCGGCGGATGGTCAGGTAGTCGGCGACCATGAAGAAGGCGAGGCCCGAGAGCAGGAGCCAGGTGATGGGCCTGATCCGGCTGATGTTGGAGAACGTGACTTCGCGCCGGAACTCCTCGCGCAGTTCGGCGGGCGCCTCGGGTTCCCGGATGATCAGGGGCAGCTTGTCGCGCAGGCGTGATCGCATGGCCTTCCGTAACACAACTTCGGACCGGGCAAAAGGCGCTCCTCACGCCTCGCGAAGCGGCACGATGAAAAACAGCTCGGTGCCTTCGCCCGGCTGGGAGGAAGCGCCCATGGAGCCGCCCATGGCCGTGACGAACTCGTGGGCCAGGGTCAGGCCGATGCCCGTGCCGCCGTGCCGCCGGGTGCGCGATCCGTCGCCCTGGCGGAAGGGCTGGAAGATGTGGAGCATCTGTTCCGGGGTGATGCCGATGCCGGTGTCCGAAACCAGGACGAGCAGCCGGGGCACGGCCCCGACCAGGCCCTTGTCCAGATAGTCCACCTGGACGTGGACGCTCCCCGCGTCCGTGAACTTCACCGCATTGCCCACCAGGTGGAAGAGTATCTGGCGCAACCGCCGCGCGTCGCCGAAGACCATGGCGGGCACGCAGTCGCCCACCTGCCAGGTGAAGTCCACCCCCTTGTTCTTGGCCTCGACCTGGTACGGCTTGGCCACCATCTCCACCACGTCCCAGGGGTTGAACTCGTGCTCGTCCAGGGCCATGGCGTGGGCCTCGACCACGGAAAAGTCGAGGATGTCGTTGAGCAGGGCGAGCAGGCTCTTAGCCGCGCCCAGGGCGTGGCCGAGCATCTCGCGGGCCTCTTCGTCCAGGTCCATCTCCTCGAATATCTGGAGCATGCCGAGCAGGACGTTGAGCGGGGTGCGGATCTCGTGGCTGACGTTGGCCAGGAAGTCGGACTTGGCCCGGCTGGCGTCCTCGGCCTTTTCCTTGGCCGTGAGCAGCACGCTGACGTCGACCACGGCCTGGACCTGGATGGCTCCGCTGGTCTCGTGGGCGGTGCGGATGGCCCGGCGCGGGCCGTGCACGGTCTTGACCACGCAGGGTTCGCCCTGCATGCCCGCCAGGGGTTCCACCTCGGCCTCGACCACGGTGATGCAGTCGTCCACGGGCTTGTTCAGGACTGCGCGGCCGAGCATGGCCTCGGCCTCGGGGTTGAGGTAGCGGATGACCCGGCCCCTCTCGGTGCGCTCCACCTTGAGCAGAGGGATGGGCGAACTGTCGATGAGCAGCTTGAGATCGCGCTCGGTCCGCTTGCGCCGGGTGACGTCCTCCTGGATCAGGATGCCGCCGCGCACCTCGTCCCCGGCCATGAGCGGCGCGGCCCGGATGTTGTGCCAGGACTCCTCGCGCGGGCCGAACGGCGGAATGTGCACGTCCTCCAGGGAAATGGTCCGGCCTTCGATCACCGGGCGGATGCGCCCGGCCACCCCGGCCCGGACCAGGCTCGGCAGTTCGTGGATCTTCTTGCCGAGGTAGAATTCGGGCTGGGTCACGCCCTTGTCGAGCATGCGCATGTGCCAGTCGTTGACGAAATTGACCGTGCCCCCGGCATCGAAGGTCATGATCGAGACCGGCGTGGCCAGGGCCAGGGCCTTGTAGCGCTCCTGGGCCTCGGCCAGGTGCCGCCCGGCCATCTCCTGGCGCGAGACGTCGGCCACGATGAGCAGCCGGGCCTCGGGCACGCCCATGACCGGCCTCAGGGGATAGAGGGAATGGCGGGCGGGAAAGGGCTCGTCCGTGCTGCGCCGCATCTGGCCGAGGGCGCGGACGCCGCCTTCGGGCAGGATTTCGGGGCTCACTGCGGCCACGGTCTGCTCGTCGGCGCACAGGACGTCCACGGGCCTGCCCACGACCTCGTCACGGCCGTAGCCGAAGATCAGCTCGGCCCCGGCGCTGAACTCCATGATCGTCCGGGCGCCCGCATCGACCACCACGAAGGCCACGTCGCGGGCGGCCTCCAGCACAGCTCCCAGGCGCAGGCCGGCGCCCGGCGGACAAGACGTCGGCCCCAGCCCCTCCAACTCGTCGTGGTAGCGTTGCAGTTCGTCAAAGGCCTCGCGCAGGGGGCCGGTTCCGGCCGCGCCGCCCCTTTCCAACCGAGCCAGCCGCTCCTCCATGGAACGCCGAAGCGCCTCAAGGCGCTTCCTGTCGCCGCTGTCCGTCATTGTCCGATCCTCCCCTTCCTCTTGCCGGAAGCATAGCGGATCGGCAAGCCGAGCAAAAGGGGAATGGGAAAAATTATAAAGGAACCGGACGGCTCAGACCGCTTCGGCGTCGGTCCGGTCCCCGGCCCATTCCTCGTACCGGCGGCCCCAGCCGCACAGGGCGTCGATGACCGGCATCACGCTCACGCCGATCTCCGTCAGGGAATATTCCACGCGCGGCGGCACCTGCGGGTAGACCTCGCGGTGGACCACGCCGTCCGCCTCCAGCTCGCGCAACTGCTGGGTGAGCATCTTCTGGGTGATGTTCGGAATGGAACGCTTGATCTCGCTGAAGCGCAGGGTGCCTTCATGCCCGAGCCGGTGGATGATGATCGGCTTCCACTTGCCGCCGATGACCTGGAGGGTCAGCTCCACGCTACAGTAATATTGCTTGCCGCCGCAGACCTTGAGGGTGCAGGTGTCGCCCACTTCGTTCTCCCGATACGCCGCCCGCCGCGACGGACGACGCCAATGGTTTCCATTTGGTAACTAGAGCACTTTCAAGTGCGTACTTGATGTTTTCGCATCAATAGCACAAGAAATAACCATCGTAAACAGCAACGACCCGAGGAGCCCCCCATGGAACTGAAACAGGCGATCATGACCCGGCGCAGCATCCGCAAGTTCGAGGACCGGCCCGTGCCCGAACCCATGGTGCGCGAAATCCTGGAGGCGGCCATGATGGCCCCCAGCGCGGGCAACGCCCAGCCCTGGCGCTTCGTGGTCGTGGACGACCGCGCCCTGCTCGACGCGGCGGCGGCGACCCTGCCCTACGCCAAGATGGCCGCCCACGCGCCCCTGGCCATCGCCGTCTGCGGCGACCTGAGCCTGGAAAAACACCCCGGCTACTGGGTCCAGGACTGCTCCGCCGCCATGCAGAACCTGCTGCTGGCCGCCCACGGCCTGGGCCTGGGCGCGGTCTGGACCGGCCTGTACCCCGTGGAGGACCGCGCCGCCTTCGTCCGGAAGCTGCTCAAACTGCCCGAGACCGTCATCCCGCTCGGACTCGCCGTCCTGGGCTGGCCCGCGCAACACCCCGAATCCCAAAGCCGGTTCCGACAGGACCGGGTTCACCGCAACACCTTCTAGGAGAACGCCATGAAAGTCCTCGCCATCAACGGCTCCGCCCGCAAAGGCGGCAATACCGCCGAAATGATCAAACGCGTCTTCACCGAGCTCGAAGCCGAAGGCATCGAAACCGAACTCATCGAACTCTCCGGCAAGAAAATGCACGGCTGCATCGCCTGCTACAAATGCGCCGAAAACAAGGACCGCCGCTGCGCCGTCAAAAACGACTTCGCCAACGACTGTATCAAGGCCATGGACGAGGCCGACGCCGTCATCCTCGCCTCGCCCACCTACTTCGCCAACGTCACCGCCGAAATCAAGGCGCTCATCGACCGCGCGGGCATGGTCGGCCTGGTCAACGACTCCATGTTCGCCCGCAAGGTCGGCGCGGCCGTCGTCGTCAACCGCCGCGGCGGCGCACAGGCCGCCTTCGACGCCCTCAACGCCTTCTTCTTCATCGAACAGATGATCGTCCCCGGCTCCCGCTACTGGAACCTCGGCGTCGGCCGCGACAAGGGCGACGTCGGCGGCGACGAGGAGGGCATGAACACCATGGCCGTCCTCGGCAAGAACATGGCCTGGCTGCTGAAGAAACTGCACGCGTAAGGCGGAGATGGCAGGCAGGGGAATGCCTCCGGCGGCCCTCCCGGGGGGCTTAAGGCCGAGGGCCTTAAGAATCCCGGCTCCGGCTTCGCCGGGGGAGGAGCTTGCGGAGGGAGCGCCCTGCCCGGCTGGCTCGGCGGGCGGCGGCTGCGCGGCGTCCGAAAATCTTCGCTCGGGATGATCCCGCCCTTCGGGACGGAATCACCCCGAGCGAATCTTTCCGGACAGTGGCCCACGCCGTGTGGACCGCTTGGCGAGAACTTGAAGATCATGCCATTACGGCGTCTCGAACATCGGCAATGGCGGGTCTGAACTTGAACAACCTTGCCTATAGTTTTTTCCCAAAAAAACACCCCGGTTTGCGGCGAAAAAAACGGCAGGGGGTGTTCCGGCAAGCGGCACGATTCTCCGCCCGTTTTCTTCGCCGCAAACCGTTACCCGGCACGGCGGGGGCGAGCGGGCAGTCCGTCCCCGCGCAGCGGAGATGGGGTTCCAAGGGCCTTCGGCCCTTGGCAGGTCCAGGACAGCGTCCTGGTCCCGCCGAAGGCGACCCCCGGCAGGGCCGCCGGAGGCCTCCTCTCTCCCCGCCGGTTCGGAGCCAACTGTTGTTTGCCTTACCCCCTGCGTTTCGTGTAGCGTGCTGGCGTTACGCATAGTCATTTATCTGGAGCTGAAGATGAGCAAGGTTTTCGTGGCCGACGCGGCCGGTTTCACTGGGGCGGCGCTGCTTGGGGCGCTGGTGGAGAAGGGAGTGGCCGCCGTGGCCGGGATTCACGGCGTGGGCGACGGCTGCGCACCGGACGGCTGGAGCGGGGAGACCCGGAAGTACGCCTTCGACGATGCCGCCGTGCTGGCCGGGGCCATGGCGGGTTGCGACGCGTTGTATCTGGCGCCGCCCTTTGACGAGACCATGGCCCGTTCGGGCAGCGTGGCGGTGGAGGCGGCCAGGCAGGCGGGCATCGGCTTCATCGTGCTCATGAGCCGCTACGGCGCGTCGTCGGACGCCCACTGGCGGCTGGGGCGCGAGGTCGGCATGATCGACCAGTTCGTGGAGGATTCGGGCATTCCCTTCACGGTGCTGCGCGCCAACACCTTCATGCAGAAGTTCACCACCCTGCTGGCCGGGGAGATCCGGTCCGGCCGGGTTCCCCTGCCCGAGGAATCCTGCCCGGTCAGCTATCTGGACGCGGACGACGCGGCCCTGTGCGCGGCCCGGCTTTTTGCCGACCGCGAGGGCCACGGGAACCGGACCTACGCCCTGACCGGCCCCGAGGGGCTGACCGGGGCCGATGTGGCCGCGCGCATCGCCGGGGCGACCGGCAAGGCCATGGCCTACGAGTCCGTGGACGAGGACGCGTTCATCGCGCTGCTCGACGCGGCCGGGCTTTCGGAGTGGCGGCGCAACATGGAGGTCAGCCTGTCGCGGGTGGTCAAGCTCGGGATGATGGGCAACGTCACCGGAGCCGTGAAATTCCTGACCGGCGCGCCGCCCCGCGCCTTTGCCGATTTCGCGGCGGCCCGCCTCGCCGCCTGGAGCTAGCGCATGGCCTGGCTCCATGGTCAAAAGGAACTGCTGCGCATCATCAAGGACGTGGCCGCAGGCAACTATTCCGACGAGATCATGGAGCTGACCGGGCAGGGTTATCCGCCCGAGATCCGGGAGCTGGCCGAGGCCGTGGGGCTGATGATGGTCAAGATCGAGGCCAGGGAATTCCACCTGGAGCAGCTCTACGACAGGATAAAGGCGGACACCCTGAACACGGTCACGGCCGTGGCCGGAGCCCTGGGCGCGCGCGACGCCTACACCGAGGGCCACGGCGAGCGCGTGGGCGTCTATGCCGAGCGGCTGGCCCTGCGGCTGCGCCTGGACCCGGACGAGGTGGAGCGCATCCGCATCGCGGGCACGCTGCACGACATCGGCAAGATCGGCTTTTCGGACACGATCTTTTCCAACGAGGACACGCGCATCAACGAGGGCATGCTGCTGGAGATCCGCAGCCACCCGCAGTGGGGCCACGACATCCTGCGCAACCTCGAATTCCTCGGCCCGGCCCTGGACTATGTCTACGCCCACCACGAACGCCTGGACGGCCGGGGCTACCCGCGCGGCCTGGAGGGAGAGGAAATCCCCCTGGGCGCGCGCATTCTCTCGGTGGCCGACTGCTTCGACGCCATGACCACCAACCGCCCCTACCAGCAGGGCAAGA
>JAZHDH010000023.1:0-95227 GCA_036584335.1 Pseudodesulfovibrio sp. | reverse complement strand
GGCACTGGACGATCTGCCCTGCCCCGGTGACCTCCTGGTCCGTGTGTTTCTGCAAAATCTTTTCAGCTAAGGTCCGACCCATCGTCTATTTCTCCTCTTTGGCTTTTTCCAATCTGTTCAAGGCGTTGACCATTGCCAATGCGCTGGCGCGCACCACATCGCCGTCGTTGGCGCGGCCCACGGCCTTCACCCCTTCGTGTTCGATGCGCACGGCCACCCCGGCCAGGGCGTCGGAGCCCTCGGTCACGGCGTTGACCGAATACGATTCGAGTTTCGGACTGACCCCCACCAGGGAGTAAATGGACTTGAACACGGCGTCAACGGAGCCCTCGCCGAATTCGCTGGTGCGGCGGATTTCCACGGCTTCGCCCTCGCGGCCGAACTCCATGACCATGGCCGCGTGCGGCGGCACGATGCCGGTGCCGGAGAACACGGACATGTCCACCAGGCGGAAGCGGTCGCGACGGCGGTAGACCTTCTCCAGAATCAGCGCCTCCACGTCCTCGTCGTAGACCTGCTCCTTCTTGTCGGCCAGGTCCTTGACCGCCTTGAACAGGATCGCCACCTGGTCCTCATCCAGGACGTAACCCAGTTCCTCGGCCTTCTTGCGCACGGCGTGGGAGCCGGAGTGCTTGCCGATGACGATGTCGTTGCTCAGGCGGCCGATGGAGGCCGGGGTCATGATCTCGTAGGTCAGCCGGTTCTTGATCACGCCGTCCTGGTGCACGCCGGACTCGTGGGCAAAGGCGTTGGCCCCGACGATGGCCTTGTTCGGCGGAATGGGCATGCCGATGATCTGCGAGAGGCGACGGCAGGACGGGAATATCTGCTCGGTGACGATGCCGGTCTCCACGTCGTACAGTTCCCGTCGCGTATTCAGGGCCATGACGATATCCTCCAGGGCGGCGTTGCCCGCGCGCTCACCGATGCCGAGCACGGTGCACTCCACCTGGCGGGCACCGGCGCGGATGGCGGCCAGGGTGTTGGCCACGGCGGACCCCAGGTCGTTGTGGCAATGGACCGACAGGATCGCCTTGTCCATGTTCTTCACGTGTTCCCTCAGGTACTTGATCAGCTCGAAATATTCGAAGGGCTGGGTGTAGCCCACGGTGTCCGGAATGTTGACCACGCGCGCCCCGGCGTCGATGGCGATCTCGGTGATCTCGACCAGAAAGTCCCAGTCCGAACGCGAGGCGTCCTCGGCCGAGAACTCCACGTTCTCCGTGTACTGCCGGGCATGGCTCACGGCCTTCCCGACCATGGCCCGGACCTCATCCGGGGTCTTGCCCAGCTTGTGCTTCATGTGGATTTCGCTGGTGGCCAGGAAGGTGTGGATGCGCGGATGCTTCGCGTCCCTGACGGCCTCCCAGCAGCGGTCGATGTCCTTGGTCACGGCGCGGCACAGACCGGCCACCTGGACGTTGTCCACGGCCCGGGCGATGGCCTGCACGGCCTCGAAATCGCCCTGGCTGGCGATGGGAAATCCGGCCTCGATGATGTCCACGCCCAGGGCCTGAAGCTGGCGGGCCATGCGGATCTTCTCGTCCAGGTTCATGGTCGCGCCGGGAGACTGTTCGCCGTCACGCAAGGTAGTGTCGAAAACATAGACTCTGTCTGCCATGGTATCCTCCGAATGTACCCCTCGAAGAGGGGGATATGGTCATAATTGGATGCAAAAGTACAGAACAAGCGGTCGCACGCAAGAGCGCGCGGCTTGCCGGGGTCAGTACGACGTACCAGTAGGGGAAGCGGGGAAAGCTAGCTGAGCTCTTCGCCGGACGTATCCCGTAGCAGTCGCTTGTTTCTGCGGGATAGTAGGAAAAGAGTGTAGAGCGGGCCGGAGGCGAGGTAGCTCAGGAAAATGATGAAGCCCAGCACCTTCGGACGGGAGGCGACCAGGGAGAAGACCAGGATCGCGGTGACCATCCAGCTGAAGGGATGGGCCTTGAAGGCACTGATTTCCTTGAAGGAATAGAAGCGGATGGTACTGACCATGAAGAAGGACAGCACATAGACGAGCACCAATGTGCACACCGGGAGCACGGTATGCATGTACTGCGAGGGAATGTACTCGGTGAACAGGACCAGAGTGGCCAGCGTGCAGGCCGCAGCCGGGATGGGCAGCCCCACGAAGTGCTTCTTGGAACTGGTGGCCGCCTGAACGTTGAACCGGGCCAGCCGCAATGCGCCGCAGGCCATGAACAGGAAGGCGGCCATCAGGCCGAGCCGTCCGAATGCCTCAAGCATCCACAGATAGGCCATGGTGGCCGGAACCACGCCGAAGGCCACCAGATCGGCCAAGGAATCCAGCTGGACCCCGAACTCGCTGGTGGTGCCGGTTATGCGCGCCACCTTTCCGTCCAGCCCGTCGAAGACGCAACTGGCCAAAATGCACAGGGCGCAGGCGGCATAGTCGCCCTTGATGGCCCACGTCAGCCCCAAAAAGCCGAGGAACAGGCTGGCCGTGGTCAGCAGGTTCGGCAGAAGGTAGACGCTTTTGTGTCGAGGCAGTTTGTTTTCCATAACCGTATCAGTTGGTTGCGGCGTTCCCGACTATCAGGCTCCGCGTTTTTCCGCCAAGGCGGTTTCGCCGGCGACGACCGTCTGGCCGACGCTGACAACCGGAACATAGCCATCCGGCATGTAAAGGTCAACTCTGGAACCGAACTTGATCAGGCCGAACCGTTCACCGCGCTTGAGCTTGTCGCCGGGTTCGGCCCAGCAGACGATGCGCCGGGCTATCAGCCCCGCGATCTGAATGACCGTGAACCGCTGATTGCCCTTGCCGGTGATGACCAGGGCGTTGCGTTCGTTGTCCGTGCTCGCCTTGTCGAAGGAGGCGTTGAAGAACTTGCCGGGAATGTAGCGGGCCAGCTCCACCTTGCCGGAGACGGGCATGCGGTTGACGTGCACATTGAAGATGTTCATGAACACGGCGATCACCTGTCGCTCCTCGCCGGTCACCGGGTCGGTCTCGCGGGCGATCTTGACCACCTTGCCGTCGGCGGGCGAGGAAACGGCCTCGGCGTCCTCCGGCCCAACCCTTTCGGGGTCGCGAAAAAAATGGCCGATGAAACAGGTCAGGGCCAGCCCGATGACGGCCATGGGCCAGCAGCCGATGACGGCGAAAACGAGGGTCGCAAAGGCGGCAATGACGATATAGGGCACCCCTTCCAGGGCGACGCCGACTGACGGCTTCAGCATGATGGCTTTTCTCCTTGCCTTTTTTCGGTTTCTACCCGTGCCGGAAACAAATCGCAAGCTTGTTATTGGCGCACAATTCGCGCATCGTACATCCCGGCGTCCGGGCGGAGCCGCGCCCTTCCGGGGCGGACGGGCAAACGTGTTAGTTTTTGTATCAAGAATTTCGAGATAATCTATCGGAGTTTTCCAACCCATGCTCTGGTTCACGCTGTCCTTGGGAGCGGCCTTCTTCATGGCCACCAGCGCCGCCTATATCAAACATTTCTACAGCGACGTCCCGCCCTGGGAGATGGCGCTCGTTCCGGCGCTCTTCGTCAGCCCCCTGAGCCTGGCCGCCCTGCCCTTCGTCGACATCCCCCGCCTCGGGCCGGACTTCTTCCCGACGTTCCTCTGCCTGATGCCGCTCTTCGCCGGTTCCTTCCTGCTCCACTACCGGGCCGTGCGCCTTTCGCCGCTGTCGCTGACCATGCCCTTTCTGAGCTTCACCCCGGTCTTCGTCATCCTGACCGGCGACCTGCTGCTGGGCGAACGCATCGGCACAAGCGGCATCGTCGGCATCCTGCTGGTGGTGACGGGCGGCTACGTACTCAACCTGGACAGCGCCCGGTACGGCCTGCTCGGCCCGGTCCGGGCCATTTTCCGGGAGCCGGGCTCCGCCCTCATGCTCCTGGTGGCCGCCATCTACAGCCTGACCTCCGTGGGCGGCAAAATGCTGATCCTCCAGTCCTCTCCCTTGTTTGCGGCCCTGACGCTGTTCGCCCTGATTGGCCCCCTGCTCACCCTTGTCCTGCTCATCGCAGGCAAGGTGGACCTGCGGATCGTCCTCAGGCGGCCGTTGCGCGGGCTGGGCGCGGGCCTGCTCGTCTTCGGCGACATCCTGTGCCACAACCTGGCCATCTCCATGACCACCGCCGCATACATGGTCGCCATCAAACGCATGGCGGGCATATTCTCGGTTGTCTACGGCCGGGTGCTGTTCAAGGAAAAGGGCATCCTGTTCCGCTTCCTGGGCACGGCGATCATGACTGCGGGCGCGGCCGTCATCGCCGTCTGGGGATGAAACAAGCCCGACAGGGCCGGGCTTGTTCCATGCATGTACCAGAATCCGATCACTCGAGAAACCGGTTGAACTCCTCGCCCAGCCGGTGCATGGGCAGGACCGCCCCCTCGATGACCAGGCCCTGGGGCACGAACTCCGCGCCCCGGTATTCGGCGGGCACCTGGAAACCGTTCTCCCGGGACAGGATCACCGAAGCATTTTCCGTGCGGCTGTAGGCGATGATGCCCTCCGGGAAATACGCGGCATCTCGGGCGTCCGCGCCCACGCTGGCATAAAACGCGCCGTATTTGTCGAAGAAATTGTCGGCCTTCAAAAACGGCTGAATGCCCGCAACGGTCTCGTTGGCCACGTACTGGATGTTGCGGCCCCGCAGCAGACCGTATGCCCCCTCGTAAGCGGGATCGGCCAGCATCAGGCTGCCCGCGCCCAGGCCATGCACCAGATCGTGGGTGCGCTCGCCCGCCATCAGGTCCACCTGGAATCCGTAGGTCTGGACGTCGGTGAAGCCGTTGCGCCGCGCCTGGATCTGCTCGGCCAGAAGCAGGATGCCCGTGCCCACGCCGATATCCACGCCCACATACGGGCCGCCTGCGGCCAAGGGCGCGTCATGCTGCCCGATGACCGCGCGCATGACGTGCGCCGCCCGGGGCGCGTCGGCCAGCACCCGCAACACCGGCGACCACAGCCTCAGCCGGTTCATGGTCTCGATGTCGTCGGCGGGCTCATTGAGCGACTGATGCCGGGCGAACAGTTCGTAGAGCGCGGCGATTTCGCCGTAAGGCACGGAATCGTCGTGTGCGCCTTCATGAACGTAAGCGAAGAAATATTTCACCGCCACGTTGAGCAGTGCGCCGTCGCTGACCGCATGGTCCGGGTCGCACAACCGCTCGATATCCGCCGCCAGCGAGAGCGCCGAGTAGAAATCGGGAACGCCTCCCGATCCCGGCATCCGGACGGCGGCAGTGAAGTTTCTGGCCTGCATCCCCGCCGTCGCCAGGGGGGATAAGCCGAGGGGCCTGCTTACGGTGTCTCTCCCTTCCGCAGAGCGCCTTTCTTCCATGTGCGTCATTTCGGTTCATTCGGGTTGAGGTTGGGCAAAGTTTGCCGTCCCCCGTCGGTTTGCACGGACCGTACCGCCAACGCCGGTCACACAATAAAAAACCGCACAAACAACAAAAAGGCCGTCCCGAAGGACGGCCCATTGTGCTCTGGAGCGGGAAACGGGATTTGAACCCGCGACTTCAACCTTGGCAAGGTTGCACTCTACCACTGAGTTATTCCCGCCTAGTGGAGGCGACATCCGGATTTGAACCGGAGAATGGAGGTTTTGCAGACCTCTGCCTTACCACTTGGCTATGTCGCCGAAATTGGAGCGGGAAACGGGATTTGAACCCGCGACTTCAACCTTGGCAAGGTTGCACTCTACCGCTGAGTTATTCCCGCTCACAAAAGCGAAGCACTGTTTACCCACGCCCACGGGAAGTGTCAAGGTTAATTTTTTCATTTTTTCCGCGATCATGGTCGTCAAGAACACCCCGATTTTTTTCAGCTAATGGAAAGGCTTTACTTTTGGCCCATTTTTAGTATACCAACGCGCTTTAATTAAGTATTAGGAAACGGTTCAGGAACGCCACAAACCACTTCGTCTGAGATATCAGGAAGGAACCTATGGACGCAAAAGACCTCCAGTATTTCAAGGACACCTTGAACGGCATGCTCGATGACATCCTCAGAAAGAGCGAGGCCACCATTGAGGACATGACCGAATCCGGAGAGGTATACGCCGATCCCGCCGACCGCGCCACCGCCGAGTCCGACCGCGCCTTCACCCTGCGTCTGCGCGACCGCGAACGCAAGCTGATCAAAAAAATCCAGAAGGCCATCGACCGCATCGACGACGGCGAATTCGGCATCTGCCAGGAATGCGGCGACAATATCTCCATCCCGCGGCTCAAGGCCCGGCCCATGACCACGCTCTGCATCAACTGCAAGAGCAAGCAGGAAGCCGACGAGGCCGTTCGCGGCGACTAGCCGCCCAACGCACGCCCGCCGTTCTCCCGTCCGCCATGGAAGCCAACTTCTTCCGCTTCCTCGCCGCCGAACTGGGGACGCTGCTTACCGGGCGGCGCATCGACAAGACGTTCCTTCCCGGCCCCTCCGTCTGGACGCTCACGATCCAAAACACGGGCGCCCCCCTTTTCCTGATCTTCCGGCCCGCCAAGTCGGCGGGCCATCTTTTTCTGACCGCCACCAAGCCGGTCAACCCGCAACAGGTCCCGGCCATGGCCATGTGGTTTCGCAAGCGTCTGGCCAACCGCAAGATTCTGGGCTGGCGAATGGATTGGCCCTCCCTGCGGCTGGCCCTGGAGCTTTCCCCGCGCGACACCCCGCCCTGCGGCCGCTTCCTGATCCTCGACTGCCGCAACGCCATGACCCTGGCCGAGGAGCTGGACGACGCCTTCCTGCGCCAGCCCGAATGGCCCGCCCTGGAGGACGTCGCGGACGACCCGGACATCTGGCGCGAATACCCCCAGATTTCGCCGCGCCTGCGCCGGGAAATGACTCGGCTCTCCCCGGACAAGGCCCTGGAGGTCTACCTGTCCGTGGCCGGAGGAACGGCCGCGACCTTCCACATCGAAACCACGGCCGAAGGAGCGCAGCCGCCCGTGCCCTGGCCCGTTCCCGACGGCGAGTCCTTCGCCAGCGCCCTGGACGCGGCCAACGCCTATGGCGAGCGCACCCTTTTCCCCCTGCTGGAAACGGCGGAGGAGCGCCCGGAACAGACCCAGCTCAAACGCGCCCGCAAGAAGGTCCAGCGAAACCTGACCCGGCTGGACCAGGAAAAAGCGCGACTGGCGCAACTGGCCGGGGAGCAGGTCCGGGGCGAGGCGCTGCAGGCCGTTCTCTATCGGTTCAGAGACGTCGCAGGGCTGGAATCGCTGGAGGCTGAACATCCCGGGCTCGGCCCCGTCACCGTGCCCCTCAATCCGCACCTGAGCGTGGCCGAAAACATGGAGCACTATTTCCGCATGGCGGCGAAGGCCAAGCGAGGCTTCCCCCATCTGGAACGCCGCCGCCGGGTGCTGCTGGAAGAGCTGGAGGCCATCGAGGCCGGACGGGCCAGCGACAAGGCTTTGGCGGAAACTGCGGGCATGGTTCCTGCCGCGCCGTTGCCCTCGCGCTACCGGGGCATGGCCGTGTCGCTCTTCCGGACCTCGGACGGCTTCACCGTGATCCGGGGCAAGAACAAGCAGGCCAACCACGCCATGCTCAGCAAGGCGGCCAGCCCCTTCGACTACTGGTTCCACCTCGCCGAAGGGGCCAGCTCCCACGTCATCCTGCGCCGCGACCACCCGGGCCGCGAGGTGCCGGAATCCTCCCTGATCGAGGCCGCCACCCTCTGCGCGCTCAAGAGCTACCGCAGCGCCGACGACCGCGCCGACGTGATGTACGCCCTGGTCAAGGACGTGCGCAAGGTCAAGGGGTTCGCCCAGGGGCAGGTGGTGGTGGACCAGCGGATCGGCACCCTGCGGGTCGCGCTGGACGGGACCCTGGAGGAAAAATTGGCGCAAAAAAAGGGTGCGGACGGCCGCACCCCCGAATGATCGGATTCGATTCCGCCTAGACCAGCCGGTCGATCGGCTGATGATCCAGCAAATTCAAGGCGATCTGTTTTTCGTTCTCCAGCCGGTTGGCCACGGCCCGACGGACCCGTGACGTGGACGAGCCGAACTGGCCCATGCGGCTGTCATAGACTCCCTCGATGAGCCGGGAATTGAATTCCCCGCCCCCCTCTGCGCCGAGAAAACGATCGATGACCCGGCCGAAGATGCGGGCCGCGCCCGTGGCCCCATGCTGCACCGACGTGCTCCACAGCACCTCGCGCAGGGCGGACGGCGCGTTGTCGAAATCCAGGCCGGTCTGCTCCAGAATCATGGCCCGGGCCGGGGCATAGGTTTCGCGAGTAATGAATTCGTGCTGCAAAAGCCCGAACCGCTCCGGGTCCTCGTCGGCCACGGCCTTCCATGCGGCGGGCATGCCGCCCTCCCGGGAGCCGGTGTTGGCCGGACCCGCGTCGCGCAGTCGCTGCGCCCACTGCGGGGCCTTCCCGTCCAGGAAGGCGAGGAAGCGGTCCATGGTGCCGGGCCTGGACGCGATCTGATAGGTGCCGTAGGAAGTGCCGCCGACCTTGTCGTAGCCGATGGAGCCCACACCTTCGGCCCCGGATTCGAACCGCGCGGACAGCGCGCCCAGCCCGGAAAGATCGGCCCCGGAGGTCGCCTCGTCGTTCGCGGCGGAGAGGGACGAGAGTTTCTCCGACACACGGTCGGCGCCGGCCGGCCCCTGCGGCGTGCGCAGGGATTCACTGCGCATGGCCTGGGCGAGGGCCGTCAGCGCCTCGTACATCATAGAATCGCCGACAAAGGCGTCGTCCCCCGCCTCGGGTCTCCCCTCCCCCTGAAGCGACGTCCCTTCTCCAAAAAGGTTCTGCGCCATGCGCAGCTGCATGGCGAACGCGGCCTGCATCCCAGCCTCCCGCGTAACGGATACGCCTGCGGCAGATTTGGCGACTCCCTCCCGGGACAGGGCTTGCAGATCAAGGCTGGTGCTCAGTGACATACGCATTCTCCCACGTCAAAAATTTGGCTTGAAACCAAGCCGCCGCAGGGGTGTAAGCAAGGGGCGTGCCTATCCAGGCAACCAGCTGCAATAGTGGGAAAATCAGAAAAATCGAGCAAAGCGGACGTCACGCCGCATATGTTCGATAAGCCGTCGGTGTCCGGCGGGAAAGGCGAAGCCGCCCAATTCGGTCCAGGGGACGAAACGCCCTTCGGTGGCCTCGCGGAACACCGGCGCAGGCGCGCCCGGGGACCCGATTTCACACAAGAAGGCGTGCATGGTCACCCGGTAGCGGGTGTAGCTGTATCGAACCACCGTAATCGGCTCCACGGGACGGACAGCCAGATCCACCTCTTCGCGGTATTCGCGCAGAAGGGCCTGCTCCGGACTCTCGCCCTCCTCGATGACCCCGCCGGGGAACTCCCACAGGCCGGGCCAGACGTCGCCCGGCCGCCGCTTCTGGATGAGCACCCGGCCGCCATGCGCCAGAACCCCCGTGGCCATGTCGACAAAGAGGGGTTTGGCCGCAGGCGTAAGCACTGGCCGCCGGGTCACGGTGCCGCGATCAAAGGCCAGGCAATGCCCCCGTACCGGACAATCCGCGCATTCCGGCCGCTTGGAGCAAACCAGCGCCCCCAGTTCCATGACCGCCTGGTTGAAATCGCCGGGCCGATCCTCCGGGATCAGTCCGCGCACACGCTCCTCCACGGCCGCCCGCACCCCGGCCTTGCGCACGGGTTCGTCCAGATCCATAAGCCGGGCGAAAACGCGCAGGACGTTGGCGTCCACCGCCGGAACAGGCCGGTTGAAGGCGATGGAGGCGATGGCCCCGGCCGTATAGTCCCCCACGCCGGGCAGGGAGCGCAACGCCGCCGGATCGTCCGGGAACGCGCCGCCGTGGTCGCGCATCAGGCGGACGGCGGCCTTGCGGATGTTGCGTGCGCGGGAATAGTAGCCCAGCCCTTCCCAGAGCTTGAGCACGTCCTCTTCGGAGGCGTCGGCCAGGTCGGCCAGAGCGGGAAAACGGCGCATCCAGCGGGCGTGGTACTCCACCACCCGGTCCATCTGCGTCTGCTGGGCCATGATCTCAGAAATCCAGACGGCATAGGGCTCGGGCCGCTCCCGCCAAGGGAGGTCCCGGCCGCGCCGGTCGTACCAGTCGAGCAGAGCCCGGGTGAAGCGGTTCCCGTCCATGACGGGACAGGGTTACGCGCCCTTGGCCTGGTTGGCAACCGCCTCGGCGGCCCGGGCCACAGTCTCCTGGTCGCCGAGATAATAGTGGCGGATGGGTTTCAGGTCGTCATCCAGCTCGTAGACCAAAGGCGCCCCAGTGGGAATATTCAACTTGGTGATGGCTTCGTCGGACATGGAGTCGAGGTATTTCACCAGCCCGCGCAGGGAGTTGCCATGGGCCACGATCAACACCCGCCTGCCCTCGCGAATCTGCGGGGCGACGGTCTCGAACCAATAGGGCATGGTCCGGTCTATGGTCAGCTTGAGCGATTCGCAGCGCGGGAGTTGCTGCGGAGAAAGCGAGGCGTAGCGCCGGTCACGGCCGGGAAACCGTTCGTCGTCCGGCTCCAGCCGGGGCGGCGGCTCGTCGAAGCTGCGCCGCCAGACGAAGACCTGGTCATCCCCGTACTTCTGGGCGGTTTCGGCTTTGTTCAGCCCCTGGAGCGCGCCATAATGGCGTTCGTTGAGCCGCCAGGTGCGGTTGACGGGCAGCCACATCAGGTCCAGTTCGTCGAGGACGATCCACAGGGTGCGGATGGCCCGCTTGAGCAACGAGGTATGGGCCACGTCGAAGGTCAGCCCGGCCTGGGCCAGGAGTCCGGCCCCTGCGTGCGCCTCGGCCGCGCCCTGCTCGGTCAGGTCCACGTCCGTCCAGCCCGTGAACCGGTTTTCCAGGTTCCAGGCGCTCTGCCCGTGCCGAATGAGTACCAGGGTATGCATGCCGCCTCCACAGGATACAGTGGTAGATGACCCGAAGCCTACCCGCAAAGCCGGGAGTTGAAAAGAAGGGGACGGTTATTATCAGTAGCGGCGCGGGGCCGAGCTGCGGATTTCTTCGTCCAACTGATCGAAGAGCTCCCGCTTGCGCCGCTCGAAGGTCAGGGCGCTCTTGATGGCGGCGATGGCGATGCACAAGACGCTCAAGATGATCACCAGCCCCTTGGCGAACTCCCAGCGCTGTTCGCGCAGGGCGTCCACAAGCCAGTTTCCCTGAATGTCCTGGGTGAAATAGATGAACGACGGCACGCCGATCAGCGCCAGGCCGAGACTGACCAGTTCCAGCCAGATGAAATTGCGGCCGAGCATCAGCACGAAGAGTGTGGAATCGCGTACGATGCGCAGGGTGACGAGCCGTCCCTGCAAGGTGTTGATGCGGTCCTCCACTTCTTCCAGAAAAAGAAGGGCCTTTCGGAAGTTGTCGGCGTCCTTGAGGTTCTGCGTCTTGATCCAGTTGATCTTGTCCACGCAGAAGTTGAAATCCTTGTTGAACTCCAGCAGCAGCTTGGGGAACGGGAACCAGGCGGCCTCGCGCTGGATCGAACGGATGCGGTCCGACTGGTATTCGAGGTTGGTGTTGATGCGCTGGATCTCCCGCTTGACCTCGCCGTCCAGATCGGACTGGAACTTGCGGGTGCCGTTCGCCAGGAGCCGGTAGGCCACGTAGTTGTTGGTGGCGGCCAGGTTGTTCAGCCGGTCCAGCTCCTCGTTGGCCGATTCGAAATAGTCGTGGTTTTCGTTGAAACGGCGCTCGATGTCCTTTATCAGCTGCTCCACCTGCTCACGCGCCTCCTCCATCTCTTCGTTGGCCATGCTCCACAGCTCCCAAAGGGAACTCATGATCTGGACGCGGCCGCGGTCGATTTCCGGGTCCAGCAGCACCCGATTGAAGATGTTCGGGTCGCGCCGAATGAGATCGGAGAACAGATCCATGGCCTGGCCGGTGAAGCCCATCTTCACCATGCTCACGGCCTGGCGGTAGACCGGGTCGATCCAGACCGGGGAATAGGTATTGACCCGCTTGAAGGAGTTGATGGCGTCCTTGAGGCTGCCTGCGACCTCCTGAAGCCGCCCTTGCAGATACGCGAAATACCCCTGCTGCAAGGGGGTGTAGCTCATGCGCTCCGCCTCCTGCCAATGAAAGAGCGCCTGGTTCATGTCGCCCTTCTCAAGGTGCAGGAATCCCCACAGGGAATGCGGCTGATAGCTGCGCGGATACTTGGCCTGGGCGGCCTTCAGCAATTCCTCGGCGCTGTCGTATTCAAGGGCCTCCACATGCTTGAGCGCATCCCACAGGAAGCCGCCCTCGATGGGCGCGAGCTGGCGGAATCCGTCGCTCCACTCCTTGCCCCGATTGCGCCACACCAGCTTGAGCATGCGGAGCTGCCCCGGAACGTTGATCTCGAACATGGCCCTGGCGATGAGGCTGGCCAGGTCCTCCTTGCGCTCCATGAGCGCGCTCACCGTGGCCGGAAAATCATCGGCCTTGACCTCGTCCCCGATGACGCCCAGCCCCTTGTTGAATTCCTTGACATCCACCTTGGAGAGCAGATGCCAGACCTGGGGATGGACCGAAGCCATCAACCGGGACGGGCACTGGGAAGGCTTGTGGTTCTTCTGGCCGCAGTAAAAGCACTCGGCCCCTTCCATGCACAGCAGGACATGGGGCAGCATGACCTCCATGGTGCCATGTTCCATGAGCTCCCCGCCCTCCTTCTGGGCGATGGTGCACCACGAATCCAGGGACAGGGCGTCGGTGCCGTAGCGAGCCTCGTTGACCTTGAACCACTGGGAGAGCAGGAAGCCATCCATGAACCGGACGTGGGGGAAATCCGGTGTGAGCCGGTTCCAGTCCAGCCCGACCTTCTTGGGCAAATCCTGAGTGAACTGAAGCTTCTCCTGAGACACCGCCGCCATGACCACGGGCCACGCCTCCCGCTCGGGGTCCTCCTTGACCTCGCGGATCAGGGTCAGGATCTCGTTGCAGAAATTCTTGAGCAGCTGAAAGTTGTCCAAGGGGAAGAAGATGGCCCCTTCCTTGACGTCCGAGACGTACTTGAGGCCGAGCCGCTGGACCAGGGCCAGGATGTTGGACGAAAAATCGCGCCAACCGACGATGCTCTCCCGGTCGGACATCTTGCCCAGCGGCTTGATGATGAAGTACCATTTGCGGATGGTCTCGTAGTCCAGCCCCTGATCGACATGCAGACCGAGCCAATCCACCGGGGCCAGGCCGTCCACGTTGCCCACGGTCACGGTGCTCAGGCCGGGCACCTCGTTGACCCTCTCCTTGAGCTTGGGATGGATCAGGATCTCGAAGTCCTCGGGAACCCGGGCGTCCTGCCGGTCCAGTTCGGCGGACAGGGAGACCGAAAAATCCATGGAATAGCCGACCAGGAAGGTCAGCGGGACCACCTGGCAAAGTACGGGCATGGGGTTGACGCGCGCCCATATCTGGAGCCGCGCCAAGGCCCGGAACAATTCCCGGGTATTGCAGAACCACAGGGCCTGCCCGTCCTCCTCCGCCAGCATCAGGGCGCCATACTCGCGCAGGGTGTTCTCCACGGCGTTGTTCAGGTTTCCCTTCCAGGAAACCCATACGCCGTAGCCGGACGCGACCATGCGCGACTGCTCGATGTTGGGAAGCAGGTCTATGAGACGGGCAATTGGTGGCACGAAACACCTCTGGTCCGCACCTTCGGGTCATCCCCGAACGGCCGGAAACGGTTGCTGCTGGCCCCTTGTGGCTAACGCAATGTATTCAAGGGAACTTTTTTCCCTTCCCGCACCATGCAAAACAGGTTCCAAACCCGCTCTGCCTCATCGGTTTTTCCTCTCTTTCCGCACCCTTGCATATAAATCTCCACCTTGCGCCCCAGGGCCGACAGGGCGTCCCTGCCCTGCTCCTCGTCAAGTTTCCCGCTTTGCAGGATTTTCATCAAGGCCCGGATACGGTGCAGGTCCGCACAGGGCACGCAATTGGATAGCTGGTCCGGGCGGCCGCCGTGCTTGACGGTCAGCGGCTCGCGCACCAGCCCCACCGGGTAGTGGAGGCAGGCCCGCAGCCACATATCGTAATCCTCGCAGGATGGCATGTGCACATCAAACGGCCCCATGACCTCCCAGGCCGCCCTGGTGAACATGGAGCAGGACGGGCTGATCAGGCACATCTCAAGGGAATCCTTGAAGAACCACCCTTCCGGCTTGGCATACTTGGCCTTCGGATTCACGCGCCTGCCGCCGCGAATCCAGATCTCGTCCGTTTGGCAGATTTCGTAGCCGTGCCGCCGCATGTAGGCAAGTTGCTTCTCCAGTTTTCTGGGCAGCCACTCGTCGTCGGAATCCAGCAGGGCGATAACCCCGCCCGAGCACCGCGCGACGCCCGCGTTCCGCGCCGCCGATACTCCCTGGTTTTCCTGTCGAACCAGGATGATGCGGGGATCGTCATACCGGGCAAGGACTTCGGAAGTGCCGTCGGTGGACCCGTCGTCGATGATCACCAGCTCCCAACGGGAATGGGTCTGGACGAAGACCGAACGCAGGGCGGACTCGATGAACTGCGCCCGGTTGTAGGTGGGCAAAATTATGGAAATCAGCGTTTCATCCATGAATATAAGGCCTTGCCTTCACGCACGCGACCTGTCATGTTGGACCATCAACGAGGCCGAACGCACGCCATGAAAATATTCCAAGTCATCAACGTCCGCTGGTTCAACGCCACCGCGTGGTATGCCATCACCCTGAGCCGTCTCCTGGCCGACGCCGGGCACGAGGTGCTGGTGCTGACCCAGGCGGGCACGGACGCGGAAAAGGCGGCACAGGCGAGCGGGCTGCGCACCGAATCCGTGGACCTGAACACCACCAACCCCGTCCGCTTCGCCCGCGCCACCGGTCATATCATACAACTGCTCCGGACGCACCGTCCGGACATCGTCAACTGCCACCGGGGCGAAGGCTTCTTTCTCTGGGGGCTGCTCAAGCTGGCGGGCTTTCACTTCCGGCTGGTGCGTACCCGAGGCGACCAGCGCCCGCCCCGCAGCGACGCCGTCAACCGCTGGCTCCACGCCAGCGTGGCCGACGCCGTGGTCGTCACCAACCGGTTCATGGCCGAACACTTCCTCAGGAAGATGCGCACCCCCGGCAAGGGGGTCTGGCTCATCCACGGCGGCGTGGACACCGAACGCTTCGCCTTCGATCCCGAGGGCCGCGAAACCGTGCGGCGCGAATTCGGATTCGGCCCGGACGACCTGGTGGTCGGCCTGCTCGGCCGCTTCGACCGGGTCAAGGGACACCGCGAGCTGATCCGCGCCGTGGCCAGGCTGCGCAACGCCGGACTGCCGAACATCAAGCTCTTCCTCATCGGTTTCGACACGGCCATGACCCGCGACGAAATCGAGTCCGAGATAGCGGCGTCGGGCGTGGGCGACATCACGCGCATCAGCGGCCGCCGCGACGACGTGCCCGCCTGCATCTCGGCCCTGGACATAGGCGTGGTCGCCTCGCTCTGGTCCGAGACCATCGCCCGCGCGGCCCTGGAAATCATGGCCGCAGGCCGCCCGCTGGTTTCCACCACCGTAGGCGTCATGCCCGATCTGGTCAGCGCGCCCGCCCTGGCGCCTCCCGGCGACGAGAAGGCGATGGCGACGGCCATCTTCGAGGTATCGAAGGAACCGGTGAAGGTTCAGGTCCTGGACCGCCAGAAACGGCTCATGTCCCAACTGAACCTGGATGATTTTCTCAAGCGCAGCCTGAATCTCTACCACAGCCTGCTCGACGATCACTGATTGCCGAAAAACCGGCTGGTCTTCGTGATCCGGTCCGCCACGGCCAGGATGGTCAGGGCGTAGCTCTCCGAATGATTGTAACGGTAGATGATCTTGAGCTCGGCGTCGCGGTCGAGCCTTCCCTTCCATCCGTGCCGTTTCAAGAAATTGGCCATGCTGAACAGGGCGTCCGTGTTGTCGAACAGGTCCACCCGGCCGTCGCCGTTGCCGTCCACGCCGTAATGGATGGCGCTGGACGGAATGAACTGGCACAGTCCGATGGCCCCGTAGACCGAGCTGGGTATGTTCAGCGGATCCTGCCGGTTGCGGCGGGCATAGGTGATCAGCGCCTTGAGCTCCTCATAGGCCCAGTTGCCCTTCTGCGCGGTGCGCCGCTCGAGCCATTGCCGCGTTTCTTCGGAAATATCGACGGGCTCGATGTGATCCCTGATGCGCTCGAAATCCCCCGCCAGGGCCATGGAGGCCAGGATGGTCAGACCGTTCTTGCTGCCCACCTGGGTGCCGAGCTTGGTCTCCACCAGCATCAGCGCGGTCAGCACTTCTCCCGGCACGGCGTATTGACGGCGAATGACTTCGAAGTCGGCCGAATGCTCGCGAAAATAGGCATAGGCCCCGGCCAGCAGGATGGGATTGAGATAGCGGGTCAGGACTTCAGGTTCCGGCGCAGGTGCCGGACTCCTGGCCGTCAGCCGGGTATCCAGCAGGACGTTCATCTTGCGGGCCATGATCTCCGGATCGAAACGCAGGCTCTTGCGGCCGAACAGGGACTGGACATAGGTGCGATCGAAGCCGTCGGCCGCCAGACGGTCCACCAGCGGCTGCCACTCCCCGTCCTCCGCCCGGACGGTCAGGGGGATGAAAAAGAAGACGGCGGCCAACGTCAGTACGAAGGCCGCGCGTCCAATGCGCATTTCTGCAGAGGAATCAGATCCTGTCCATGGGCACAAACCCCATAGCCTCCTCGAAATCCTCGTCCATTTCGGCGGCGAACTTCCTCAGGTCGTAAATCTGCCCGCAGGTTGGGCACCGCAGGGAAACCTCGCGACATCCGCGATGGGCCGTCAGGTCATGGCCGCATTTTTCGCAGGCCATGCCCCTGGCCTGCCAAGACCTCTTTTGGCCGAACATACCCGCTACTTGGCCTCCTTCAGGCCGAGATTCTTCTCGCCCATGGCCACGTACAGGGTGGAAATGGCGGTGCCATAGTCGGCCAGGGACTGCGAGAGCTGGGCCTCGCTGTCGGTCAGGCGCGCCTGGGCGTTCAACACGTCGGTGTTGGTGCCGACCTGGGCCTGATACCGGGCCACGGCCATGCGGTAGGCCTCGGTTGCGGCTTCCACGGATTTGCGGGCCACGGTGATTCGGTCGGCCGCTTCCTTGATGTTGAGCAGGGCCTGCTTGACCTCGAACCCGGCGTTGAGACGGGTGTTCTCAAGCTCGGCCTCGACCTGCTTCACCACCTCTTCATACTGCTTGTAGTCGTAGTAGTCCTGCCCGCCCTGAAAGATGCTCATGGACGCGGAGACACCGGCCGTCCAGTACTCCTTGGAGGTGTACGGATAGTCGCCGCTGCCCCTTCCGAGGCCGGGGTTGGCGCCCTTGTTGGTGTAGCCCCAATCGGCGTCCACCTGGGGATAGAAGCTGCTGGCCGCGCGGGTCACGTCCTTCTTGGCGATCTCGACGCTCTTCTGGCCGATGACCAGGTCGGGCCGCCCGGCATAGGCGCGCGACAGGCAATCCTTGAGGTCCAGATCAAAAGGGATGTCCTTGAGTTCGCCCACATAATCAACCTGGGTCTCCACCGGGATGTTGAGCAGCGTATTCAGCTGGGTCTCCTGGATGGACACGTTGTTCTGGGCGGTGAGAAGCCCCTGGCGCGCGGTGGCCAGGTCGACCTCGGCGTCGAGCACTTCGGCCTTGGGCCGCAGGCCTACATCGTAAAATGCGGTGATCACCTTGAGCTGGGATTCGAGACGGGCCACGGAATCCAGCGCGCTCTTGACGTCCATGCGGGCCTTGAGGAGCGAGAGGAAGTTGGACTGCACGCTGGCGATGAGCGACAATTCGACGTTGTTCAGCGAGGCCTCGTTGGACTCCTCGGTCAGCTGCGCCTTCTGCCAGGTGGCCAGGATGTTGAAGCCGTGAAACACGGGCTGGCTGACGTCCACCGAACTGGCCCAGTCACTGTAATGGCCGCTGTAGGAATATTTGCGGTCATAGTGGGTCCAGCCGTAGGTGCCGCTCACGGACGGCAGGAAAGCGCCGAAAGAGGACTTGGTGCCGTACTTGCTCCCCTGGAGCTGGGCACGGATGCCGGTCATGCTCGGGTTGAGCGCGAGGGCTCTCTTCACGCACCGCTCCAACTCGAAGGAGCCGGTGATGTCCTCCATCTTGGCGTCGTCGGCCGACGCCATGTCGGGATCGGCATCCTGAGCGAAAGCGAAACCGGCAAGGGCCAGAAAGGCCACGGCCACCACGGGCAAAAACCAAAACCGTTTGAGGCGCATAGATGACATCCTATCTGATATTTCAAGCACTTCTGTTGAACCTGCAACAAAATCACACCCAAGTCTTTACCAAGTCTCAGGCCAGTCTGCAAGTGTAAATACGACGAATCATTTACGTAAAAGTGCGCAATCCGATGGGTCGCCCTGCAATTTCTCCAGGGTGTGCCGCAAGGTCGGAAGCAGCGGATCAAGGCACTCGGCCACGGCCTTGGGACTGCCGGGCATGTTCACGATCAGGGCCTGTCCCAGCGTCCCGGCCACGGCCCGGGAGATGGCGCCGTGGGGCGTCTTGGCCAGGCTGGCGGCCGTCATTGCCCGCTCGTAGCCGGGCAGCCGCTTCTCTATGACGGCCAGGGTGGCCTCGGGCGTAATGTCGCGCGGGCCTACGCCGGTGCCGCCGGTGGTCATGATCAGGTCGAACCCCTGCCCCAGGGCGAGGTCCGCCAGCAACGCCTTGAGCCGGGATGGCTCGTCCGGAATGATGAACCCCTGCACGGTGTTCAGATCGAGGTGGCGCGCCGCCATCTCGCCTATGAGCGGGCCGGACTCGTCCGTTCGCTTGCCCGCCGCGCCCTTGTCGCTCAGGGTGATCCAGGCCAGGGCATAGCCGCAACGGGAAACGGCGCATTCCAACCGCCCCGGCCGGACGGCGGCCAGGGCTTCGACAAGGCACATGCGCCCGGAAGCCTCGCCCGGACCGCCGGGCAGCCAGCCCGTGGACAGCACGGCGAATTCCGCGCCTTCTCCGGTGAGGCGGTCGCCCGCCCGCAGGTGCGGCAAAGCGCCCTGGGCGAGCAGCCAGCCGGAGGGAGCGTCCGCGCCCGCTGCACAGCAGTGCATGCGCCGTCCCTTTTCCACTCCGGATTCCAGGATCAATGTCACGGTGCGTTCGGTCATGCCTTCTCCTTGGATTTTCTAGGCCAGCAGGACAGCCAGGATTCCGGCCACGAAGACGCCGCCGAAGGTTCCCGCCCCGCCGATGGCGATTTCGGGCGTGCCGATCCGGGACCGGATGCGCGGCGAAAGCAGCGGGATCAGGTTGCCGCCGATCAGCGTGCCCAACGTCCCCGCCACGTAGGCCGTCACCGGCCGCAGCGGTTCGGGAACGAAGAAATACACGGAGAGGAAAGTCATCAGCCCCGGCATGACCAGGGGCACCCGCAACCCGGTCAGCGGGTCGGGCCGGGCCATGGCGTAGCAGCCCACGGCCACGGCGGCGAGCGAAAACGCGAGCCAGGGATAGACGCCCTCCGCCCGGTCCGCCACGTGCAGCCCGACCAGAAAGGTCAGGCTGAGCAGCACGGGCATGACGCAGCCGCCGACGTTCACGGCCAGGACCTGCTTTTTCAACTCGTTGCCCGGCTCCTCGTCGATCTGAAGCAGATGGCCGTTTTCATCCAGGGTGAACCGGGCACCACGCCGCCGGGGGACCATCACCAGCCGCTCGCTGGTGAAGACCGGCAGGTTCACGGTGCGGCCGAGAAGGATGGCGATGAGTACCAGAAACCCCTGCACCGGGGTCAGCCCCAGCCTGGAAAAGGCTTCGGTGACCAGGGACACGGGCAGGAAAATGAACAGAAAGAACAGGGCCACCAGGAACAGAAGCGCCGCGAATATGCCGCCGGAGAACTGAAAATAGGGATAATTCATGCTGGTCACCGCTCCCCGGGTTCGTCAATCGGGTTGCCTTTTGGCCCGTCCAGGCCCTATAGGGTATTGCGTGTCATGTGCCGTTGGGATGTATCCTAACTCACATTCGAAGTAAATCACAGGAGCAGCGAGGCACAGATGAAAGGCATAATCCTGGCGGGCGGTTCCGGCACCCGCCTGCACCCCCTGACCCGCGTGGTGAGCAAGCAGCTCCTGCCGGTCTACGACAAGCCCATGATCTACTATCCCCTGTCCACGCTCATGCTGGCGGACATCCGGGACATCCTGATCATCTCCACTCCGACCGACCTGCCCCGCTTCGAGGAGCTCCTCGGCGACGGCTCCCAGCTCGGCCTGAACCTGAGCTACAGGGTCCAGCCCAAGCCCGAAGGACTGGCCCAGGCCTTTCTCATCGGAGAGGACTTCATCGGCAAGGACACCGTCAGCCTGGTGCTGGGCGACAACATCTACTACGGCCACGGCCTCGGCTCCATCCTCAAGGCCTGCGGCGGGTTGCAAACGGGCGGCATCGTCTTCGCCTACCTGGTCAAGGACCCGGAACGCTACGGCGTGGTCGAGTTCGATGCCCAGTTCCAGGCGCTCTCCATCGAGGAGAAGCCCCAAAAGCCCAAGTCCAAATACGCGGTGACCGGCCTGTATTTCTACGACAACGATGTCATCGCCATGGCCAAATCACTGAAGCCGTCGGCGCGGGGCGAGCTGGAGATCACCGACATCAACAAGCTCTACCTGGAGCGGGGCGACCTGGAGGTCCAGACCCTGGGGCGCGGCTACGCCTGGCTGGACATGGGCACCCACGAATCCCTGCACGGCGCGGCCAGTTTCGTGCGCGCGGTCCAGGAGCGGCAGGGCTACGTCATCTCCAGCCCGGAAGAGATAGCCTACCGCAGGGGCTTCATCGACGCCGACCAACTCCGTCGGCTGGCCTGCGTCATGAGCCAGAACAGCTACGGGCAATACCTGCTCGACATCGTCCTGGAAGGCGAGGCCGGAAGGCGCCCGGCCTGAAGACGAAAAAAACCGCCCTTCCCGCAGGAAGGCGGCCTTTTCGGAAAAACCGGACGCGGGGCCATGGCTCCGCGTTTTTTCTTCTAGTGGTGGTCCTCGTTCATGGCTTCCTTCACCCGAATACAGCCGATGGCGAGAATCCATGCGAGATAGATGAAAATCAGGGATACACCAACAAAACCGGGGCCGGAGCTGTGCGCCATCCCGGAAAGCAGTTCACCAATCATGTTATCCTCCTGAGCAACCCGTTATTGGCTTGAAACTTAGTATTCTTTGTCCGCTGGCCGGGAAAATGTCAAGCCCCAGCCGCCGGAAAAGGGGACGCATCGGCTATTCACCCCGACCAAACGCCTTGTCATGGCTGGCCTTTTGACCTATGCTTGCGGGTAGTTCCTGCCAGAACCTCAACCGAACCGACCGATACGCCATGGGCCTTTTCTCTTTCATAACCAACCTGTTCTCCTCCGGCAAAAAAAAGCCCGCCCCCAAAAAGAAGAAGGCGACCGGAAAGGGGTCTGCGGCCGAGGCCAGGACGACCCGGACCAAAGGCGTCAAGCCCGCCGGGAAAAGCCTCGCGGCCAAGAAGCGGAAAGAAGGCGAAACACCTCAGGGAATGGATGTCACCCTGACCGGCAAGGACGTCAAGAAACGGAAGAAGTCCAAACAGATATCCGCCGACCCCATCAATGCAGACGCCCTGGGATTCAGCCTCTCGCTCAAAGGCGACGACGAGCGGGCCAGGAAGCGCAATGCCCTGCGCATCAAGGTGGACGGGCTGACCGTCCTGGTCAAGCGGCTGGGAAAGCAGTACCCGGTCACGGACATCAGCGCCACTGGCCTGGGCTTCGATTTCGAGAAACCGCGCATCAAGGGGGGAGTCAAGCTGGAGATGGACCTGCTCCTCAACGGCGAGACCAAGGTCACCGGGCTCATCGCCAAGGTCATGCGCCACGAGCGCGGCTCGGTGGGCTGCGTTTTCGAAGAACTGGACCGCGCCCAGGATGACGGGGTGCACGCCGTGGTCCTGCTCGGCCAGAAGCAGCAGGCCGCCCGCAAGCACGCCCAGAGAGACCGGGAATTCAAACTCCCCGATTGATCGCTACAGCTTCTCCCGCAGGGTTCCGATATACGCTTCGAGGTCGTTGGGCTCGCCCGCCTTGTGGTCTGCGGGGTACAGCAGCGCGGTCATGAAAAAAACGCTGCCGATACGCAGGGACGCGCCCGCGCTCGCGGAGAACTGGTCCAGCCTGCGGACGATGGCCCGCCCGGACTCGCCCCCCACCTTCTCGGCCAGGGGCCGCCCTTTTTCACCCAACCCGGCCAGCAGCCGGGCCTTTTCGGTCATCTTGGCCGTGAACGCATCCTGCCCCCTCTCGCGCAGGATGACGTCGCCTTCCTCTTCGAGGCGGCGAACCGCAACGGCGATCGTTTCCAGATAGGTGATCAGGTCGAAAAGCGGGTGCTCGGACATATCCTCTCCAAAATTTTCGCCAATGTAGCCACGTCCGGGGCGGTTGACAAGATGGTTCGTGCGGGTTCCCGACAGCCGGATTTCGCATCGCGGAACTGGACAAGCGGGCCAAGAGGATTTACGCAGTTACTCTTGTTTTCAACGACGCAACCCGAGGAGCCGAAGTGAGCATTCTCGCCGCCAGCCTGGGCCTGACCCGATACCGCATCATTGAGGAGGTCCCCAACGCCCTTCTCCAGCAGGTGCCGGAAAAACTAAGACAATTCTGCTTTGTCGATATCGACGCCACCGCAGACGAACGGTCCTTCGGCTGGACCAACATCGACGACATGCTGGACATGAACTGGACCCAGTCGCCGCCGGAAAAGGCCGCCTATTTCGCCTTCAAGCTGCGGCTCGACACCCGGCGTATCCCGCCTTCCGTCCTCAAGAAGCACCTGACCATCGCCATCAACAAGGAATTGGAGTACAACAAGGAGCAGGGCCGGAACTTCGTCTCCCGCGACCGCAAGCGCGAGATCAAGGAGCAGATCACCCTCAAGCTGCGCGCCCGCACCCTGCCCATCCCGGCATCGTTCGACGTCTTCTGGAACCCGCCCGCCAACCGGGTATACCTGGACACGACCAACACCAAGGTCCGCGCCCTGTTCGAGGACTACTTCACCCTGACCTTCGATCTCCACCTGGAGCCGCTGACCCCGTTCTTCGCCGCCATGGACATCCTGGGCGAGGAAGCCGCGCCCCGGCTGGAAAACCTCGATCCCACCATCTTCGTGTAAGGAGCCGCCATGGACCTCTCCCTCGTCGAACGCGAGAACAACCTGCTCGGCCAGGATTTTCTGACCTGGCTCTGGTACAAGACCGACAGCGACAACCCGCTTTTCGCCCTCAAGGACAACCGAAAGTTCACCCTGCAGATGGAGCAGAAGCTCTCGGTGCAAGGGGGCGAAGGCGAAACCAGGGCCACGACCACGGTTTCCAGCCCCGGCGGGGAAATGAGCGAGGCCAAGACCGGCCTGCTGCACGGCAAGAAGGTCAACAAGGCGCAGGTCCTCTTCGCCATGGACGAAGAAAGCTGGCTGGTCTCGATCAGCGCCTCGGACTTCGGCCTGTCCGGCCTCAAGACCCCCAAGGTCGCCTCCAGGGACGAGGAAGGCGACGACCCGGACGCCAAGTTTCTGGAAAAGATATTCCTCATCGAGCGCTGCCTGGAAATGCTGGACGTGGTCTACTCCCACTTCCTGAACCTGCGGCTGGGCAAGGGCTGGGCCGAGGAATCCGCCCGGGTCAAGCTCTGGATCAACGGATAGGGCAACCACCATGCGCATCGCCTGCTTCGGCGACAGCCTGACCGAAGGCTACGGCCTGGAGCCCGGCGAGGCCCTGCCCGACGTGCTGGAGCGGATGCTCCGCGACGAAGGGATCAAGGCCCGCTGCCTCAACTTCGGCGTGTCCGGCGACACGGCCGCCGACGGCCTGCGCCGGATCGGCGCGGTGCTCGAATCCGCGCCCGACGCCGCCCTGGTGGAGTTCGGGGCCAACGACTGTTTTCTGGACGAGCCCGTGGCCCGGGTGGAGGCCAGCCTCTCGGCGATCATCGAGGCCCTGCTCGGCGCGAAAATCCCGGTCCTGCTGGTCGGCATCGCCGCCGAACTCAATCCCGACCCGGACTACCGGGCCGGGTTCGACCGGCTCTTCACCCACCTGGCCAAACGCTACAAGCTGCCGCTCTTCCCGGACATCCTCTCCAGCTACTACAGCAATCCCTCCCTGACGCTGATGGACGGCCTGCATCCCAACGCCCGGGGCGTCGAGGCCATCGCCCGCGCCCTGCTGCCCAAGGTCCGCAAGCTGGCAGAGCAGCTCGGCTAGTCCTTTTCTGCGCCTTCCAGGAGCCGCTTCTTCATCCGGCGGACGACCATGCCCACGCCGATCCCGGCCACGACCAGGACCACCGCAGCCTCCACCGAGGCCCGGCCCGTGATCCCCGAATGCAGCAGATGCCCGCCCGAAGCCAGGAAGAGCGTCTCGGGCAGCATGCACACCCAGGTCAGAAACGCATAGGGCAGGGAGCGGACCTCGGTGACGCCGAGCAGATAGCTGGTCACCGGAAAGGGAAGGACCGGGATGACCCGGCTAAGCGAGATGAGATGCAGGGGGTGGGAGCGGCTGAGACGCTGCATCTGCCTGAACACGGCCCGCCCGGCGAACCTCGCCCGGATGCGCTCGCGCACGCCGTAGCGGGCCAGGAAGAACGCCCCCACCGCGCCGATGGTCATGCCCGCCGAGGCGCAGACCGCCCCGAGCTTCCAGCCGAAGAGCGCCCCGGCGGCCACGGTGAACAGCACCTGGGGCACCAGCAGCATGGTCAGCAACGCATTGGCCGCCACGAACACCACCGGCCCCAGGCTGCCCTGGGCGGCCACGAAATCCGAGAGCCGGGTCATGTACCGCCCGCCCCAGTGCTCCATGGCATAGGTCAGCAGCCCGAGCAACCCGAGGGCCGCCCCGAACCTGAGAATCATGGACCATGTGACGGCCCGCTTCGCCGGATATTCTTCCATGTGGCGCCTGTTCCCGCAGCCAAACCTTGTGTTCGAGGGGGTAATGCCATAGCCTAGCGCCGGGTCCCCGACGCCCCGTCTGTTGTACGGGGAAATCTGGCAAAAATGAAGAGGGAAATCAAAAGGAAGACCATGCGCTACAAGCTGCAAATGATGAATACCGACTTCGGCGTGGGCATGTTCGCGGCCATGCCGGAACCGAACCTGAGCTTCAACGAGATGACCGACCATCTCCGCAAATATCCCTACGACGACCACATGCACGAATTCGTGCTCCAGGGGTTCAAGGACTTCCGCACCCGGATGCTCAAGAAACTGATCGAGGAGGCCATGCGCGACAAGGGCGCGTCCGACCCGGTCCTGACCGCGATCATGTACGAGGCGTGCATCTGCCACGAACGGCACCGCCACCTGCTGCCGCTCTTCGACGGCCTGGACCCGGCGGCCCTGCTCCCCCACACCCCGGCCGTGCACATCCGCTCGCGCCTACGGCCGGACCAGGAACTCCACACCCGCTGGATCCGCATGTTCGCGGACAACATTTTCTCGTTGGCCCCGCTCCTCCATCCGGACACCATGGGCATCGAGCCGCCCGCCCTGCCACCCATGCCGGACGCCGGGCCGGTGCCCGCCGCCGAAATCCGGGCCGGGCTCGAAGGCAGGCTGCCCCCGCCCAAGCCCCGCCGCCCGCTGGAGGAAACCCTGGACATGGCCTTCCAGGCCCTGGACAAGGCCGACGCCTTCCTCGGGCCGGTCATGGCCCACAAGGCCTCGCTCTCGCCCATCGCCAGCCTGCGCCACTGGATGGTCAAGACCCGCACGGTCAGCGGCCGCCTCTCCAACAGCCTGGAAGGCATCCAGACCAGCTATGGCCGAGGCCTCTCGCGCGCCCGGGCCGACGCGTCCTGCGCCATGGAGATGGCCGAGCGGTTCTCGTCCTACGCCTCCTTCGGCCCCAAGGGCGTGCTCGGCTACCAGCGCGACTACCCGCTGACCCTCGGTGCGCTCGACGAGCTGGAGGCCGAGGCGCTGGACCTGCGCCGGGTCCGGCTGGAAGCGCCCTACGCCGGGCAGCGCATTCACTGGTTCGAGGGCGACGCCCCGGACGGCCGGGGCGGCTCCGCGCCCGTGCTCATCCCGGCCCAGTTCGTGTTCCTGTTCTGCAACCTGGACGAGCCGTCCCTGTTCTCGGCCCTGGGCTCCACCGGGCTCGCGTCGGGCAACACCATGGCCGAGGCCAAGGTCGCGGCCCTGACCGAGGTCATCGAGCGCGACGCGGACGCGACCACGCCCTTCGATCCGAGCCGCTGCTTCCGGCTGGAGGCGGACGACCCGGAAATCGCCAAGCTGCTGGGGAACTACCGCGCGGACGGCATCGACATCTGGTTCCAGGACCTGACCACGGAGCTGGGCGTGCCCTGCTACAAGTCCGTGGTCCTGGGCCGCCACGGCGACGTGAACAAGGGCGGCGGCTGCGGCCTGGACGGCCGGAGCGCCGTGGTTTCGGCCATGACCGAGACCGCCTACCCCTACCCCGGCCCGGCAGGCAGCCCGGCCCCGGAAGGCTTGCCGGTGCGCCGCCTGGAGGACCTGCCCGACCTCTCCACGGGCAGCGCCGAGGGCGACCTGCTGGTGCTGGAGGCCACGCTCATGGCCAACGGCTACCACCCGGCCTATGCCGACCTGACGCGCAAGGACCTGGCCATCCCGGTCACCCGGGCGATCATCCCGGGCCTGGAAATCGTCTCGGATTTCGATCAGTATTCCCGTGTCAGCCCGCGCCTGTTCCGCAACTACCTCTCCCTGATGCAGTAGCGGAAGGAACCGGCCCCGGCCAAAACACGTTGACGCCCCGCCGAGTTGCGGGCTAATGCAAACAACCCGAGCCTGGGTGGTGGAACTGGTAGACACCGGGGACTTAAATCAATTTTCGTGACCGTAACACACTGACAGCACTTGAAAAAATGAAAACGAAACACCCGTAACATTCCGGGTGTTTCCTATTTAATTATAATATTCCAACAGGTAAGACTTGCCGCCGTGAAATCTACGGCAACTTGCTTGTCACGCGAATTGTCACGTATAGGCTCTTTTTGAGGGAATAATGGCGGTCTAGTTTGGTATATGCCGGAGTGGTGAAATGGCAGACACAGGGGATTTAAAATCCCCCGGCTTAGGCCTTGCGGGTTCGAATCCCGCCTCCGGTACCATTTAAGGAAACCAACAGTGACAAGACAAGCATTGAAGAAACGACTTTCTTCCCTCGCTGATGATGGTCGAAAGTTATATTTTGCTATTCTCTGGGACTATTATCCTGAATCAGCTAAAAAAATGGCATCCCCCCATTACAGATAAAATTTCAATTCGCTTCTCAAAGCCATCGCGACGGCACTATCGGCTGTAACTCCGCAAGATGCGAAAGGTTGGTTTACCTCTTGTGGCTATTAATCACTTCAAGATTAAAATGCTCTAGGCGCGAAAAAAGGCAAAATCGACGCGTAGATACAATACGCGAGGGTTTGCCTTTTTTGAAGCAACGACGCAGGGCCTTTGTCAGCCGCCTGAGGGTGGCCAAAGCCACCCTCTAAAATCTTCCATAACCGTTACCAGTTCCGGGCTAACAGCGCTTTCCGCCCTCGCTGGCCGGACACTCCATGCAATTCCTCAGAACGGCACGTCGTCCATCCCGCTCGCTTCGGAGGGGAAGGCGGGTCCCAGATCCTCGTCCTCCTGCGGACGCCCCTGCTGAGGATTGCCCTGGTAGCCGCCCTGTTGCGGATAACCGCCCTGCTGTTGCCCCTGCTGCTGGCCTGGTTGGCTATACTGCCCCTGGCCTTCGGGCGCACGGTCGAGCCCCTGGATGTTGTCGGCCACGATCTCGGTGGTGTAGCGGTCCTGGCCGTCCTGGCCCTGCCATTTGCGGGTCTGCAACTTGCCCTCCACCAGGACCAGGCGGCCCTTGGCCAGGTAGTTGCCGCAGAATTCGGCGGCCTGCCGCCAGGCTACCACGCGATGCCACTCGGTGCGCTCGACCTTCTGGCCCGTCTGGCGGTCGCGGTATCCCTCGTCGGTCGCAACGGAGAAGTTCGCCACGGCCTGGCCGGAGGAAGTATAGGAGAGCTTGGGGTCCTGCCCCAG
Organism: Pseudodesulfovibrio sp.; assembly: GCA_036584335.1. Taxonomy (GTDB): domain Bacteria; phylum Desulfobacterota; class Desulfovibrionia; order Desulfovibrionales; family Desulfovibrionaceae; genus Pseudodesulfovibrio. The sequence goes on along the minus strand of JAZHDH010000023.1, from coordinate 67,190 downwards.
TCTGCCGATCAAAATTACCTTATTCATGCTCCCAGCCATATCAACTCCTTGGCGTATTCGTTATCGGATGGACATTGCGATTATCAGAATTTGGCGGCGATGTCTTCCAGATCGGTCAGCCCATCCTCGATCCGGTACGAGAGTTTGTCCGCGTCCTGCGGATTGCGCGCGGCCAGGGCGTCCTGAAGCTGAAAGCGCAACGCCTCCAAAGCCTCGGCCCCGTCGCGCAGGGCGTCCGCTTTTGCCGAATCGATCAGCCCGGCGCGGACCGCGTTGTACACGGCCAGGGCAAGCTCCACCACGCCCTTTTTCGGGATGGCTTCGCCGCCGTCTCCCCAGACCAGCTCCCACAACGCGGGCCACTTTCTGCGGGCCTCGTCCTCACTGAAGGTCACGGCCTGGACACGAATCTGGAGTACGGTGCCCATTACGCTTCTTCCCATTCGCTCTGGATGCGGGCGACCACATCCTGAATCACGGTCAGCTGGTCCTCGGGGCAGACGCCGATGAGCGGCGCGCCCTCGTCCACGTTGTCGCCCCGGCCGAAATAGACCGAGTGGATGATGCCCTCGGGGCCGGAATAGACCAGCGGAGTTTCGCGCTTCATTCGGGAGACGATCATCAGTTCCATGCCCTCGGTCACGCGGACCGAGCGCTTGCCCGAGACCTTGAGCTTCTGGTCCACCTCGGGCACGAAATAATATTTGGCCCGCTCAGGAGCCCGGAACAGGTACAACGCCTCCTTCAGGATGCTTTCGATGACTTCCTTGCGGGTCAGGAAATGGCGGATGGTGGCCAGGGGCTCGCCCGCCTCGACGAATTTGCCCTCAAGCTCAGTCCGCACGCTCTCCACCTCGCCCTTTTCCGGGGCGGTGATGGGCTTGCGGTTGCGTTCACGGGTCAGGTGGCCCAGCAGGGTGCCCGGCTTCTCCTTGAACTCGCCCCGGCGGCCGTGCACCAAGTCGCCCTTCTTCAGTCCGGCAAACTCCACCACCCCGGTATGCGGGGCGGCCACCACGATCTCACGATAGGGGGAGGCTTTCACCTCATCAAGCAATTCTTTGATATTCAGCACTCTTGTTCCTTGATTGCAGAATGTGGGCGCAGGCGTTCCGTCTGCGTGCGGGCTAACGATAGTAAAGGTTGCGCCCGCCCATGGTCAAGAGGGCCTGGTGGAGATTCTTCTTGGCCTCCCGGCGATCCCATATGCCGTGGATGTGCCCGCGCGAAAGGGCGTGGTAGGCGCGGTGATAGTCCGGGGCCACGGGCAGTCCGGTGGTTTCGGCGATGACGCCCGGCCCGGCGAAGCCGATGTTGGAGGAGCGCACAGCGAACTGGTAGGGCGAGCAGCCCAGGAAGCTGGCCACCGGCCCGGCATAGGAGTTGGTGTCGTAGAGCACCAGGTAGAGGCCGCCGGCGTCGATGTAGCGGCGCACGGCGATGGTGCAGCGCGGCATCTGGATGACCCCGTTGACGCCCTCCTGGATGCGGATGCCCGCCGTGCCGTGGACATAGGCGATGAACGGCTGGCGCTTGCGCCCGGCCCGCTCGGCCGCGCGGATGAACTTCTCGCCCTCGGCCGCGCCCACGCTGCCCCCCCGGAACGGTCCGCAGAGCACGGCCACCACGGCCTCCACGTTCTCGATGGTCGTCTCGAAGGTGATGCAGGCGGACTTGAGCCCGGTGGCGTTCTTGGCCTTGTCCAGTTTCAAGTCGAACTGCTCATAGTTCAGCGGATTGATCGATTCAAGCTGCTGGTTGAACTCCCGGGATTCGCGGTAGGCGAAGACGTTTTCCAGATACCAGCGGTACTCCATGGGGAAATGATGGCCGCAGTTGGGGCAGACCCCGGCGAAATCGCCAAACAGATCGGGCGCCCACAGGTCCGGGCAATGGTGCGTGCGCACATTGGGGCAGGAAACGGTCCGGTCCTCCTGGCTGCGCGGGCTGATCCACGCCCACTGGCTCCCGGAAAGGCAGGCCCCGTCCTCCGGGCAGGAAAGACGGGTCAGTTCATCGTGGACACTGACGATCTTGCCCGATTCCGGCGAGGAGACGGAAAGCACCCTGTCCATGGTCCGCTTGATCGGCATGAGCAGCTTGCGCCGCACCAGATGGGCCTCGGCGCCCAACTCCTCGAACATGGCGTCCAGCCGTTTCTTCTGCCGCCCGAGCAGGTCGTAACGCAGGTAGGAATGGGCGGCGTCCACGGCCCCCCTCGCTCCGGCCGCAGCCCGCTTCAGCAGCCCGGTTCCGTCCAGGCGCGCGTTGCGGCTCATGGCCCGGTACTTGCGCTGGCGCAGGTCCACCAGCCGTCCCAGCGCCGAAGCGGACAGGTTCCAGCGCATGAATATGGACTCGGCCTCGTCGGTACGGCTGGCGCGCACGGCCATGGCGCGGAACAGCTTCATCGACTTGACCTCGCTGACGGCCTCGTTGGTGGCCTGAATCAACTCGCGGCGCAGTTCGCGAAAAAACTCGTAGTGGGTGGGTCGCGCGCCCAGCGGCGGCTCCTGGAGCACGCGATCGACATAGCCGCCGCGCAGGTTGTCCTCGGCCGTGATGCACAGCCGGGTCGCGCACTTCTCGATCAATTCGGGAGTGGCCCTGTCCCCGCCGCGCAGGCCGCCCTCGATGGCTGCCGCGCCCTCCGGGGAAATGACGGAATAGTACCCGTGCGAAAGCATTATCCGCCGGTCGGCCAAGCCGATGGCCTCGGCCCCGCCGGAGCCGCCTTCGGAAAAGACCGAAACGACCGGCGCGCGCAGCGCCGCCATTTCATAGAGATTGCGCGCGATCTGCTGGGCCGCGCCCGGCCAATCCTCCACCGGGTAGGCCCCGGGGGTGAAGACGAAGGTGTGCACCGGGATGTTCTCGGTTTCCGCGACCTTCATGTAATGCAGGGCCTTGGCGTTGCCCCACGGCTTTACCGAGCCGCCGTTGCGGAACGACTCGCCGTGCCCCTTTTCCTGGCCGATGACCATGACCATCTGGTTGACGACCTTCTCGCCCACACGCCGGGCGAAGTAGGCCCGGGCGATGAGCATGGACGGATCGATGTTGAACTCGCCCCGCCCGCCGATCTCGGTATAGTTGTCGTAGACATTTTCCAGAATGTCCTTGAGGCAGATGCGCTGCGGGTGGCGGACGATGCGCACCCGGTCCATGGGCGAAAGCAGGGTGTCGAGCTTGCGTTCGGAAAAGGCGAAGAGATCCTCCAGCCGCGCCAACTCCTCGCCGGACACCGAGCCGGGCGAAGCCGCATCGCGCTCCAGCATCTCGCCGAGGCGGGCGTCCAGCAGACGGATCGAATCGTCCCGTTTCGGGCCGAAAATATCCCGGATGTAGGTCATCCGATCCTTGAGATCCTGGATGCGCCGTTCCATGTCCATGTCAGAACTCCAGAACCCTGCCGGTCTGTTCGCGCAGGTACTTCACGTTGCTGCGGAACGCTTCGCTCCTGCCGCCGGACTCTCCCTCCAGGACCAACTCGTCCAGGAAGCGCAGCCCGCGCGCCTTGACTTCGTCCAGGTCGCGCCCCCAGACCAGGGCCAAGGCCAGGTTGGGATCGTACTCCATGGGTATCTCGTAGGGATGGTCCTGCGGCACCTGGGTATGCACCGTGAGCCAGTCGTGGGGCTGCCAGTCGAACTTCGTGATGGTCCCGGCGCAGGGGGTAAAGCGGTTGTCCGTGTTTTCGGCCACGATGCGGTACTCGATGCCCACGCCTTCAAAGGAAATGTCTTCCTGGCCATAGCTCAGCCGTCCGCCCAGGGCGAGGCGGAGCTGCTCGGAAACGATGTCCACGGGCGCGCCGTGCACCCGGGAAATGATGGCCGAAACGCCGTTCTCAACCTGGATGCGGGTGTTGACCTCCATCAGGAACGGCTCGCCTCGGGGAGTGACGATCCATTCCCAGGTGCCCACGTTGTCGTAGCCCGCCTCGGCGGCCATGGACAGGGAATGGCGGGTTATCTCCTCCAGCACGCGCGCGGCGTCGAAAGTGTAATCGATCAAGCCGGGGACGAAGCCGGGCGCGACCTCCAGCCGCTTCTGTTTGCCCGTGGACTGGATGGAGCAGTTGCGGGTGCCGAAATGGACCTGCTTCCGGCCGCCCCGCTCGGCCACCACCTGGACCTCCAGATGGTTGAAATCGAAGATGCGCTGCTCGATGAGTACGCCCTCGTCCCCGAAATTGCGCTTGGCATAGTTGCGGATGCGGCGAAAGACCGAACGGAACTGCTCGAAGCTGCCGACCTCCTCGATGCCCATGCCGCCGCCGCCCGCCGAAGCCTTGACCATGACCACGCCGTCCACGATGCCTTGGGCGGCCTGGAACTCGAAAAGGTGCGAGGCGATCCCCTCGGCCTCCAGTTCGCTGTAGACCGGCCTGTCCGAACCGGGCACCGTGGGCACGCCAAGGCTGCGGGCTATGCGCTTGGTATTGATCTTGTCGCCCAGGTCGCGGATGACCCACCAGGACGGACCGATGAACTCCATGGGCCGGTCGCGCCGGACCACGCGCCGGGCGAAACGGTAGTCCTCGGCGAAGAAGCCGTAGCCCGGATGCACGGCCGTGGCCCCGGCCGCGTCGGCCACGGAAAACAACTCGTTGGCGTCGAGATAGGAGACGATCCTGTAGACAGCCGAGTCGCCGGCCAATTCGCGGGCCAGGCGGACGTGCCCGGACTCCCGGTCCGCCTCGGTGCAGACGGCCACGAAATCCAGGTCGAGTCCGCAGCAGGCCCGCATGACCCGCATGGCGATCTCGCCGCGGTTGGCGATGAGAACCCTGTGGCGGCCTTGGGCCATTCGATGCTCCGGTTATTCCTGTTCGCGCTGCTTCTTGCGCAGCTCGATCAGTCTTTTCTGCACTTCGAGCACCAGCTTGTCGAGCCGGGACTGCTGTTGGCGGCCCAGATCCACGAAGTTGATGCCGATGATGCCATTGTCGAGCACGCGCATGACCTGGGCCGCGCATTCGCCCACGAACAGCTTCTTGTTGATGAGCATGTCCACTTCCAGGCTTTGCCCTTCCTTGAACCCCTTGGTCGGGTCCAGGATGGCGAATCCCGTGGCGCTCAGATCCTTTACCTCGTAGATCTTCTTCAGCGAGGGAAACCGGGCGGAGAGCCCGGGAACCCTGGTGCGGAAGGCCTTACGCAGTTGCCCGTCGTCGGAGGGCAAGTCAATGTCGAACCCCATACACATTCCCTCGATGGTTGTCCTTTGCCGATCACCGGACTATTTGCCCATGACCCGCTTTTCCAGCACGAATTCCACCCGCCGGTTCCTGGCCCGATACTCGTCCGTGGTGTTCGGATAGATGGGATTGAGATAGGCCAGCCCCGTCGCCGTCAGCCGGGTGGGCTCGATCTTCATGGCCAGCAGCTCCCGCAGCACGTTGACCGCCCGCAAGGCGGAAATCTCCCAGTTGTCCTTGAACCGGGAGCCCGAACCGGGCCGGGTATTGTCCGTGTAGCCGATGACCTTGATGTTCTGGTCCTTGTGCTGGATGAAGAAATTCTTGAGCGTGGCCAGGATCTCGACGCCCTTGGGCGACAGACCGACCTGGCCGGGAGCGAACATGACGTCGCCGGGCACGCGCAGGGTGATCACGCCGTCCTCGAAGTTGGCGGAGACCAACCCCTCCACGCCCTTCTTGGTCTGGAGCGTCTTGACCTCGGCGAAGACCTTGCGTTGCGATTCGATGATCTGGCGGCGCATCATGGCCTGGTCGATGAGCACCCCCGCCTCCTCGCGGGTGATGCGGCTGGTGGAGACCTTGTCCATCTTGCCCTGCAGCGCCTGGGTCACCGAGGAAAAGGTCTCGGAGAACTTCTCCGTATCCAGGGTGGACATGGAATAGAGCAGGATAAAGAAGACCAGCAGGAGCATGGAGAGATCGGCAAAGGTGGTCAGCCACTCGTTGCTGTCGTCCTCCTCTTCCCGATAAGGACTTATGAGATCAAAATCGTCTTCGCTCATCAGTGGGCCTCACGCTCGCTGGGGGCGAGGAACGAAGAAAGTTTCTCGTACACCAGCCGCGGATTGTTGTTCTCCAGAATGGACTTCGCGCCCTCGAAGATGACCTCCAGATGCAGCTGCTCCTGCAGGGTCCTGGCCTTGAGCTTGGCCGCGATGGGGATGAACAGGAGCGTGGACATGGCGCTGCCGTAAAAGGTGGTCAGGATGGCCACGGCCATGGCCGGGCCGATGGATTTGGGATCGTCGAGCTGGGAGAGCATCTGGACCAGGCCGATGAGCGTGCCCATCATTCCGAAGGACGGGGCCAGGGCGGCCAGCCGCTTGAACACGTCCTGCCCCACCTGGTGGCGGCGGCGCAGGGAGTTGATCTCGATGTTCAGGGTAGTGCGGATGATGTCGGGGTCGGCGTTGTCGGCGATGAGCTGGCAGGATTTCTTGAGAACCATGTTCTCGGTCTGGACGTTTTCCAGGGCGATGAGGCCCTCGCGGCGGCTGATCTCGGCCACCTTGACCATGATGTTGACCACGTCGCGAACTTTGGTCTTGCGTTGGACGAACATCTTGAATGCGGCGTTAAAGGCCTGTATGACCTCTTCAAACGGGAAGGCCACCATGATGGAGGCCAGGGTCCCGCCGAGGACGATCATCATGCCGGGAACGTTGATGAAGACATCGACGGCTCCCCCGATAAAGATGGCGCCCATGATGAGCGACAAACCAACGGCAAGACCAAGTAATGTCACGATATCCATAACAAACGCCTGTCCTTCGATTCAATACGGTCCGTTTCAGACGAGCGACCGTCCGCCGGATCGGCCGCGCAAGGAGTCTCCATGAAATACGTAGAGAAGATACAACAGTCTGCCGCATATATACAAGAAAAGCTAGGCAAAATTCAAGTCGGCGCCGTGGGGTTGATCACGGGCACCGGACTGGGCGGCCTGACCGAGGCCATCGAGGACGCGAGCGCCCTGCCTTATGCCGAGATTCCCGGCTTTCCCGTTTCCACCGTGCCCAGCCATGCCGGAAGGCTGATTCAGGGATGGATCGAAGGCGTTCCGGTCCTGGCCCTGAGCGGCCGGTTCCATCTCTACGAAGGCTTCGACGCCCGAGAGGTCACCCACGGAGTCCGCGCCCTGGGCGAACTCGGCGTGGCCGCCCTGATCCTGACCAACGCGGCGGGCGCGCTCAACCCCTCCTTCGAGGTCGGCTCGCCCATGATCATCGAGGACCACATCAACCTGACCGGAACCACGCCCCTGCGCGGAGAAAACGTGGACGCCTGGGGCGAACGGTTCCCGGACATGTGCGCGGTCTACGATCCCGGCCTGCGCGCCCTGGCCGTGCGCAAGGCGCTTGATCTGTCCATCCGCCTGGAGCGCGGCGTGTTCATGCAGGTCATGGGTCCAAACATGGAGACCCCGGCCGAGACCCGCATGTACCGGGGCATGGGAGCCGACGCCATCGGCATGTCCACCTGCATGGAGGCCATCGCCGCCCGCCACATGGGCATCCGCGTACTCGGCGTCTCCTGCCTGACCAACAAGAACCTGCCGGACTGCATGACCGAGGCGTCGCTGGCCGACGTCATCGCCCAGGCCGAGGCGTCGGCCAAGACCATGACCGCGCTGGTGCGGGCCATCCTAAAGGAAATCCCGCAAGTGACCGAAAAGACGCCCAGGTAGCCTTCCCCGGCGGGGAATGCTATGGGATGGACGCAATCCAACACGGGACATGAGCGCATGACCAAGACGATCCGCATACTGACGATTCTCGCCTGCCTGGCCCTGGCCGCCGGGTGCGGCAACCGCATGTGGCAGGACACCAAGAAGACCGCAGGCGACACCTTCGACTACGTCTTCGACACGGCCCCCACCACCCGCGCCTACCACGACGAGGCCTCCGTGCCGATCATCGAGATCAACCACGCTGCGGCCGACGTACTCTACCGCAACATCGGATCGAACGAGCTTTCCAAACACTCCCCGGTCTACGTGCGTCCGTTCGCCAACAAGACGAACCCGGACGACCAGGCGCCCTTCGGCCAGGTGGTCATGGAACAGGTGGCCGACCGGCTGGTGCAGCGCGGCGTGGTCGTCACCCAGGGCGAGCCCGGCCCGGACGCCTTCGCCCTGCCCCGGGACATCGACCCCAAACGCTACCAGAGCCCGCCCCAGGGATCGCTGGAGAACCTGCCGCCCCGCTCCGCCGTGCTCACAGGGTCCTATGTCATCGGCGACAACTACGTGTTCATGACCGCCAAGATCACCCGCCTGGACGACAAGGCCGTGGTCTCGGGGCACAACTGGACCATTCCGATCACGGACAACGTCCGCGAACTCCTGCCCCAGCTCAAGCAGGACCGGGGGCTGGAACCGACCGTGAAGAACAAGTTCGACTAGAAAAAAGCGGGACGCCGGAAAACCGACGCCCCGCTTCGCTTTCGAAATTCAGCGGCTAATCCTCCATCGTCTCCTCTTCGCGCCAGACCGCGCCCGCGTCGTCGCCCCACTCCTTCTTGGCCAACCGGTGGCCCAGGTTGAACGCCTTGACGTTCACGGCCCGGATCTTGGGCGGCAGCGCGGATTCCAGGCTCTTGCGCATGACCGCCTGCTGAATGAAGGGCAACAGGAAGGAAAGCGCCCCGAGGACCACGGTGTTCATGGCCTGGACCACGCCCACTTTCTCCCTGGCCAGCCGGGTGAAGGGCAGGCCGAGGAACATGTTGGTCGGCGGCTGGGTCACCAGATCGGATTCGAGGACCAGCGCCCCCCCGGGCTTGAGGTACGGATAGTAGGCGTTGCACGCCTCCTGCGACAGGGCCACCAGCAAGTCCAGGCTCTCGGCCTTGGGGTAGCTGATGCGGCCGGTGCTGATGACCAGGTCGCACCGACTGGAGCCGCCTCGCGCCTCGGGGCCGTAGCTCTGGGTCTGTGTGACGTTGTAGCCGTGGCCCAGCGCCAGCCCCTGGCCCATGACCTTGCCCAGGGTGATGATCCCCTGGCCGCCCAGGCCGGAAAACCGGATTTCAAACCGTTCGAGTTCCTGCGGCTTCATCACTTGCCCCCCTTGCCCTTCTTGGCCAGCTCTTCCTTCAGCCGGTAGTAGCGCTCCTCGTAGCCGTCACGGTCGCGGCGGAAGAAGACGCCTATGGGCAGCCGGTCCGCCCGCTTTTCCTCGGAAAGCTCCTCGTAGCGCTCCACGTCGATGGCAGCCTTCTTGAGCCACTGGTACATGTCCACCGGGGTCTTGAACTTGTTCTTGCGGCCGTACTGGGTGTAGCACGGCGTTATCGCCTCCACCAGACTGAAGCCCGGGCGGCCCAGCGCCTCGGTCAGAATCCTCTCCAGCTTGTTGACGTGAAACACCGTGCCGCGCGCCACGAAGTTGGCGCCCGCGCCCCGGGCCAGTTCCACGGTGTCGAAAGACTTGTCGAGCTGACCGTAGGGGTTGGTCATGGTCGTGGCGCCCTGGGGCGTGGCCGGAGAGCTCTGGCCGCCGGTCATGCCGTAGATGGAGTTGTTCAGGACCAGGGCGGTGACCCCGATGTTGCGCCTGGCGGCGTGGATCAGGTGGTTGCCGCCGATGGAAAGCGCATCGCCGTCACCCATGAGCGCGATGACCTTGAGCTTCGGGTTGGCCATCTTGATGCCCGTGGCGAAGGTCAAGGCCCGGCCGTGGGTGGTGTGCACGGTGTTGAAATCCACATACACCGCCAGCCTGCCCGAGCAGCCGATGCCCGCCACGACCACGATGTCGTCCTTGGGAATCTCGAGGGCGTGGATGGTCCGGATCAGGGTGCCCAGCACGATGCCGTGGCCGCATCCGGGACAGAGCACGTGCGGGAATTTCTTGTTGTGCCTCAAATACTGATGAATGATGTCGTTGCCTGCAAATCCGTTCATATCGCTACCCCTGCATGATGACCTTGAGGATTTCCGAGGGCGTGACGATCTGTCCGTCCACACGGTTGATGGTCCTGACGGACGCCCTGCCCATGTTGACGCGCTTCACCTCGCGCGACATCTGCCCCATGTTCATCTCCGGCACCACCAGGGTCCGGGCGTGGCCCAGGATCTTCTCGGTATGCCTGCGCGGATAGGGAAACAGCGTCTTGAGCTTGAGCAACCCGGCGCGGACGCCGTTGGCCCTCGCCTGCTGCACGGCCAGCTCGGCCGACCGGGCCACGCTGCCGTAGGCGATGACGACCACGTCCGCGTCGCCGGTCCCGATCTCATCCACCAGTTGGATGTCGTAGAAGAACTGATCGATCTTGCGGTGGATGCGCTCCAGCAGCTCGACTATCTCCTCGGGCCGCTGGGTCGGGAAGCCGTTGCGGTCGTGAGTCAGGCCGGTGACGTGGAAGCGGTACCCGGCCCCCAGCGGAGGCATGGGCGGCACGCCGCGCACGGTCTCCTCGTAGGGCTTGTACCACTCCGGCGGCATGGATGGCACCGTGCGCGAAAAGACCTCGTATTCGCCGTCGTTGGGAATCTCGATCTTTTCGCGGGTATGGGCCGTGACCTCGTCCAGAAGCAGGATGACCGGGGTGCGGTATTTCTCGGCCATGTTGAAGGCGGTGATGGTCATGTCCAGGCACTCCTGCACGTCGGAGGCGGACAGGACGATGATTGGATGATCGCCGTGGGTGCCCCAGCGGGCCTGCTGCACGTCGCCCTGGGCCGGGCTGGTGGGCAGCCCGGTGGACGGCCCGCCGCGCATGACGTTGACCAGAACCATGGGCGCCTCGGCCATGATGGCGTACCCCAGGTTCTCCTGCATCAGCGAAAACCCTGGCCCGGAAGTGGCGGTCATGGCCTTGCGCCCGGCCAGCGACGCGCCGATGACCGCACCCATGCTGGCGATCTCGTCTTCGAGCTGGATGAAGACCCCGTTCCCGGTCATGGGCAGCCGGGAGGCCATGATCTCCATGATCTCGGACGAGGGGGTGATGGGATAACCGCCGAAGAACGAGCATCCCGCCAACAGTGCGCCTTCGACAACCGCTTCGTTGCCGAGCGCGAAAATTTCCCTGCGTTTCTTGCGTCTGGGCATGAACTACGCTCCCTTCCCCTTGGTCTCGGCCTTGGCCGAAGCCGTTTCGGCCGTTTCTTCCATCGCCGCCTCGTCCGCCCGGGGCTTCTTGTCCCGGACCACGATAGCGAAGTCCGGACAGTGCAGTTCGCAAAAACCACAACGAATACAGTCCTTCTCGCGAACAACCGTGGCTTTCCCCTGGTCGCCGATCTCAAACACCTTGCCGGGGCAGAACTCCACGCAGATGCCGCACCCCTTGCACCAGTCCGGATAGACGGTGACCGTGCTTTTGCCTTTTTTCTTGTTTGCCATGACCCCTTCCAGCACTGATGGGTTCCCGGTTCCCCTGCGGGAAAACCGGCCTGAAGACCGCGCCGCTGCGCGGTCTTTCACCGCAACACTTTCCTTGAGTCCTAGCAGGTTACGGAGTCGTGTCCAGAATTTTTCGAAATTTTGACGACACCTTGCAAAACCCGGAATGAAAAAAGACGAAAACGCGCGGTCTCCGGTACGGAAATCGCGCGCTTTTTGAATCGAAAAAAACAAGATCAGACCGCCAGAACCGCCAATGCGTTGATGACCGAGGCGGCCAAGGCGCTGCCGCCCTTGCGCCCTTCGATGACGATATAGGGCACGTCCCGGCGCATCAGCAGGGCCTTGGACTCGGCCGCGTTGACGAATCCCACGGGCATTCCGACCACCAGCGCCGGCGAAACCGCACCGGAATCGAGGTGCTCCACAAGACGAATCAACGCGGTCGGCGCATTGCCGACGACATATATTTCCGGGTTCAATTCGGCCACGGCGACGTCAATGGCCGCCTTGGCGCGGGTGATTCTTTCGCTTTTCGCGCGGGCGATGACCCGCGCATCGTTCATCAGGCAGTGCACCGAACAGCCCAGCGGGGAGAGCCGACGCAGCGGCATGCCGCAGCGGGCCATCTCGGTATCGGTGACGATGGCCGCGCCGTTTTTCATGGCCGCCAGCCCTGATTCGACCGCCCTTTCGTGAAAGCGAACCAGATCGAGCATCTCGAAATCGGCCGTGGTATGGATCATCCGGCGCACGATTCGCCACTTTTCCCCCGTATAAGGACGAGGTTCCGGCACCTCCGAATCGATGATCCGAAAGGATTCCGCCTCGATTTCCTCGGGCGCGACAAAATTCTGGAGCGAAATTCCGGTCATGGGCTTCCCCCTTATCAATCGCTGACGATGGACACCGAGGCGGACGCGCCGATGCGGTCGGCTCCGGCCTCGAGCATGGCCAGGGCCGCAGCGCGGGTGGAGATGCCCCCGCTGGCCTTGACGCCGATGTCCGGCCCCACGGTCCTGCGCATGAGCCGGACCGCCTCCGCCGTGGCCCCGCCCGGGCCGAACCCCGTGCTGGTCTTGACGAACCGCGCCCCGGCCGCGACGCAGAGCTTGCACGCGCGGACGATCTCATCCTCGGCAAGCAGCGCGGTCTCCAGGATCACCTTGACCGGGAAACCGGCGGCGGCGCGGACAACGCCCGCAATGTCCCGGCGCGCCAGGGAGTCGTCCCCGTCCTTGAACGCCCCGAGATTCAGAACCATGTCGATCTCGCGCGCCCCGGACTCGACCACGGCGGCGGTCTCGTAGGCCTTGACCTCCGGCAGGGTCGCCCCCAAAGGGAAACCGATTACGCAGACCGGCACCGGGGCCGCATCCGCGAGGGTCCGGGCAATCCGGGCGATGGCCGATGGGTTGACGCAGACCCCGTAGAAACCGAAGCGCACGGCCTGGGAGCAGAGTTCCTCCAACTCCCGGGCCGTGGCGGCGGGTTTGAGCAGCGTATGGTCGATGCGGGAGGCGAGCCGCGCGTCCACCATCTAACGGTCCCTGGCCTGGTAGCGGGAGAGCTGGGCTTCCAGCCGTCGGCTGTAGGAGGTCAGGACGTAGCAGATGAGAAAGTACAGGCAGGCGATGGTGATCCAGATCTCGAAGGAGGCCACGGTCTCGCGGTTGTCCACCTGCACGCCCGTGCGGGTCAGTTCGATGACGCCCAGGATGGCGGCCAGGGAAGTGTCCTTTGTCAGCGAGACGAACTGGTTGACGAAGGACGGGATCATGTTGCGCAGGGCCTGGGGCAGGATGACGTAGCGCATGGCCTGCACGTGGGAAAGGCCCGAGCCGCGCGAAGCCTCCATCTGCCCTTTGGGCAGCGCCGTGACCCCGGCGCGCACGATCTCGGCCACGTAGGCCCCGGTAAAGATCATGAAGCAGAACATGGTCGTGGTGAAGGCGGGCATGTTCTGCCCGGTGATCACCGGAGCCAGGTAATAGAACCAGAAAATGAGCAGCAAAAGCGGCATGCCGCGGATCATCTCGACGTAGCAGACCGCCGGATACTTGACCCACCACCGCCGGGAAAGGCGCATCAGTCCCGCGCCCAGGCCGATCCAGAAGGCCCCGAAAATACCGGTGAAAGCCAGGATGACGGCCGCGAAGAATCCCTCGGGCCGATGGATGAAGGGAAACACCCCGTCGATGGTGGTATTGCCCCAGATGAAATAGAAGAAGTTGTCGTAGACTATATCCCAATGCATCATCGCCCCCTAGTACCTGACCTGGACCATGAAGTGCTTGTTGTACATGGTGATGCAGAAGGAGACGAACAGGGAAATCAACAGATAGATACCCAGGGCCACGGTGAAGGACTCGAACGGAATGGCATGGTAGGATTCGATCTGCGTGGCCTGATACATCAACTCGCCCACACCGATGACCATGCACAGCGACGAATTCTTGATCAGGTTCAGCGCCTGGGAAATGAGGGGCGGAATGACGATGCGCAGCGCCTGCGGCAGGATCACGAAACGGTAGGCCTGCAGGAACGAGAGGCCCACGGCCCGCGAGGCTTCCAGTTGGTTCTTGGGAATCGAGAAGATGCCCGCCCGAATTTCCTCGGCGATGAAGGCCGAGGTGTACACGGTCAGGGCGATGATGCCGGTGATCAGCTCGACGTTGAAAAGCATCCACTCGCCCACGAACGAATGGCCGAAAAGGGTGAACGGACCGGGGAACCAGTAGTACAGGTCGTTCATCCAGCTGTTGATGGCCTCGGGAATGATGAAGTGGGAGGCGTTGTACCAGAAGAAAATCTGGACCAGGAGCGGCGTGTTCCGGAAAAATTCGGTGAAGGCGAGGCTGAACCACTGCAACGGCTTGAAGGGCGTCATTCGCATCACGCAGATCATGGTGCCGAGCAGCATGGCGCAGATCAGGGAAATGGTGGAAATCTGCATGGTGGTGACGAAACCCTCCCATATCCACCGGGCAGGTTCCCCCGAGAACATCTCGGCCCATTGAAATTTGTAATGCAAGATTCTATCCGTGGTTTGCGGTCTAGACGGGGAAAACCGGGAACGCCGGTCGGCGCTCCCGGTGAATCTAACGCTTGCTCTGTCCTACATGGGCCAGAGTTCGATCTGCCAACCGGCGGGCAGGTCGTACCCCATCCACTTCTTGAAGAGCTGCTTGTAGGTGCCGTCGAGCCACATCTCGTTGAGACACTTGTTGACGAAGTCGCGGAATTCGGAATCGTTCGAGGGCACGCCGAGACCGTAAGGCTCGGAGGAGAAGAACTCACCGACGATTTCCCAATCTTCCGGATTGTCGTCACCGGCCTTGAGCCCGGCCAGGATGCCGGAGTCGGTGGTCACCGCCTTGACCTTGCCTTGCTTGAGGGCCATGAAGGCCTGCGGATATTCGTCGTAGGAAATGACCTGGGCGGCGGGCTGGGCGTCCTTGATGTTCTTTTCCGAGGTCGAACCCTTCACGGTGCCGACCTTCTTGTCGGCCAGATCATCGGTGGAGAGAATGCCGGCCCCCTTCTTGACCAGCAGCTTCTGACCATCCATGAAGTAGGTGATGGAGAAGTCGATCTGCTCGTCGCGGGAGAACTTGTGGGTCATGGTGGCGGCCAGGATGTCCACGGAGCCCTGGGCCAGCATGGGAATGCGGTTCTTGGAGGTGACGACCTTGAACTCGGGCTTCACGCCGAGCTTGCCGGCGATGTACTTGCAGACGTCGACGTCGAAACCGACCAGCTCGTTGGTCTTGGGATCGATGAAGCCGAACAGATTGACCGAATCCTTGACGCCACAGACCAGGACGCCGGCGCTCTTCACGTCCTCCACCTTGCCCGCGTTGGCAACGGACGCCGCAAACATGAAGGACAACACCAATGCCAGAACAACTACCAAACGTTTCATACTTCCTCCTCTCTCTAGGAATGCTGTTGATTGCCTGATTAAAGAATTTCCTTGAGGAAATTCTTGGTTCGCTCGTTTTGGGGGTTCTTGAAGAACTCGTCGGGCGGCGCCTGCTCCACCACCAGGCCGCCATCCATGAACAACACGCGGTCGGCCACCTCGCGGGCAAAGCCCATCTCGTGGGTGACGCAGAGCATGGTCATGCCCTCGCGCGCCAGATCCTTCATGACGTTCAGGACCTCGTTGATCATTTCCGGGTCCAGGGCCGAGGTCGGCTCGTCAAAGAGCATGACCTTCGGCTTCATGGCCAGGGAGCGGGCGATGGCCACGCGCTGCTGCTGGCCGCCGGAGAGTTCGGCGGGATATTTGTGGGCCTGGTCGTGGATGCCCACGCGCTCCAGCAGGCGCAGGGCGATCTCCTCGGCCTCGTCCTTGGCCATCTTCTTCACCTTGAGCGGGGCCAGGGTCACGTTCTTGAGCACGGAAAGATGGGGGTACAGGTTGAACTGCTGGAAGACGATGCCGATTTCCGTCCGCAGGTCGTTGATGTTGACATCCTTGTCCAGAATGTCCTTGCCGTCGAAGAGGATCTGCCCCTGCTGATACTCCTCGAGCCGGTTGATGCAGCGGATGAAGGTGCTTTTCCCCGAACCGGAAGGACCACAGATGACCAGCACCTCGCCCTTGTTCACCGATTCGGTGATGCCCTGCAGGACATGAAAATCTCCATACCACTTGTGCAGCTTGTTCACCTCGATCATTGCCATAAAAAAAACACTCCAAAAAAAACAGTTGATTGTGCAAAAAAATGAAGCCCTGCCAATGATCGGGCGTTTCCCGGCCACTGGTCCAGGCATCGTAATTGCTCTTTTCTTGTTATTTAAAGCCGAGAAAAAGTCAAGACGGGCACGAAAAAACACGTTTCATTTCAACCCAAACGGGCATCATCCGATTGCAAGAAAACCTCCTGCGGGGTATTGATGTCGCACCATACAACCAAACAACCGTTTACGCCGGAGTAGTCATGACCGCCTGCGCCTCCCGTTTCAAGCCCTGTCGGCCTTGTTGCTTGTCCCGTTATTTCGCCGTGTTCGGGCTGCTAGCGGCCCTGGTTCTCCCCGGATGCGGGGGGGGAGAAAAAAAGCAGGAGCGGCCTCCCGCACCGGTGAAGACGGTCCAGGCCTGGGCCAAGGACACCCCGATTTCCATCAAGGCTGTGGGCAACGTCAAGGCGTCCAACTCCGTCACCGTGAAATCCCGCGTGGACGGCCACATCCTGCGCATCCACTTCCTGGACGGCGATTTCATCCAGGCGGGCCAACTGCTCTACACCATCGACCCCGAGACCTACGTCTATCAACAGCAGGGCGCCCAGGCCAACGTGGCCAGCGACCGCGCCACCGCCGAACAGGCCCAGAAGGACTACGTCCGGTACAAGGACCTCTACGAGCAGCAGGTCATCTCCAAGGACGAATACGAGCAGAAGCTCACCGCCTACGAAACCGCGCGCAAGGCCATGGAGGCCGACAGCGCCCAGGCGGACATCGCCCGGCGCAACGTGCACTTCACCAAGATCACCTCGCTCATCGAAGGCATCGCGGGCAGCACCCTGCTCGACGAGGGCAACCTGGTGGCGGCCGACCAGGACTCCCTGGTGGTCATCAACACCATCCAGCCCACGGACGTGGTTTTCTCCATCCCAGGGCGGGACGTGGACCTGGTCCGCTCCCGCTTCATCGACAACGACCTGACCGTGCTCGCCACCCCGAACTCCCGCAACGCCCGGACTGCGTCGGGCCGCCTGACCTTCGTGGACAACTGGATCAACCCCGACACCGGCATGATCAATCTCAAGGCCCGCTTCCTCAACGACGACGAGAAACTCTGGCCCGGCCAGTTCGTGACCGTGGAGTTGATTCTCTCCATGAAAAAGGACGCGGTGCTCATCCCGGCCCAGGCCGTGCAGCAAGGGCCGGAGAGCAAGTACGTATACGTCGCCCAGGACGGCAAGGCCGTGATGCGGCCCGTGGAAATGGGCATGCGCGTGGACGACGACGTGGTCATTGAAAAAGGGCTGAACGCGGGCGAAACCGTGATCATCGAGGGCATGCTCCGCCTCTACCCCGGCGCCGCGATCATCGTCCGCAACGAAGAACCCCAGCCTGGCGCGGCTCCGGCACCGGCTCCGGCCCAGGAAAAGACTCCGGCCGCCCCCGCCCCCGCCGCACCGGCCAATGACAACGCCAACTCGACCGATGGGGGCAAGTCCTGATGAAAGTCACCGATCTCTTCATCCAGCGTCCGGTGATGACGACGCTGATCATGTTCGGCCTCTTCTTCTTCGGCGTGGTCTGCTACCTGAAGATGCCGGTCAGCTACCTCCCGGCCGTGGACTTTCCGACCATCCAGGTCACGGCGTCCATGTCCGGAGCCAGCCCCGATACCATGGCCTCCAGCGTGGCCTCGCCCCTGGAGCGCGAGTTCTCGTCCATTGCCGGGCTGCTCTCCATGAGCTCGATCAACTCGCTCGGGTCCACCACCGTCACCCTCCAGTTCGACCTGGACCGCAACATCGACGGCGCGGCGCTTGATGTGCAGTCCGCCATATCACGCGCCGAAAACGACCTGCCCGACGAGATCACGGAAAAGCCGAGCTTCCAGAAGGTCAACCCTGCGGACAGCCCGATCCTGTATATGTCCGTGACCTCGGACGCCCTGCCCATGTCCACGGTCAACGACTATACCAAGACATTTCTCACCCAGACCATCTCCACCATCCCGGGCGTGGCCCAGGTGCTGGTCTACGGCGAAAAGCAGTATGCGGTTCGCATTCGCCTGGACCCGCGCGAACTGGCTTCGCGTCAGCTCGGCATCGACGAGGTGCGCAACGCCGTGAACGCGGCCAACGTCAACCTGCCCCTGGGCAACCTGGAAGGCACGGAGCAGTCGCTGACCCTGGACGACAACGGCCAGCTCAAGCGGGCGGAAGAATACAAGGATGTCATCGTCGCCTACCGCAACGGTCAGCCCGTGCGCCTCTCCGAGCTCGGGCTGGTCGAGGACGGCGTCAAGGACGAACGGTTCAGCGCCTGGTACAACAACAAACGCAGCCTGACCATCGCCATCAAACGGCAGCCCGGCACCAACACCATCGAGATCGTCGACGACATCCGCTCCAAGCTCCCGTGGATCATGTCGCAGATGCCCGCCTCCATCAATCTGGACATCGTGCACGACAAGTCCGAGTTCATCCAGGAATCGGTGCAGGACGTGAAATTCACCCTGGAGCTGGCCGTGGCCCTGGTGGTCATGGTCGTCTTCGTCTTCCTGCGCAACCTGGCGTCCACCTTCATCGCGTCCATCGCCATCCCCTTCTCCATCATCGCCACCTTCATCGTGATGATGGCCATGACCTTCACCCTGGACACCTTCTCGCTCATGGCGCTCACCCTGTCGGTGGGTTTCGTGGTGGACGACGCCATCGTCATGATCGAAAATATCGTCCGCCACCTGGAGATGGGCAAGACCCCGCTTCAGGCCGCGCGGGACGGAGCCAGCGAAATCGGGTTCACCATCATCTCCATGACCCTGTCCCTGGCCATCGTCTTCGTGCCGATCATGTTCATGGCGGGCATCATCGGCCGCGTGCTGCACGAATTCGCCATGACCATCACCGCCGCCATCCTGGTCTCGGGCCTGGTCTCGCTCTCGCTCACGCCCATGCTCGGCAGCCGGCTGCTCAAGGAAAAGAGCCGCATCGCCGAGTCCGACGCGATCTTCAGCAAACTCTCCAACTGGTATGCGGCCAGCCTGCACTTCTGCATCAGGCACCGGGCATCGACGATGGTCGCATCGGGCTTGCTCTTCCTGGCCACTGCCGGGGCTTTCTACGTCATCCCCAAGGGCTTCCTGCCCTCGGACGACCAGGGCGTGATCATGGGCTTCACCCAGGCCCGGCAAGGCATCTCCTACGACTCCCTGGAAAAACGGCAGAAGATGCTCATCCCCGCCTTCGCGCACACCCCGGGCGTCAAAAGCCAGATCCAGATCGTCGGCAATCCGCTCTCGAACCAGGGCATGTCCATCGCCATCCTGGAAAAGGCCGACAAGCGCGGCAGCCTGGATTCCATCCTGGCCAAGCTCTGGATTCCGACCAACGCCATTCCCGGTCTGGAGACCTACCTGGTCAACCCGCCCATGATTCCCATCGGCGGCAAACAGGCCAAGGGCGATTACATGTTCACCCTGCTCTGCCCCGACGCCGACACCCTGTACCAGGCGGCTCAGTCCTTCGAGATAGAGATGCGCAAGAATCCGCTGTTCACGGGCATCAACAGCGATCTGCTGATCACCGCCCCCCAGGTGGAAATCGACATCGACCGCGACATGGCCTCCAGCCTGAACGTCTCTGCCAACGACGTGGAGCAGGCCCTGTTCACCTCCTTCGGCGAGCGCCAGATCTCGAACATCTACACCACCGTGGATGAATACAAGGTCATCATGCAGCTCAAGCCGGAGTTCCAGAAAAACGCGGACGCCCTATCCATGCTCTACATCCGGTCCGAAACCACCGGCCAGCTCATCCGCCTGGACGCCCTGAGCCGGATCAGGGAAACCACCGGCCCGGTCACCGTCAACCATACCGGCCAACTCCAGTCCGTGACCTACAACTTCAGCGGCCGGGAAGGCTCTTCCATGGGTGAGATAACTGCGGTGATGGACAAGCTCGCCACCGAAAAACTCCCCCCCCAGATCAGCACCATGTTCGAGGGCACGGCCGGGGCATTCGCCGAATCCATGAACTCGCTCTACTTCCTGCTGGTCATCGCCATCGTGGCCATCTACATCCTGCTCGGCTGCCTCTACGAATCCTTCATCCATCCCCTGACCATCCTCTCGGGCCTGCCATCGGCGGCTTTCGGCGGCCTGGCCACCCTGCTCCTCTTCGGCTACGACCTCGATCTCTACGGCATGGTCGGCATCATCATGCTCATCGGCATCGTCAAGAAGAACTCGATCATGGTCGTGGACTTCGCCCTCGAAGCCGAGAAAAAGGGCATTACCCCGGAGGAGGCCGCCTTCCAGGGCGCGACCATCCGCTTCCGGCCGATCATCATGACCACCCTGGCCGCCATCATGGGCGCCCTGCCCATCGCGCTCGGCATCGGCGCGGGCGCGGAGGTCCGCCGCCCCTTGGGCCTCGCGGTCGTCGGCGGGCTGGTCCTGTCCCAGATCGTCACCCTCTACCTGACGCCGGTGTTCTATACCTACATGGACGAATTCCAGACCTGGCTCGACAAGAAGGGCGACAAGGCCCCGGGGGGAGCGGAAACGACGACGGCCGAGGCCTGAGCCCCGGCCGTCGGCCGAACGAAAACGAATGACGGCTAGCCGTCGATTCGGACAAAACGATCGCCCATGACAATGGGCGATCGTCCTTTTCTGACCCGCAGGCAGCGGACGCGAGCGCGATTTTGCGCCGTCGAGACGTCGAGTTCCACGTAGGTGGTGTTCACCTTGTCCACCCAGGCCCCAGTGTTTGCATAGATCGCGTCGCAGGGCCGGCCCGGGTCCGGCGTGCCCTGGCGGTGGGGATAGGCCCACAGCTCGGCCCGGTGGGTATGGCCGCACACGGCGATCTTGCTTTTCTTCGGCCCGAGCCAGAGGGAATGCATGCTTTCCCTCAGCCCGGTCACATCCCCCAGGGTCGCCAGGACCGGCCCCACGGGATAGCCCCGCCTGGGCCACTCCGCGAGCCAGTTTGCGAACCGGTCGGCCACCGTGGCCACCGTGTAGTCGTTGGGATAGTCCTCGTTCATGATGAACGGGGACCCGGCAGGCAGCACGGCGTCGGCCGCTTCGGCCAGGATGGCCTCGCCCACGCAGGTGTCCTTGTTCGGGTGCGACTGGCACATCTCGGCGAATATCCCCAGGTAGTCGGCGCTCTTGTCGTTCACGGCGCGATTGTAGGCATCGATGCGGGCCAGGTAATATCCCACGGGAAAACGGTACTTGCCATCCTCCATGTAGGGCGCGTTGGCCAGGCAGTAGGCGCAGCCGTGCTCGGCCCGAAGAAGCCCGTTGATGACGAAAGCGCCGCTGCCCGGCCCGGCGGTGTCCGGCTCGCAGACGAACGCGGGCACCCAATCGCGCAGCAAATCGTCGGTCAGGAACATGTCATGGTTGCCGCGCACGTAGCGCAGCGCCTTACCCGCAGCGGCCAGACGCTGAAACCCGGCCTTGATCGGTTGGTTTTGCGGGGCCTGGGCGATCCTGTGCAGCAGAGCGTCCGGGGCGCGGTCGCCCTCCACCGGCGGCATGTGCGACGGCGCGACCCAGTCGTCGAAGAGGTCGCCGAGCACCACCACGGTGTGCAGCGCCGGATCGTCGGCAAGTCCCGAAAGAAATGATCCGAGGAACTTCGCCCGGTCCGCGCCAAGCCAGCACCAGGGATGCCACGGGCCTTGGGGATGCAGGGCCTCTTCGGACCCCATGTGAATGTCGCTGATGAAGACGATCTTTCCGTCCTTGAGCATGGTTCCTCCCCGTCGCAACTGCCGCGACTGTTCCGCCATCTACCACAGATGCAGCGATAACGACAGCGTCGCTGCGGGACAAATGCCGCTTGCGTGCGCCTTGATGGCCCACGGCGCGACCGGACGAAAAAAAGGACCCGCTCTTTCGAGCGGGTCCTGATCGCTGTGATGAGGCGTCCAGGCTATTCGCCGGACTGGTAGTTCAACTTGGTCTCCAGCGGGAACACCGGCAGGTAGCGGTAGCTGAGGCTCAGCACCAGGAAGCCGTAGGCCACGATCATGATCGACGAGGCGTATTCCACCCAGTTCGGGTAGTACACGTACCACTTGTCGAAAGGCATGGCCGGGAAGGCGATGGTCTGAACCGTGAAGATGTAGCGGTTCAGGGACACGCCGAGGCAGTCCAGGATGGCAGCGGTGTACAGCAGCGCCGGGCGGTTGCGGATGGACGGAGTGACCAGCATGATGGCCGGGACCACGCCGCAGAGTACGATTTCCGTCCACATAAGCCATTTGCCATAGGCAACGCCGTAGAACATCTGATCGAAGGTCAGGCCGACGGAGGGCAGGTAGCCGGTGGCCCAGGCCCAGGTGTCCAGGATCTTGAAGAACATGTACACGCAGAGCATGGTGCCGGCGATCTTGCCCATCAGGGCCTTGGTCTTGAAATCGACCAGCTTCTTGCCGGTGAGCTTCTCCATGAAGGTGGCGACCAGCACGGTGAAGACCGGGCCGGAACCCACGGCGGAGAGCACGAACAGGAAGAAGGTCCACGGCCAGATGAAGAAACCCTCGCGGAAGGCGAAGGGGCGGCCGATGAGCACGCCGTACATGCCGCCCAGGGAGCCCTGGTGGAACGTGGACAGGAACGCGCCCATGCCGGCGAACAGAGCCATGTTGACGTGCAGGTTGTGCGTCAGGGCATGGATGAACGGGATCTTGTTCAGCTGCTTCTGCTCCAGGACCAGCGGGACGAACTCGATGATCAGGACGGTGCAGTAGCAGGTGATGCAGAAGATAACTTCCGTCAGCATGGAGTGGACGTTCGGGTGCCAGTAGCCGAACCAGGCGCGGCCCGGCTGGCCGATGTCGAGCGTCAGCACCAGCATGGCGCCGGAGTAACAGATGAAACCGACGATGACCGTCAGGTTGATGATCTTCTCGAGTTGCTTGATCTTGAGGATGTACTTCAGCAGGCCGGTGAAGAACGCACCCGCGCCCAGCGCAATGACAGCGAGGTCGAAGGTAATCCAGGCGCCGAACCCGAAGTAGTTGTCGAGACCGGTGGTGCCGATGCCGTTATAGAGGACGAGGACGGCGGCGTAGAGCCCCCAGCTGAAGAAGCCGAGAATCACGGCTGTCCAGATGAGGAATTTCCCCAATCCGCAGCGCTGCGTCCCTTCCGGGAAGAGTTTGCTATCCATGTTTCAGCCTCCCTTAGTGATGTCCGCCGCCACCGGCGTTGTAGTTGTCGCCCTGCTTGCGAACCCATTCGCGCTCGCTCATGTAGTAGACCTGGGGAGCCAGGCCCAGCTTCTCGAGCAGACGGAACGCATGCTTGCTCCTGGAAAGCTCATACACCCTGTGTTCGGGATTGTTCAGATCGCCGAAGGTGATGGCCTTGGTCGGGCAGATGTCCGCGCAGGCGGTGACGTAGGCGCCGTCGGGCAGGTTCATCGGATCGCCGCCTTCCTGGCGGGCCTTGTCCTTGGCGTCCAGATAGCGGGAATGGCAGAAGTTACACTTCTCGACCACGCCACGCGGACGCGGGGAAACGGACGGCGACAGACCTTTGTCCATGCCTTCCGGCCAAAGGGGATCCCACCAGTTGAAGTACCGGGCATGGTATGGGCACGCCGCCATGCAGTACCGGCAGCCGATGCACCGGGGGTAGATCTGGGAGACGATGCCGCCCTCCTCGTTCTTGTCCGTGGCCACGACGGGGCACACGGGCACGCAGGCGGGGTTGCCGCACTGCATGCAGGGCCGGGGCAAGTACGCGGTCTCATGTTCCGGGAACGGCTTGCCGTTGGACAGTTCGTAGATGTTCAGCCAGGTCAGGGTCCGGAGCTTGTTGGACGGATCATCGCGATCCGAAGTCAGGGCCTGAACATAGTTATAGGGGTCCTTCTTGGTCATGGGAGCGATATTGTTTTCCACCTGGCAGCCGATCATACAGGCTCCGCAGCCGGTGCACTTGTCAATATCAATGACCATGCCCCATTTGATTTTGAATTCTTTAACGTGCATGTCGGTTCCCCCTAGATTTTGGCGACGTTCACAGTGGAACCAGCCCAAGTGGAGGCGCCGGTGGCAGCCTCAGAACTCACCGTGAGGATCTTGTAGACGTTATCACCCTTGCCCTTCGAGAACTCGTCGCCGATCGTGTGGCCCAACCCCAGGGGGGCAGCCACGACGCCGTCCATGACGCCCTCGAAGAGCTGCACCAGCGCCTGGCAGTCGCCGTTGCCGCCGGAAAGCTTGACCTTGGAGCCTACGCCCAGGCCGAGTTTCTTGGCGGTGACGCCGTTCATCATCACGACCAGACTGTCGCCAACGAGCTGGCTGTTGCTGATGGTGCACGGAGCGTTCGGCGTGACCGCCTGGTTGGCGGTGCCGATGTTCAGCAGGGTGTAGGGAGCCAGGGCCACGGCGCCGGTGCCCTTGACGGGGCTGCCAGCCTTGCCGAGTACGCTGGCGGCCAGGGTGACGCCGGATACCTCGGGCGTCTCGTCCAGGACAAAGGCGCTGCCGGAAGCCAAGGCGTCCGCGTCCGCGCCGATGGCGGAGACTTTGGCGTCGATCACGTCCTGGAAGGTCTCGAAGCCGAGGTCGGCCAGACCGAGGACGAAATCGCCCGCATTCATGACGTCGAGGACGGCCTTGGAGACCGGGACGCCCAGGCAGTAGGTGGCCCGAGGCATTCCATAGGGGCTGGCCAGGTCGTCCACCCGCTCATAGGAGTGCGGGGTGGGCAGCACCAGGTCGGCGGCTGCGGTCGTCTCGGTGTTGACCGAGTCGAAGGCCACGGTGAATCCGGCCTTGATCTGCTCGGGCAGGACGTAGGCGGGGTTGGCCTCGTAGACGAACAGCAGGTCGGCATTGACGCCCTGCAGGATGTCGTTCTTCATCATTTCGCTGCGCGACATGGCGGAGTCGACGGCCTTGGAGAACTCGGGCAACACCTTCATGGCGCCGCCCAGGAGCAGGTTCAGGGCGAAGACGGCCGCGTGGGCGCCGACGGAACCACCGGGCACGACCACGGGATTCTGGGCGGCCAGCAGCTGCTTGGCGACGGCAGCCATGGCGTCGGCCTTGACGCCCGTGGCGGCCTCGACCTTGGCCGGGGTGTATCCGCTCATGACCATCGACTTGAACTGGTCGAAGTCGGCCGCAGGCACGGATTTGCCGGCCTGGAGCACATAGTAGCAGATGCCCAGGGTGAAGGCGGCCATGCCCTCGGCCGGAACCGGCACCCACTTGCTGGTGACGGAGGCGGTCTTGGTCTGCATGGGGCCGGCGAAGATGAACTTGCCACCCTGGTTGGCGGCGAAAGCGTTCAGGTTCGCAACGGTCGGACCCCAGGATTCCAGGGCATCGGCACCGGCCAGCAGGACGACATCGGCACCCTTCAGGTCGTAGCCGATCTGGCCGGAACCGCCCATCAGGCCGTTCCAGGCCTTGTAGGCGGCCTGCATGTCGCAGGGCATGGTATAGAAGGCGTCGCTGCCCTTGCTGGCCAGCAGCGCGGAGAACACCTCGTTGATGGTGCCGGTCTGGTCGCCGGAAATGACGGCGACCTTGCCGCCCGCCGCTTCCAGCTTTTCGGCCACGATTTCCTTGGCCTTGTCCCAGGTGACGGCTTCGCCCTTGAGCATGGGCGACTTGATCCGATTGGGGCTGTTCTTGACCTGGACGCCGTTGGCGCACAGGGGGCAGATGCCGCCTTCGGAGAGGGGGTTGTCCGTGTTGCCCATGGTGCCGAAGGCTTCTCCGGCAACGGTGCGGACCTTCACGGCACAGCCGGATTCGCACATCTTGGACACGGTGGGGACCCCTTTGACCTCGCCGTATTTCAGGCGGGGGATCCAGGGCCAGTTCTGCGTCCAGATGGACACGTCGTCAAGGGCCGTCCAGACCGTCGGAGTAAAAAGGATACCGACGGTGGCGCCCACAGTCATCTGTATAAAGGCTCTGCGTGCTACGCTCATTATCAGTCCCCTTTACTTATGGCAGGTGTAGCAGGCGTTGGGCTGGCCCTTGAGGGCGTGGCACCGTTCGCACTTCCACATCTTCATGGTCATCTTGCTGTAGCCGGAGAGGATATTCCGCTGGAAGGCGGGCGGAGTATCGTTCTTGTCGATGTCCTTCATGTGACACAGATTGCAGTTCTTCTCAGCCGGCTCGTCGAAGACGGAGGGGTCGACCACGCTGGACAGATCCTTCTTCATCTCGGCCATCTCGGCGATGTTCAGGCCCTCGTGAGCCTTGTGAGAGAAGTAGACGTTGTCCGGCTGGTACTGATAATTCAGCCAGGGTACTTCCTTGCCCTGGATGAGGTACTTGACCACGTATTCCCGTTCGGCCTGCTTGTTCGCGTCTTCCGAGGAGGACAGAGCGCCCTCGATGACGTCCAGGTTGGCGGCCATGATGGCGGCGGTGTCCTTCGGGTCGATACCCGCCTCAGCGATGGCTTCCATCGCTTCGGAGGGATCAACCGCATGACACTCGGCACACACCTCGTTGGTCGGGAAACCGGCATAGGAGCCGTCCTCCCGGAAAAAGTGACATGATTCGCAATCCATCCCCTGACCCTCCACGTGGATGGCGTGGCTGAAACGCAACGGCTGCTCGACTTTCTCGAAGAACAGACCGGGAATCACAGCCCAACCCAAAATGCACGTGGCCAGGAAGCCGATGATAAAGGGGAACACCCCTCCACACCGTTTCGATGATTTTCTTTCCTCCATAACCTCGCCCCATCACTCTAAAGTTTAAGTGAAAATCACACCAATTGAACTACGTTTTCATACGGTAAGGATTGTTTTCGTGTCAAGAGAATATGAAAATTTTCACGATCTCCATGACATATGAAAACAATGCCAATTCAACAAGTTGAACGCGACAATACCGCTTTCATCTTTATTTCTTCACCCGGCCGTATACGTCGTCGAAACGAACGATGTCGTCCTCTTCCAGATACGGCCCGCTCTGAATCTCTATGATGTCGAGGGGCACCTTGCCGGGGTTGCCCAACCGGTGCTGCGACGCCTTGGGGATGTCCACGGACTGGTTTTCCACCAGGATCACGGCCTGGTTGTTCACCTCCACCTCGGCGGTGCCGTCCACCACCACCCAATGCTCGCTACGGTGGTGGTGCATCTGCGAACTGAGCCAGGCGCCCGGGTTCACCTGAATTCTCTTGATCTTGTAGTGCGGCCCTTCTTCCAGAACCGAATAGCTGCCCCAGGGGCGGACCACCGTGGGGTGGCTCTCCACGAGGCGGCTGCCCTCGGCGCGCAGAATGTCGACCACGTCCTTGACCGACTGCACCCTGGGCATCGGGCAGGTCAGGGTGGCGTCGCGGGTCTGGACCATGATCATATTTTCGAGCCCCACGGCCGCCAGCTTGCCCCCCTGGCTGATGAGCAGCGAATTCTTGCAGTCCAGCGCCAGGACATCGCCCTGGATGACGTTGCCGTTCCCGTCCTTCTTGCCCAGCCGGTACATGGCTTCCCAACTGCCCAGATCGTCCCACTCGAACCCGGCCCGGACCACGGTGATGTTGTCGATCTTCTCGACCACGCCGTAATCCACGGAGATATTCGGGATGTCGCGGTACCCCTGAACCAGAGGCGTCTCTTCGCGTCCCATCCACCAGCTCCACAACTCGGGCTGGCACTTGGCCACCTGGCGCAGGAAATCCTTGACCCGAAACAGGAACATGCCGCTGTTCCAGAGGTGGCTGCCGTTTTCAAGAAACGACAACGCCGTTTCCAAATCCGGCTTTTCCACGAACCCGTCCACCTCGTAGACGCGGTCGCCCAGCGGACGACCGAGCGCGATGTAGCCGTAGCCGGTCTCGGGCTTGGACGGCTCCACGCCAAAGGTCACGAACCGCTTGCCCACGGCCAGGCGCGATGCGCTGACCAGGTCCCGGACCCAGGCGTCGGCATGGCCGATGAGGTGGTCGGAGGGAAACACGGCGGCCAGGGCCTTGTCGCTCGACTCCACGACCTTGGCCAGGCCGAGCATGATCGCGGGCAGAGTGTTGCGGCTCAGCGGCTCGGCCAGCACCTGCCCTTCCAGGGCCGGGTGCACGGCCTTGACCTGCTTGCGGACCTCGAAGACGTGCTCCTCGTTGGTGACGATCCACACCCGGGTCGGCGCAAAGGCGTCCAGGATGCGGGTGACAGTCTGCTGGAGCAGGGTATTCTCGCCGCCCAGCACCAGAAGCTGCTTGGGCAGGAGGTTGCGGCTCAAGGGCCAAAGGCGGGTGCCGGAGCCGCCCGCCAGAACGATGGCGTGGCACTCCTCGGCGAATTCGGCCTTGGGCTGCGTATCATTAGCCATGATCATTCCTCATATATGAAGGGAGAATCGAAATCCGCCAGCCGGGGCAGGCGGCGGTCCTTCTCGGAAAGGATGGGCGCGCGCCCCTGCAGGGCGGATTCCCATTGTACGTTCACGTCGGGGTCGTCCCAGGCGATGCCGCCCTCGCTTTCGGGCGAATACGGGGCATCGACCTTGTACTGGAATTCGGTGTCGGGCATGATGGTCACATAGGCGTGGCCGAAGCCGCGCGGAATGAACATCCGCTTGAAGTTGGCCGCGCTCAGGATGACGTGCTGCCACTTGCCGTAGCCGGGGGAGCCCCTGCGCAGGTCCACCACCACGTCGAGCACCGCCCCGCGCGTCACCCAGACCAGCTTGGCCTGGGCCACGGGCGGAACCTGGAAATGGAACCCGCGCAGCACGCATACATCCCGGGAATAGGCGTGGTTGTCCTGCACGAATTCACAACCGATGCCCAGCCGCGCGAAGGACTCCCGGTTGTAGCTTTCCAGGAAGAACCCCCTCTCGTCCTTGAAGACCCGCGGCTCCAGCACCAGCAGACCGGGAAAATCGGTCTCGTGAACCTGCATCCACCCCTCCTTGCGTTCTCGCACCGGCTCGACCGGCGATGACGCCGGTGACTGGTCGTACCATGTAGCCGAGTTCAGGTACAGATACAACCCCGCAGGCGGCCGCAGCCGCAGCCGCAAAAAAAACATTTCTCCGATTCACATTCGGCGGGCAGTTTGCTAGTCCAAACAGCAGGCGCTTCCCAAACCGCGACAACGCAGGACCGTTTTCATGAATATCCTGGACATCATCATCCTCGTCATCCTGGTCATCTTCGTCATCCGTGGCCTGTTCCGGGGCCTGGTACAAGAAGTCCTCTCCCTGATCGCCGTCGTGCTGGCGGTGTACCTGGCCGCCAACTACCAACACCTGCTGGCGCCCTACCTCGAGCCGTACATCACCACCGAGATGGTCGTCAGCGGTCTGGCCTACGCCCTGATCTTCATCGCCACCCTGGTGGTCTTCTGGCTGCTGGCCAAACTCATCCGGACCGTACTCAACATCTCCCTGCTCGGCTGGGTGGACCGGACCACCGGCGGCATCTTCGGCCTGCTGGAAGGCGCGCTGATCAGCTTGATCCTGCTCATGTTCGTCCAGTCTTTCGCGCCCCAGTCCGACTGGCTGAAGGAATCCGGCATCGCGCCCCGCGCCCGGCACCTCGTCCAGATGATGGGCGATCTGGCTCCGCAGTCACTGCGTGACCGGCTGCACCTGCCGTCGGCCAAGGAGACCGTGGACGACGCGCGGGAGGCCCTCGGGTTCGACGAAGAAAAACCCCAGGAATAACCCCCGCGCCCATCGCGCACAGCCAACCCGGAGGACTCCCCATGAGCGGCACCAACCGCGACGGCCACGCGGCCGCCCTGCTCAATCTCTTTGACGTCATCGACGCCCTGCTCGCCCCGGACGGCTGTCCGTGGGACCGGGAGCAGACCCAGCTGACCATGTGCGACTACCTGGCCGAGGAGACCTTCGAGCTGATCGAAGGCATCCGCTCGGGCAACGCGCGCGAGGCCATGGAGGAACTGGGCGACACCCTGTTCATCCTGCTCTTCATCGCCGCCCGCTACGAGCGGCAGGGGGCGTTCTCCCTGGCCGACGCCCTGGACTACAGCGCGGCCAAGATGGTCCGCCGCCACCCGCACGTGTTCGGCGACAAAACATTCAGGGACCGCGAAGCCCTGTACGACAACTGGGAGGCGACCAAACGCGAGGAGAACAAGGACACGGGCCGCAAAGGCGTGTTCGACTCCCTGCCCGCCGGGCTGCCGCCCCTGCTCAAGGCCTACCGCATCAACGCCAAGGCCGCGCGCAACAAGTTCACCTGGCCCTCGGACGAGGCTGCGGAGGCGCAACTCGGGGACGAATGGCGGGAATGGAAGGAGGCCCTGGCATCGGGCGATGCCAAGGCCTCCGAGGAAGAGTTCGGCGACT
Organism: Pseudodesulfovibrio sp.; assembly: GCA_036584335.1. GTDB lineage: Bacteria > Desulfobacterota > Desulfovibrionia > Desulfovibrionales > Desulfovibrionaceae > Pseudodesulfovibrio. The sequence goes on along the minus strand of JAZHDH010000023.1, from coordinate 36,833 downwards.
ACCTGTTCACGCTGGTGGAACTGGGCCGACGCAAGGGCATCAAGGCCAACGGCGCCCTGGACTTGGCCAACCGCAAGTTCCTGGAACGGTTCCGCCGCATGGAGGAACTGGCCGAAATGCGCTGCCTGGACCTCCACGCCATGGGGTTGGACGAACTCAACGCCCTCTGGGGCGACGTCAAGTCCATGGAATAACCCTACTCCAGCGCCTGCTTGAATGCTCCGGCCACCCGCAGCAGGTTGGCCTGCCAATCGGCGGCCAGCGGGTCCAGCGGCACCACCCTGGCGCCCATTTCCGAGGCGATGACCTTGGCGCTGCGCTCGGAGAACTGCGGCTGAACGAAGACCACGGGGATGCGGCGCTCCTTGCCCAGGGTGACGATGCGAGCCAGGTCGCCCGGGCTCGGCTCCTTGCCCTCGGACTCGATGGGCACCTGTTGCAGCCCGTAATCATGGGCGAAATATCCCCACGACGGATGGAAGACCATGAACGCCCGCTTGTCCCCGGGCAAGAGGGCGAGTTCCGCGCCGATGCGCCGGTCCAGGTCGTCCAGTTCCCTTTCGAACGCCGCCAGGTTCGCCTCATACCGGGTCTTGCCCGCCGGGTCGACGGCGGAGAGCCCCTGGCAGATGTTCACCGCCATGACCTTGACCAGTCGGGGCGAAAGCCAGATGTGCGGATCGAGGACGCCGTGTTCGTGGTCATGATCAGGCTCCGGCCCGTGGCCGGGAGCGGCGGCGTGGCCGTGGTCGGGGGGCATGGAGCCGTGGTCCGGCTCCGGGCCATGCCCGGGCATGCCGCCGTCATGGTCCGGCGGCGGACCGTCGTGGCCGTGGCTGTGCCGGGCCATGGGCATCTTGCGGATGCCTTCGTCCACGCGGACCACGGCCATGTCCGGGTTGGCGCTCCGAATGCGGTCGAGCCAGGTGGCCTCGAAGGGCACGTCCATGGCGAAGTACGCCCTGGCCTTGGTCAGTCCGGCCATCTGGCGCGGCGATGGCTCGTAGGTTGCCGGGCTGGCGCCCGGCATGACCATGACCGAGACATCCACCCGGTCGCCGCCGATTTTTTCCAGGAAATACTGTTCGGGCACGATGCTGACGAACACGGACACCTTGTCCGCAGCCGCCGCCTTGCCTGCAATCAGGAGAAAAAGGAAAAGCGCCATGAAGGCCGCTCTGAAAACCGTCCTGTTCCGCATGAAGACCACCGCCTTGTTGAAAGACCGTTTATCCGAAGAACCACTTCAAACCAGCATATACGACGAAACCCGCGCCGATACCCGCATACATGAACAGTCACGGCGCGCACCTGTCCCGGAACTTCCAGGCCAGGAGGCCGCCTGCGGCCACACCTGCGGCCACGGCGACGGCGAGATGAACGAATTCCTGCATGGTGATACCCTAGCACCGCTGCGGCCCTGCTGTCATCTCCTGAGAATGATACGGCAGCGCCTTTCCATTAATCGTTCAGACCGCCCCTAAAGATATCGAGGATTTTGCCGATATGTCGGATAAGGCCGTATTTTTACCTTTAAAAGGAGCCGCATGTCCGGGGGCTGGCCCGCCCCGCCAACGCACGGGACAAGGAATTTCCATCTTCGCAAACAGGATGGACAAGGCGTTATTTCCGACCCGACGACGGGAGGGTAGACTATGACCATGGCAATCGGTGGTCTCGGAGACCAGACCTTTGGCGCAGCCGTGGTATCCGAGACCCTGGACATCATGAACAACAGTGGCGGAGGCTCGGGCTTCGCCCCGGTGGACAAGGAGTCCGCCGAGGGTGCGCTCGTCTCGAAAACACTCGACTACATGAACTCAGGGTCCTCGTTCGGCGATTCGACCGGCATGGACCAGAGTTACGACTTCCAGAAAGACGTCTTGGGGGCCTATGCAACGGGCTCCCTGGTGAACAAGAGCATCTGACGGCCGGGAAATAACGCCACGACAGGACCCCCGCCTTCCGCAGGGAAGGCGGGGCTACCTGTATCACACCCGGTTATGCCGCAGATAAAGCCAAACGCCCAAGCGCTGCGCACCACGGCCTACCTACTGAGGTGCGCAGATATGCAGGGAATGAAACCTCGCCGGTTCAGACCTTGCTTCTCAATGAAAAGCAATTAGTTCCAATTGGTTCACTATGCTTTTCTCATTGACGCGCCTTCCTTTTTTTATAAAGTTGTCTTTAGTTGCGGTTAACACTGAGATGCCGCCTTCCTGAGCGCTTGTCCCCAGCCTGACTCTCGGCCAACACAACCTACACGAGACGCCACATGCTCCGCCGATTCTTCCCCATCTGCTTACTGATGCTCTGCCTTTCCCCACTCACGGCCGCGCAGGCCGCCCCGACAGGTTTCCGCTACCCGGTGGATGCGGGGCCTCTAGGCAACGGCTACGACTGCGCCGAAGGCGTCACCCCCGAGACAAACGACATTTACCTCTACGAACATCCGAACGGGAGTGCGGACACTTCGCGGGGCGGTACCGGCTCCATCTGGCACAACGTCAGCGACGTGGGGAACTTCTTGAATATAGACTACACCTTCGGGCTCCACCCAGGTGAAGACTGGAATTACGGCAGCGGCAACCAGGACTGCGGGAAGCCGGTCTTCGCCGTGGCGGACGGTACGATCGAGGCATTGGAGCCCACCTATTCCACCGGCTACGTCAAGGGAGGCTGGCGAGTCGTCCTCAGACACGGGCTTCAGAACGGACGAACGGTATACAGCGTCTATCTGCATGTCACATCGGTCGGCAAGACGAATGGGGCGCTGGTTTCAGGCAAATCCGATTTTCTCATCAAGGACCACCAACGGTTGGTGGTTGGCGACATAGTGCGCAAGGGGGATATGATCGCCCGCGTCGCCGCAGGCTACTCCGTGGAGGGGCTCGAAGAGGGCGAGACCATGACCAACGTCCCCACGCACCTGCATTTCGAGTTGCGGGACGGCCCCTTCAGCTATGCGCACGCCAACAAGTGGGGCTACTACACCGACGAGATCGGCATGGAACTGAACGACATGACCGCCGATCAGGTAAAAAAAGCGTTCGCCAACATGCGCAAGGACCACTTGCTCGACCCGTCGGATTTCATCGATCTTCACCAATTCCCCCTGGACGTGGAACGCGTGGTAGGCGACGCGGGCACCCCGGTCGTCTACGGCAATGCCGGGGAGTCACTCGCCTACTCCGTTTCCATGGCGCGACGGGTGCAGCAAAATTTCTACAGCATCGGCATCCTGGCCAAGACCCTTGACGGACAGGACGTATCCGATCCCGACCTCAAGTGGGCGGTTCGCAGCTGGGGCGACGGGGAAAGCTACAATGCCCATCCCGGCTCCAGCGACGTCACCGTTGGTGAAGGATACACTCTGCGAGGCAGCCAACGTTATCCCGAGGGGGACTATCAGCTGCGCACCGCCCTGCTCGACACATCCGGCTCCACGCTACGCCTGAGAAATCCGGTATTATTCACGGTGCTGCCTGCGGACAACTCGCTCATCATCGACAACGACCAATCGCCAAACAGCGAATCGCTTTTCGAAGTCAGCAAGGCAACCATGGAAGGAGATACGGAGGCGGCCGACTTTCCCACGACTCCCGGATACTTCCGCACCGCCCTGCACCTTAAGGGCGGTGCTGCGGGCTTTGCCCGCTGGACACCCCGGCGCGCGGGCCGGTTCCGGCTCTATGCCTTCATCCCAGCGGCGAAGCATGTCGCCCCCGCCTCCGGTTCCTCGACCCTGCCCGACATCCCGGTGCGGTATAAAATCGTACCCGGGTCGGGAGCGACTCCCATGTACTCGCGTCCCGTGAACCAGTCGGCCTACAGCAATCAATGGGTCCAGCTGATTGCCGAGGACGGTGCCGAGGCCTTCGACTTCGACACAGCCGGGTATGTGGGCGTCGCCCTGGGCGCATCCGGCTCCAACGCGGATATCGGCGGGCTGCCGGTGGCCGTGGACGCCATAAAGTTCCTGGAGGCCGTCGACGCGCAAATAGACAGCTCCGGGGCGCAATTTGTCCAGGACAGACCGACAACGATCTACCTGACTTCCTCGGAAGACCTCACTACCGGGCAGGTCTCCGTATACATTGGCGGCATCAAAATCAACGCCACCATAACAGCCATGGGCAACGGACGATACGCCGTCACATTCACGGTCCCGATGCCGGTTGCCGCCGGGGCATCGACGCTGCGCGTGGAAGTCGGTCCGTTCCAGACCGGCACCACTCCCATCACCGTGGACCCAAGCGCAAAGATCAACTTGGCCCCGGTTCTGGCCTTGCTGCTGGACAGCCCATCGGCAAAACCAATAAGCTATTACCGCCACACCATAGCCGCGGGCACCTACCATTCACTGGCCATCAAGGACGACGACACCTTGTGGGCTTGGGGTCGAAACGACAGCCAGCAGCTCGGAGACGGCACCCTCACGCAACGCAACTCCCCGCTTCAGATAACGACCGCGATGGACGCCGTATCCGGCATGCTGGTCCATTCGCTTGGCATTCGCATGGGCTACATCCACTGGTGGGGGCATTATGCCCACGGCCTCAATACCTATTGGGCGAGCTCCCCCATTCCGTTGGATTCGGGATCCACTGCGACCATCATAGCCGTATACGACGGTGGCGAGACCTGGTTCGCCCTCCTCTCGGACGGCACCGTCCGGGCCTGGGGCAACAATTCCGTCGGCCAGGTCGGGGATGGGACCACGGACTATTGCGAGTCGCCCAAACTGATCGGTTCGGACTTCCGCGACCTGGCGACAAGCACGACCCATACGCTGGCCCTCAAAAGCAACGGCACGCTTTGGGCATGGGGGCAAAACAGCTACGGCGTCTTCGGAGACGGCACCACGACGGGGAGCCCCGTTCCCAAACAAATCACCTCAGGCTACGCCGCCATTGCGGCCGGGACGTACCACACGCTGGCCCTCAAGGAGAATGGCTCCCTCTGGAGTTGGGGGCGCAACGACAACGGACAGCTGGGCGACGGAACAAAGAGCGACAGGAAGACTCCGAAATGCATTGGCTACGACTATACTTCCGTAGCGGCAGGGCCGTCGAACTCCTTCGGCATCAAGGCGGATGGCTCTCTCTGGGCCTGGGGTGAAAACGGCGAAAGCCAACTGGGCGACGGCGGCCAGACCGACCGCACAACCCCCACCCGAATCGGCGAGCACTACGTTCTCGTGGCCCCCGGTCCCTGGCACACCCTCGGCCTCAAGACGGACGGTTCCCTCTGGGCCTGGGGTGACAACACCTACGGACAGCTCGGCACCGGCAACACGACTCCGAGCCTTGTTCCAGTCCTTATAGGCACCGGATTCCACATTCCCGGCGGGGCCTATATCTTTTCCGAAACTGGCAGCGGCTTGGTAGATCCGCCCAAATAGACTCTCGGCCATTGCCTCATAAAGCCGAAGCTACTTTGATGAGCTCCCGTCACTCGCCTTGCCGGATTCAGGCAAGGCCTCGGTGAACGGGAAATATGCCGTTCTAGACTGGCACTCTTGCGGAATCGGCATGCGGGGCTATATATATCAGGGAACGCCCGCCGCTCATGCGCACGCGATGGCTAAGATCGTCCGGCAGGCTCAAAAGTCCGGCAAGCTTATCGACATGAGGCAAGCACACAACGGCTAGGGAATCTCCCACAACATTCCCACAACGCCGTAGCCAATCAAAAATAGCGTAACACGCTGTAATCTCAAATAAAAATTGGCGGAGAGGGAGGGATTCGAACCCCCGGACGGGTTGCCCCGCCTCTGGTTTTCAAGACCAGCGCATTAAACCGAGCTCTGCCACCTCTCCGGGGGATTGCGTGACCGGGCGGGCACGCCAGCAAGGTAAACGGTTGTAGAAATCAAGCACCGGGATGTCAAGACGAATGGGAAACAGGCCCCGCCCGGACGAAACGAACCGGGTTATCCCCCAAAACGGTTCTTCTGTTTGACATGAACCCGGGGTTCCCGTATGAGGAAACTACCCTAATACACACGAAAACGACCGGCAACGCTATGAAATCCGTACAAGAAGTCTTCGCCAGCTACTTAAGCGACAAGAATCTCAAGATGACCCCCCAACGGCGACTCATCCTCGACACGCTCCTCAAACAGGGCGAGCACCTCTCGTCGGAAGAACTCTACGCCAAGGTCAAGAAACGGGATAAATCCATCGGCCAGGCCACGGTCTACCGCACCCTCAAGCTGCTCAGCGAATCCGGGCTGGTCGAACCCCTGGACTTCGCCGACGGCCTGACCCGCTATGAACTGAGCTACGGCGAGGAACACCACGACCACCTCATCTGCGAACGGTGCGGCAGGAACATCGAAATCCTCGACGAAACCATCGAAAAGCGCCAGGAACAGCTGGCCAAGGAGCAGGGCTTCACCCTGCTGCGGCACAAGATGTACCTGTACGGCATCTGCCCGGACTGCCGAAAGCAGAAGCCCTAGTCCTCGAAGGCCGAAAGGAACTGCGCCAGGGGCTTGAGCTCGCCCTGCAGGCTCTCCCACATGTATTGATTGCCCACCTTGTCGCCGTGGGCCGTGAACTGGATGCCGAGCCCGATGGACCCGCCCTTGCCTTTGAACCGGCTGCGGATAACCCCTATCACATTGAAATAGGAAAATTTCTTCGTCTTCGGATTCCAGACGCTGACCCGCATCACCAGTTGGTTTCCCTGGGAGAGCGGCGGTAGCTGCCCGCGCGGATTGACGATGAAAAGGCGCATCCCTCCCGCCGAGATGTTCTCCACCGACAGGCGCATCTTGTCGCCGTAGCGGGCCGGATCGTTGATGGTCTGAAGGTCCGGCCGACTCATCCAGAAATTCTTGCGCTTGCGGCCGTCCCACGCCTTGACGCGGATGGTCCCCTCCGTGGCCCGCTGGCGCGAATGCTTGCGCCGGATGACGAACTTGTAGCTGATCGGGGTCAGCAGGGTCATTTCCTTGATGGTGGAACCACGCTTGACCACGCCGCCGACCAGGGTGAAGAAGGCGTTGATACGCCTGCCCGAATAGGTGAACGGCTTGCAATAGCAGACCACGCGCTGATTCTTGAGCTTGAGCCCGGTGGGGCTGACCGCCACGAGTTGGAGCCGCATCCTGCCGCCCACCACCTCCGTGATCCGCGCATTGGCCAGCTTGCGCCCGTCGCCCGCCCCCGAATACAGGTAGATTTCGAGCATCACGGCCTTGGTCACCAGGTAGTTCTCCACGATCCGCCCGCTGCGCGGGGCGAAGACGCGGGCGAAGAACCGCAGAAAGGCGAAAATGAACACATGGCGGTAAACCCAGGCGGCGATGACCGCAACCACGGGCACGACAAAAGACAGAATCTTGGTGAACACGCTCAACACGTCGAGCCGCCCGCCCACGGTCCCGAAGTTGCGCTGCACATCGCGCAGATAGTCCAACTGCACCCAGAAGTCGATCATGGCACCACGCCGGGTTCAATGTATTGACGGCAAAAGGCCGTCTGCCGATGCTGCAATATCGGTACCGGCTCGTATTACCTATACCACGCGGACGCCGGGAGGCAAGAGGCGCAAGCGCCCGGAGACCGCAGGCAATCCGCGCCGCAAGATCCGCAATGGAAGGATTGCCGCGACAGATCAGCGTCGGGCCAGGCCGAGCCAGTTGGCGGCCACGGCGCGGCAGAACATCTCCGACCTCTCGGCCAGAAGCGGCAGCCGGGCGTACATCGAACGGAAAAAGGCGTCGTCGTACCGGTCGCGATATCCCGCATAGGCGTCGATCTCGCCCTCCCGGAAAATATCGATCCAGTTGTCCACTATGGTCGAATCCGCCTCCAGGTGGAACTGGAAGCCGTAGGACCGGTTCCCGGCGCGGAAGCACTGGTGAACGCAATCCCCGCCCCGGACAAGCAGATCGGCGCCATCGGGCAGGTCGAAGGAGTCCTCGTGAAACTCCATCAGCCCGGGCATCCGGTCCAGCCCCGCAAAGACCGGGTCCCTGCGTCCGGCCGCTGTCAGTTCGTGCTCCACATAGCCGAACTCCAGGGCCGCCATGTGCCAGGCCCTGGCCCCGTGCGCCCGGGCCAGGAGCTGGCAGCCCAGGCAGATGCCCGCCACGGGCCTGCCCGCCGTGTCGAAGTCGCGCATCAGTTGCAGCAGCGGCGCAAAGAACGGATTGGCCTCGTCGTCGAAGGCGTGCTGCGGCCCGCCGAGCACGACCAGGCCGTCGTAGCCGTCCGGGGACGCAGGCACGGGGTCGCCGTTCACGGGCATGACCACATCCAGCGTAGCCCCGCGCCGCTCCAGCTCCTTGCAGAAGTTCCCGCCGGGGGCGCGGTCGGTGTTCTGAACCACCAGGATGCGCGCCCCGGCCTCTCCTGCGGGCAGCACCGTGACCGGCGTCTCGTAGAACGGCGTACCGTTGCCCACCTTGCTCGCCAGGTCCAGGGTCAGCAGGTTCAGTCCGTGGCCGGACTTGGTCCAGCCGCCTCGGTCGGCCACCACCACGTCGGCGCGCTGGTCCGGCACCGCCTTGAGCCGAGCCCGGACCTGGCCCACCGGGCTGGCCAGCAGGACGACCTCGCCGTCCGCCACGCCCCGCTTGTCGGCCTCGCCCGCGTTGAGCCGGATGACCGGCAGCGGCTCGTGCTCGGCGGCAGTCCGCTCGGAACAAATGGTGCCGTGAGGAGCAACAGTCAGGAATTTATAAGGATAGCGGGCGTCCACGCTGCGCTCGACCGGGGTGAATTCGGTCATGAACTGGAACTTCCCGCTCAAGGTTTTGTACACGCCGTCCGCATAGGGAACCATGGGGGCGTCCAGCCGAAACGCGCCCTTGCGCAGGGATTCGAGGTCCCCGCCCTGCTCCCATATGGGTGTGCAGATGGTCTCGAGCCACTCGTCCACGGAACGACGGTACTCGTCGGCGAAGGGGAACCGCCGGGCCAGTTCCTGGAACATCCAGAATTCCGACCGGCACTGGCCCAAGGGCTCAATGGCCCTGTTCACCGGACCGACGTAGTTGTGACCGTACCCGGCCACGATGTCATCCTCCTCCAGAAAGGTGGTGGCGGGCAGGAAAACGTCGGCCAGATCGGCGGTGTCGTCCATGAAATGGCCGGAATAGACCACCAGCTCCATCTTGCGGAAGGCTTCGTCGATGCGCGCGGAATTGGGAGCCATGCACAGCGGGTTGCCCGCCGTGACGAAGATCATGCGGATTTCCGGGTTCCGTGCGTTCAGGATTTCCTCGCCCACCCGGGGGATAAGCAGGGTCCGGTGGTCCGGATGCAGGTGGTCGCCCCACCACTGCTGATCGTAGGGGCCGTATTCCTCGAACCCCTGGCTGACCCCGCCGCCGGACACGCCGATGTTGCCGCTGATGGCCCCGAGGGCGTCAATGGGCCGGATCATGTGGTGGGCGTATTCGTAGCGATGCAGCCCCCAGCCGAGCAAGGTGGCCGTGGGTCCGTGCTCCATGAACAGATTGGCCAGGATCAGGCAGTCCGTGGTCGGCACCCCGGCCAAAACGCACAGTTCCTCCACGGTGTAGCGATCCAGGATGGCCCGGTAGTCATCAAAGCCCACACTGTTCTTTTCGATGAAGGCGCGGTCCTCGGCACCGGCGGCCAGGATGAGCTTGGCCGCGGCCATGGCCAGGTAGCCGTCCCCGCCCGGCCTGGGTTTGATGTGGTGGTCGGCCAGGGCCACGGACCGGCTGTGGGCCGGATCCACTATCAGGATCTTGCCCCCCCGCTTCTTCACCTCGCGGATGATCGGCACCAGCGAGATGTTGGTGGAGACGGGGTTGCGCGCCCACAGGACGATGGAGTTCGCATTCAGGTGGTCCAGCGGATCGTGGGACACGCGCTCGCCGAAATCGAGGTTCTGGGCTCCCTGCCCCGCCCCGCCGCACAGCGAGCCGCGCATGGTCGTGACCCCGCCGAAGAGATTGAAGAAATACTTGTTGAGCAGCTTCAGGGCGGTGCGTTCGCCGTAGCCCTGGTAGTAGAGTACGGCCTCGGGTCCGGACTCGGCCTTGATCCGCTGCATGGTCCGCGCGACAAGGTCCAGGGCCTCGTCCCAGGTCGCCTGCTCCCACTCGCCGCTTTTGCGGATCATGGGCACGGTGACGCGCTCCGGGCTGTACACCCGCCGCACATACTTGGCGGTCTTGTGGCAGGCCGTGCCCCGGGTCAGGGGGTGGTCCGGGTCGCCGACGAGCCTGACCAGGCGCCCGTCCTCCACGGTGGCGACGAGGCCGCAGGTGTTGGGGCAATCGCGGGTGCAGCTGGTGACGACGGTTCTCTTGCTCATGATCTTTCCCTCTACTTCCCGAGGTCTTCCGGGGCAATCGAAAGCTGCCTGCCCGAAGCGCGGCGCAGGGCCATGCACCCGCCCTGGCAGCGGCGCATGAAGTCGCGGCAGTCCAGGCAGTCCGTGGACACGTTGGCCTGGCGGATGGGCCTCACCTGCTCGGCGAAGTGCCACATCAGGGCGTCCCGGCCCGCGAAGGCGGTGACGTCCGGCACGCACACGTCGCGCATGGGCAGGCAGTAGGACGCGGAAAGGTCCGGGTGGATGTCGATGGACGGATGGCACACGCCCGAAAACTTCATGGACACCCGCTCCAGGTACCGGCGGTCCTCCACCTTGAGGTCGCACAGCCGGATGGAGCAATCAAGCCCGGTGCGGATGTTCCGGGTTTCGCACGCCTTCACGAAACGGACGATGTGCGAGACGATGGCGCGCGTGTCGTCGTTGGTGAAATGGTCGTTGCCGCCGGAGACGGACGGCCGCGAAATGTCGTAACGCACGGCCCGGACCCCGTACCGCTCCGCGCCCTCCACCAGGTATTCCCACTCCAGGTAGCGCGACGAGAAATTCTTGGAGAAGGTCAGCCGGGAATTCGAGGCGGCCATGCGCTCCAGATTGGCGTGCAGCCGCTCCCGCTGGGCGTCAGTGTACAGCGAAGGGTCGTTGTAGTTGACCACGTAGTTGGACACGGAGCCCGCCAGACCTTCCACCAGCCCCTCGGGAAAGAGGCCGTTGGTGAAGAGGACCACGGAGATGCCCGCCAAGGCCGTGCGGCGCACCATGTCGGCCAGGCGCGGATGCAGGGTCGGCTCCCCGCCGATGAACGCGGCGGCGGGCAGGGAAGCCCCGCTCATCCAGGCCAGGAGCCGCTCGAAGTTCGCCTCGCTCAGGTCCTCGGGATACTCGCCGTGCAGTTCCCGGGCGAAGCAGTAGGAGCAGGCCAGGTTGCAGCGGTAGGTGACGAAGAGGTTGATCATGCCCGCAGCCGCTGCCCGGTTTGCAGGTCGAAGGCGAGCATCCGCCCCGCGTGCACGGGCTCCACGCCGATAGCCCCGCCAAGTTCGAGGGACGGCGTCGCCTTGCTGTCGATGAGTACCCGGAACTCGACCTCGCCCGAGGCCACCGTGGCCACGGACTTGGGTCCCAGGGGCTCGATGTCGGCCAGGACGCCCCGCACCGGCGCGGACTCCGGGGCGGCCAGCACCAGGTTCTCGGGCCGGATGCCCAGCTCGAACCCGTCCGCGCCCTTGAGCGCGCCCGCCAGGTGACCAGGCGCGGGCAGCCGGACGTCGGTTCCGGAGACGTGCATCTCGCCGCCCGCCACCCCGGCCCGGAGCAGGTTGATCTGCGGCGCGCCGACGAAGATCGCGGTATCGCGGTCGGCCGGGTCGTCGTACAGGGTCTGGGGCGCGGCCACCTGGACCACCCGGCCCTTGTGCAGCATGACCACGGTGTCGGCCACGGCCAGGGCCTCGTGATAATCCGGGGTTGCCAGCAGAAAGGTGTAGCCGTGGTCGCGCTGCATGCGCCGCAGTTCGGCGCGCAGCTCGATGCGCAGCTTGGCGTCCAGGCTGGAGAGCGGCTCGTCGAGCAGGAAGAGCCGTGGCGTGCGGATCAGGGCGCGGCCCAGGGCCACGCGCTGCTTCTCGCCGCCGCTCATGGTCTTGGGCAGCCGCCCGAGGACGTGGGTGATCTGAAGCGTCCTGGCGATGGCGTCCACCCGCTCGCGGATGACCGGCTCGCACTCCTTCCTGATCACCAGGGGCGAGGCGATGTTCTCGTACCCGTTCTTGTTCGGGTACAGGGCCAGGTTGTCGAAGATCATGGCCACGTTGCGATGGCGCGGCTCCCAGCGGCCCACGTCCTCGCCGCCCAGGACGATCCGGCCCTCGTCCGGCGTCTCCAGCCCGGCGATGGTCCGCAGGACGGTGGTCTTGCCCGCGCCAGCCGGGCCGAGGATGACCGTCAGCGACGCCTCGGGCGCCACGAAGTCCACCCCGGACAGGGCCTGGTTCGCGCCGAAGCGCTTGGAAACGGCGCCCACGTGCAGCACGGGAGCGATTTGAACGGTCATCAGAACAACCTCCCGGCCACGGCCAGTTCGACGCGGCGGTTGGAATCGCCGCCGAAAAAGACAAGGGCGTCGCCGTCCACGTCCAGCCCTGCGGGATCGCCCGCATGGAGGAAGCCGTCGGGCGGCGCGACCAGTTTCAGGTCCTCGTTGCCCACGGTCACGGTCACGACCATCTCCGGCCCGCGCGGCTCCACGGTCCTGATCCGGCCGTTCAGGGCCGGTCGGTCGGCACCGGAAAGGCGCAGCCCCTCGGGCCGGATGCCCATGGTGAAGAACCCGGTGGGTACGCTCTCACCCTGGCCGAGCAGCAGCGAGAACCCGTCGCGCGCGAAGCGCACGTCGCCGCCGCCTCCCTCGAACCTGCCGCGCAGCAGGTTCATGGGCGGCGAACCAAGGAACCCGGCCACGAAGGTATGCTCCGGCCGGTCGAAAATGAGCGACGTCTTCTCCACCTGGAGAATGCGGCCCGCGTTCATGACCGCGATGCGGTCGGCGAGCGAGAGCGCCTCCACCTGGTCGTGGGTGACGTAGATGATGGTCAGGCCGATCTCGCTCTGGAGGCGGCGCAGTTCGCGGCGCATGGCCAGCCGGGCCTCGGCCTCCAGGTTGGAGAGCGGCTCGTCCAGAAGCAGGATCTCGGGCTTGGTGACCAGGGTGCGGCCGATGGCCACGCGCTGCAGCTCGGAACCGCCCAGCTCGCGGACGTGGGCGTCGAGCTTGTCCTTCATGCCCAGCAGTTCGGCCACCCCCTCCACGGCGCGGTTGATCTCCAGGATGTACTTGCCCCGGATCTCCAGCCCGAAGGCGAGGTTCTGGCGCACGGTCATGTGGGTGAAGACCGCGTAGTCCTGGAAGACCAGGCCGACGCCCCGCCTGCCCGCCGGGGTGGTGGCCACCGTGGCCCCGTCGATCTGGATGTCGCCCGCGGTGGGCTGCTCCAGGCCGACGATCATGTTCAGGGTGGTGGACTTGCCGCAACCGGAGGAGCCGAGCAGGGCCACGGTCTCCCCGGCCTCGACGGCCAGGTCGATGTCGTCCACGGCGATGACGTCGCCGTCGTATTCCTTTCTCAGTTTGACCAGTTCCAGCTTGGGTCTGCTCATTGCTTGATCGCTCCGAAGGTCATGCCACGGGCGAGGTGGCCTTGGATGAGGTAGCCGACGATGACCAGCGGAATCATGGCGAGCACGGCCAGGGCGGCCTGCACGCCGTAGAGGGTCCCCGCCGTGGCGGTCACGTACTTGGCGAGCTGCACCGGGATGGTGCTGACGCTGGTATAGGAAAGCACCAGCGCGAACATGAACTCCGACCAGTTGAGGATGAAGATGAACATGGTGGTGGCGAAGAGCCCGCCCCTGATCAGCGGGATGGTCACGGTCAGGTGCGCCGCGAGCTTGCTCCGGCCGTCGATCATGGCCGCCTCCTCGATCTCGCGGGGCAGGTCGTCCACGAAGCTCTTGAGCATCCAGGTGGAGAACGGCAGGGTCACGGCCACGTAGATGGCGATGAGCCCGGTGTAGCTGTCGATGAGGCCGACGTTGGAGAAGATGATGACGAACGGGACGGCGATGGCGGCGGGCGGGAACATGCGCCCGGAAAGAATGATCAGCGGCGTGGACTTGGAGTTGTTGCCGTAGCGGGAGATGCCGATGGCCGAGAACAGGCCGATGATCACCGAGAGCGTGGTGGCGACGAAGGTGGCCAGGATGGAGCCGAGCACCGCCTTGGTCGCGGGCTGGCTGACGCCGCCCACGCCGTACTTGCCCAGGGCCTCGGGGTCGAAGAGCGTCTGGAAGTTGACCAGGGTCGGCTCGGACGGCGCCCAGATGGCCGGGGAGGCGTTCCAGTCCGTGGGCGGCTTGATGGCCGTCATCAGGATCCAGAACACCGGGAACAGGACCAGGATCAGGGCCGCGCCCATGATCGCGGTCTGCACGGGGGAAAGCTTCTTGTCGGTCATGGTTACTTGCCCTCCAGGAGCTGGTTGCGCACCGGGGCGAGCAGCAGGTGGACCAGGGCCAGGGACCCGATCAGGACCAGAAAGGCCGCAGCCGCGCCGTAGGCGAGCTGGAAATCGTTGAAGGCCAGCTTGTATATGTACAGGCTGACGGTCTCGGTGGACGCTCCGGGGCCGCCGCGCGTGAGCATGAAGACCTCGTCGAAGAGCTTGATCACCTCCATGGCCCGGATGACGAAGGCGACGATGATCACCGGCTTGAGGGTGGGCATGACGATCCGCCAGAAGACCTGCCTGGGGTTGGCCCCCAGAATGACGGCGGCGCGCACCGGATTCTCGGGCACGGAGTTGAGCCCGGAGAGCAGGATCAGGAAAAAGAGCGGCGTCCAGTGCCAGACCTCGGTGAGGATCACCGCAAAGATGGCCGGTGGCGCGGACTTGAACCAGTCCATCATGGCCTCGGCCCCGAAGACGAACTCCAGCACCTGATTGATGGGGCCGTTGGACTGGAAGAGCATCCAGAAGATGTAGCCCACGACCACGGGCAGGATCATCATCGGCGTGAGAAAGGCCGAGAAGAGCACGGATTTGCCCCGGAAGCGGCGCATGAACAGCACGGCCAGCCCCAGGCCGAAGGCGAACTCCAGGCTGAGGCAGATGACCGAGATGAGGATGGTGCGGATCACGGCGTAGGTGAACCGCGTGTCGTAGACGAGCAGCTCGGAGTAATTCTCGAAGCCCACGAAACAGGCGTCGAAGAGCGAGCCGCGCGTGGGCGACCAGTCGGTGAAGCTCATGTACAGGGCCACGAGCAGGGGCATGACCAGGACCAGGAGCGAGACCACCTGGCCCGGCACCGTGAAGATGCGGGCGATGGCCGTGTTGCTCAGGCCCTTGGCCGACGGGGAAATGCGGGGTGCAGTCTGTGTCACTTGGACTCCCCTCCCCGGCCCGGGCGCTGGGCACGGGCCGGATGAGGTTGGGTTGTCAATTTAAGACCACTGGTCCGCGCCGGTCGCCTTCTTGATGGGCTCGGCCAGGTTCTTGGCCAGGGACAGCCAGGACTTCTTGACCTTGTCCTTGCCGATGCGGCGGGTGATGCGCTCGAACTTGCGGGCGGCGGCCTCCAGGGCCTCCTTGGGCTTCTTGGAGCCGGTCATGCAGGCGTGCACCTCCTTGTCCAGGGCGTCCTGGTACTCGAAACCGCCGGGCAGGCAGAAGTCGGGCACGGTGTTGACCATGTTGTTGTACAGAGTCTTCAGGTACTCGGGGGAGTAGGTGTCGATCAGCCGTTTGGTCGGGTTGAGCATGTGGTTGACGCGGTACGGGTCGGAATAGCCGCCGAGGTACGGGATGGCGTCGGCCGAGATGGTCGGGGAGGTCATCCACTGGGCGTAGGCGTAGGACAGCTCCGGGTTGGCGGAGTACCTGGACACCGCGTAGCCGTAGCCCCAGCAGAACAGGCCCGCGTAGATCTTGGCGCCGTCCTTGGTGAAGTCGGCGGGCATGACCGTGGCCGCGATGTGGCCGGTCGTGGCCGGGCCGGTGGACGGGGCCTTGGAGTACTTGAAGCCCGAGGGCCAGACGATGTTCATGAAGCCCTCGCCGCGGCCGAAGGCGTTGTAGTTGGAGGACCAGGTGAAGGAGAAGGCGTCCGGGTGCAGGTACTCGTTCATGGCCAGCATGTCTTCCAGGGCGGCCACGCCTTCGTCGGAGTTGAAGGTCGGGTTCATCTCGCCGTCGAAGTAGAGTACGCCCTTGGACACGAGGCGCTGCATGAACATCCACTTGACGTAGTACGGGGAACGGTATTCCAGGGAGCCATAGAAGCCCTTGGCCGGGTCGTGCATGAACCGGGCGAGCTCGTAGTATTCCTTCCAGGTGTCGGGCACGGCCAGCTTACGGCCGTACTTGTCCTCGAAGGCCTTGGCCTTGTCGGCATTCTCCAGGTAGTCCTTGCGGCACAGCAGGGTGATCTGGTCGCCGTCGTTGAGCAGGCCTGCCACGCGGCCGTTGTAGAGCTGGGCGTGGTGGGAGGCCGGGAAGACGACGCCGTAGTCCTTGTTGAACAGCTCGGGATCATACTTCTCGGTCCACTCGGTCAGGTCGTAGATGACGCCGGAGTCGATCCAGTCGGGATAGGACATGGCCGTGGGCATCATCACGTCGTAGCGGCCGGTCTTGGCCACGGCTTCCTGCATGCCCTTGGTATGGACGACCTCGTCCGGCTCCTCGATGAATTCCAGGGTGATGCCAAGCTCGTTCTTCCACTTGTCCACGTAGGGCGTCATGTTGCCGATGGAGCCGGTGGGGATGAGCAGGGTCAGGGTTTTTTTCTGGGCCTTGGCCGCAGCGACCTTGGCCAGTTCCCAGGCGCGCTCCTCGGGACCCTTCATGGAGGCCCAGGCCTCCAGCGCGCCCAGCGGGGAGAGGGCCACGGCGTTGGCCACGGCGGCGGCCACGCCCAGCGCGCCCAGCCGCTTGAGGAAATTGCGGCGGCTCATGCCACCGGCGTCGTACTCGCGCATCGTTTGTTCGATCTGTTCGTTCTTGCCAGCCATTGTGCACCTCTTCTGATTGATATTGATGAAATTTCCGGCACGATGCCGCTATCCGCTGCGCCCCCTACAAGGTGTGGCGCTCGTACCCGTTCTCGCAGGGATTGCCGTGGCACAGCTCCATCCACCCGGCCTCCGGGTCCATGATCACCGCAAAGACCGTGTGGAAGGCTGTCTTCGGGTCTTCGCCCGGGAAGCCGTGGGCGCAGATGCACCTCGGATGGTTGGTGTGGTCCCTGGTCAAGGCCTTGAGGAGTTCCGGGTTGAGGAAGCCCCGGTGCTGCCGAAGAAAATTGTCCGCCACCTGCTTGCGCACCATGGAGCCGCCGTGGCTCAGCCAGTTGGGCGTCTCGAAGCGGCGCATGTCCCGGCCCACAAAATGGTTGGTGTGGGCAATGGCGCCGTCGATCTCGATCAGTTGGTAGCAGGTGGCCGAGGTCTCGGCGCAAAACGCCACCCCGCTCCCGGCGAACTGGTAGTTGATGCCCCCGGCGCGAGGCGAAAAGATGGCCGCGCCCAGGGCGTCGCCGATGCGCTCGGACGCCAGGGCCTTGCGCATGATGAAGGGATAGATCACCCCGGGCCGCGCATCCGTGGCCGTGACCTTGTTGATCACCGCGCCCACGCCCGCCTTGTTCAGCCCGCACAGCCCCAGGATGCCCGCAAAGGAGATCACCAGCTGATCCGGCCCCTTCTCGGGCACGACTTTGAGCAGGCAGAGAAACTTCTCGTAATGCTTCTCCATATCGTAGGTCTGCCCGATGTAGGCCACCCCGCCCTCCCCGGCATCCCGGGTGACGTTGAAGGTGGTGCAGCCCCACAGGGCGTCGGGCAGGACCTTGGCCCCCACGCCGGGCGCGCGCAGGTCTTCCAGCTCCAGGAAGGAGTTGAGGTAAAGGACCTCGTTGAAGGTCACACCCGCGCCCTCGGCGATGCCTCGCATCTCCTCCACCAGCTCGGGCGAGAACTTTTCCAGGAACCCCAGGTTCTTCCGGCAGAAGGTTTCCAGGGAATCCTTGGCCACCGAGAGGTAGCCGTTGTTCATCCGGTGCACCTCGGTGACCGAGCCCGCGAAGTCGCGAATCAGTCCCTTGAGGGCCTCGCCGTGGGCGCGGCCGCGCTGCAGGGGGGCGCCGGTCAACTCTATGACGGGGATGGTGCTCATTGTCGTTCCTTTTGGAAGAGGCGACCAAGTGGCGAGGGGCTCGGGTATCAAGGAGATAGCGCCCCTCTCCGCCACGGAGGTGTCGCGTCTAAACCAGTTCCATGTAGTAGTCCCATTCCCAGGGATCGACCCGGTTGTTGAACTCGGGCGTCCCGTAGTCCGGGAACTGGGCCTTGGCCGTGGCGACCTCGAACTTCTTCACCGCCAGCACGAGCTTGATGAACTCGGGGTGGAGCACGGAATGCAGGTCGGCGTCGGCCTCGAATGCCTCGATGGCCTCGTCCAGCGTGAAGGGCAGGCGCGGCAGGTCGTCGCGCGTGTAGGCGATATCAGTGACCGGCGCGACCAGTTCGGGCTTGGAGCGGATGCCCTCCAGCCCGGCGGCCAAGGTGGACACGGCCAGCAGATACGGGTTCGTCCCGCCGCAGGCCAACCGGTTCTCGAAATGGGTGGCCTCGCCCCGGCAGCCCTTGAGCCGGATGCCCACGGTGCGGTTTTCCATGCCCCAGGTGGCGGTGTGCGGGGCGAAGGAATTGACCCGGTAGCGCTTGTAGCAGTTGATGGTTGGAGCGGTGAAGACGGTGTTGGCCCGGGCGTGCTTGAGCATGCCTGCCAGAAAGTCGCGCGCCAGAGACGAAAGGCCGTACTCGGCGTCGGGATCGTTGAAGGCGTTCCTGCCGGTCTTCTTGTCGATGAGCGAGACGTGGAAATGGGAGCCGGACGCGCTGGAATCGATGAACGGTTTGGTCAGCCAGGTGGCGATGTAACCGTGCTGTAGGGAAATCTCCTTGGCCCCCATCTTGTAGAGGAAGGCGGTGTCGGCGGCAGGAAGACCGTCCTCGTAGTAGAGGTTGATCTCCTGCTGGCCCGGCCCGTGCTCGGAGTTCTGGGTGATGATCCGCACCCCGGCCTGGTCCATCTTGCGCATCAGGTCGTAGGTGTAGTCGATGTCGAAATTGTTCTTGAGGGTGACGAAAATGGGCTGGCCGCCGTACACCGGCTTCTTCGTCTCCTTGTCCAGCACGTAGAACTCGAACTCGTAGCCCAACCGGCAAATGTAGCCCAGGGCGTCGAACTCGTCGATGAGCTTCTTGAGCAGCAGGCGCGGCGAGGCCATGGCCGGGCGGCCGTCGTACCAGTAGGGGTCCACGGTGATGTTGGCGGTGTTGGGCGCCCAGGGCAGCACCCGGAAGGTGGACAGGTCGGGCACGGTGCAGTGGTCCTCGTACTGCACTTCCTCGGCGTAGCCGGTCCCGGTGGGCACCATGGACTGGATGTCCAGCCCGAGCAGCCCGCCATAGAAATTCAGGCCGTTTTCGATGTAATCCATGAAGCAACCCACCGGAACGGTCTTGCTTCGGGACACGCCGTGCAGATCCGCCTGCTCGAAACGCACAAAATGGATGTCGTTATCGCGGATCTGCTTCTTTATACTGTCGATGGTGAGAGTTTTCGGCAGGCTCATGATCTCATTTCCCTTGTTTTGTCTTTTTACTTATCTTTTTTTTATTCGCTTGAAGCAGAGTTTTCACATCATTGTCATGAGCAAACGAATACAAAAGCCATGCCAATGGATGCAGGTTATGATTTCATCTTTAATATCAAATAGTTATGCGTTCACAGCAATTTTACCGCAGCGCATTTCGGCCACAAATGCCTTCTTATTTATTATTGTTGAGAATATTTTTTTAAATTCGATAACCGCCAAAAAGAATGGGTTGTTAAAATTTAACCAATTATTTAAACATTTAATTGCACTCGTAACTATTTGATAATTTGCTCTGCTTGGCGTATGCTTTAAAAAATTGCTTTTGATTCCTAAAATTGTAAAAAAGCGTCACAAGCCATGCCCTCGACATTTCGGACCTTTGCGGAACGCAGCCCGGACGGACTGGCCCTGCTCGACGAAAAAGGCGTCGTGGCATACGCCAACAACGCCTTCAACGCTCTGCTGCCGCCGGGTTCTCCTTTCCCCGAGGGGCGCGGCCTGGCTTCCCTGCCCCTGCCCGACCACCTGTTGCAGGCGCTGCTGCAAGGCTTCCGGGAGGTTGTGCGATCAGGCTTCGAGTTGCGGCTTTCCATCCCGAATCCCCTTTCCTCCGGCGAGGAGCCTCGCGAATGCCGCCTGGTGCCCGAGCCCGGCCTTGGGCGGGTCATCGTGGTGCTGTCGCCGCCGCCCGATACCGAAATCCTGGAACAGGCCCTGCGCGATGAACGGGTGCAACGCCGCCAATCCGACCTGCTGCGTCGCCGGGGGCGGCAGCTCTTCTTCGACGTCATCGATCAGCTGCCGGTCTTCGTCTACATGCAGCGCCGCGACTACAGCGTGGCCTACGCCAACAAGAAGACCCGCGCCTTCTACGGCCCGGTCAACGGCCGCCGCTGCTACGAGGTCTTCGCCGGACGTGGCGATCCCTGCCCCCACTGCCCCACCTTCCGCGTCTTCGACACGGGCGAGCCCGTGGACTGGCAATTCACGGACGAGGCGGGACGCACCTTCCGCATCTACGACTATCCCTTCGAGGACGAGAACGGCGAGCCGCTGGTCATGGAGCTGGGCGTGGACATCACGGAGCTCAAACGCGTTGAGCGCGAGCTGTTCCAGGCCCAGAAGATGCGGGCCATCGGCGTGCTGGCCGGGGGTATCGCCCACGACCTGAACAACAACCTGGTGCCGATCATATTCAATATCGATTACGCCCTTGGCCGGATGGCGGGCACGGACCTCGAAGCCCCGCTGTCCGAGGCGCTCCGGGCCGCCTACAAGGCCGCCGACCTGGTGGAGCAGGTCCTGGAATACAGCCGCCAGCAGGAGGTAAGCCGCGCTCCCCTGAACCTGACGCCCCTGGCCAAGGAAAACCTCGCCCTGCTTCAGGCCACCCTGCCCGGGCACATCCGCCTGGACGTGGCCTTCGAGGCCCCGCGCGACCGGGTCCTGGCCAACCCGGCCCAGGTGCAGCAGATCCTGCTCAACCTCTGCCGCAACGCGGTCCAGGCCATGCCCGACGGGGGCACGCTCCGCGTGCGCATCGCCAATCTCTGCCTGGACTCGCAAAAGGACGCCCCCCACCCGGGGCTGGCCATGGGCGACCACGTGGTCATGACCGTGGCCGACACCGGCCACGGCATCGAGCCCTCAAGCATCGAACGCATCTTCGAGCCCTTCTACACCAGCAAGAAGAAGAGCGGCGGCACGGGCATGGGCCTGGCCGTTGTCCACGCCATCGCCAGCGGCAACGGCGGGTCCATTCACGTGGACTCCGTTCCGGAAAAAGGCACGACCTTCACCGTGTATTTCCCCTGCTGCGAGACGCCCGAGACCAAGACCCTGACCCGGGAGCCCGCCGCGCCCACGCGGGCCACGGGCCGCCTGCTGCTGGTGGACGACGACGCCGGGGCGCTCCAGGCCATGCAGCGCGTCCTGCGCGACGCCGGGTACGAAGTGTTCACGGCCGACAACGGCAGCAAGGGACTCAAGGAATATTTCCATGCCCTGGGGCGGTTCGACCTGGTGCTCACGGACCAGTCCATGCCCGCCATGAGCGGCATGGAGATGGCCGCGAGCATCCTCTCCCGCGACCCGGACGCCAAGGTGGTCATCTGCACCGGCCACGTGGAGCCTAAGCTGGAGTCCCAGGCGTCCGAGGCCGGGGTGGCCGGGTTCGTCATGAAGCCCATGTCGCCGCGATTGCTGGTGGAAAACGTCCGCAAATACTGCGCATAGGTGAACCATGGCACGCATCCTGATCATCGACGACGACGAACTGATCCGCAGCGGCCTGACCCGCTGCTTCACCCAGTTCGGCCACGACGTGGCCCAGGCCCCCGGGCTGGTCCAGGGCCGCAGGCTGGCAGGCCGGGGAGTGGACGTGGTCTACCTGGACCTCAACCTGCCCGACGGCGACGGGCGCACGGCCATCACCGAACTGGCCGCCGCGCCGGGCAATCCCGAGGTCATCGTCCTGACCGGGCTCAAGGACAACTTCGGCGCCCAGGAGACCCTGACCAGCGGCGCCTGGGACTACATCCAGAAACCGGCCACCCCCACCACCCTGCGCCAGTCCCTGGAAAGCGCGCTCAAATACCGGGCGGACAAGGCGGCGGCAGGCGAATCCCAGGCCGTTTTCGACGCGGGCGGCATCATCGGCGACTCCCCGGCCATGGTCCAGGCCAAAGAGCTTATGGCCAGGGCCGCCCGGAGCGACGCCAGCGTCCTCATCCTGGGCGAGACCGGCGCAGGCAAGGAGCTGACGGCCCAGGCCATCCACCACAACAGCGCGCGCCACGCCCGCCCCTTCGTGGTGGTGGACTGCTCCAATCTGACCGAGAGCCTGCTGGAAAGCGTGCTCTACGGCCACGTCAAGGGTTCGTTCACCGGGGCGCACTCCGACCACCGGGGGCTGGTGGCCGAGGCGGACGGCGGCACCCTGTTCCTGGACGAGATCGGCGAGCTGCCCCCCGCGTTCCAGAAGTCCTTCCTGCGCGTACTCCAAGAGCACCGCTTCCGGCCCGTGGGCTCCACCCGGGAGCAGCACAGCAATTTCCGGCTGGTGGCGGCCACCAATCGCGACCTGGAAGCCATGACCGGGGCGGGCGCCTTCCGCGCCGATCTGCTCTTTCGGCTGCGCACGCTGGAAATCCAGCTCCCGCCGCTCAGTCAGCGCGGGGACGACGTCCTGGTCCTGGCCGAACGCTTCATCAAGGCCGCCTGCGACCGCTACCGGCTGCCGCCCAAGCACCCTGCCGCGCAGATGACCAAGATGCTCGCCGCCTACGCCTGGCCCGGCAACGTGCGCGAACTGCACAACGTCATGGAGGCGGCGGTCATCGCCTCGGGTCAGGAACCGACCATCTACCCCAAACACCTGCCCGGCCACATCCGCGTTTCCTACCTGGACCGCAAGAAGCCCAAACGCCCGCCCAAACCCCCGGCGCGCAAGGCCAGCGAAGGACCGATCCAGCCCTACAAGGCGTACAAGTCGCTCCGCGACCAGGCGTACTTCCAGCAGCTCATGGACATCTGCGACAACGACATCGCCCGGGCGAGCCGACTTTCGGGCCTAAGCGTGCCGAGCATCTACCGCCACCTCGGCCTGGCGGGCATTCCCACCAGGAATCGGCGGTAACCCTGCCCCGCCTTGCGTTTTTCCATGGCCAGGCATAGGGTTGCGCCCGAGGGAAACTTCATGGTCAGACCCAATCTCAGGCAATCCATCGTCATCGGCATCGCGATCTTCGTCGTCGCCTTCGGCAGCATCGCGCTCCTGTCCCTGTCCAACATCAACCAGTTGCAGCAGGAAGTGCTGCTGATCGAGCGGACCGACGACCTGCGCAACGTAATCCTGGAAATCCGGCGCGAGGAGAAGAACTACTTTCTCTACAACGACCGGGCGATGTTCACCCGCAACCGGGCCAACATCGCCAAGGCCTCGGCCCTGCTCGACGAACTGGCCGAGGAAATCGACCACCCCAACGGCCGCGAACACGGCGAGGCCGTCAAGGAAGGGCTGGCGCGCTACGCCGCCATGCTCGACAGCTTCGAAGCGGCCACGGACCCCATCCCCGAGGAAGGCCCCCAGGCCCAGGCCCTGCGCGAAGCCGGACAGCGGCTGGTGGAGCATTCCCGGGCCATCGCCGAGTTCGAGCGCGAGTCCATCCTCGGCATCAACCATCGGTTGCGGACCACCCTGATCATCTCCATGGCCGTGATCGCCCTGGTCGTCCTGGCCCTGGTCTATTTCGTGTCCAGGAGCATCCTCGCTCCCCTGAAACAGGTGCAGGAGGCCACCCGGCGCATCGCCCGGGGCACTTTCGCCCCCCTGGCCGTGAACAACGCCCACGACGAAATCCAACAGGTCTACGTGGCCCTCAACTCCATGGTCGAGGAACTCAAGAAACGGCAGATACAGCTGGTGCAGGCACAGAAGCTCTCGTCCATCGGCACGCTGGCCTCGGGCATCGCCCACCAGTTGAACAACCCGCTGAACAACATTTCCACCTCGGCCCAGATTCTGGCCGAGGAAACCGCCGGACAGAGCGAGTTCGCCGACAAGATGATGCACAACATCACCCAGGAGACGCTGCGGGCGCGCGACATCGTCAAGGGATTGCTGGAGTTCTCCCGCCACCAGGACTTCTCGCCAGCGCCCTACAGCATCAAGTCCGTGCTGGAAGGAGCGGTGCGGCTGGTTTCAAGCCAGACCGGGCCGAAGATCCGGATCAACCTCGACGTGCCCGACCACCTGACCGTCCTGGTGGACCGCCAACGGCTCCAGGAGGCCTTCATCAACCTGATCATCAACGCCATCCAGGCCATCGAGCCCGGCGGGGGCACCATCGACATCAAGGCCACGCGCGACGAAGGATTCGAACTGATCACCATCAGCGACACCGGAGAGGGCATGACCGCCGATACCCTGCAACGCATCTTCGACCCGTTCTTTTCCACCAAGGAGGTGGGCCAGGGAACCGGGCTGGGGCTCTACATCGTCTACGGCATCATCGAAAAACACCAGGGGACGGTCCGCGTGGACAGCACGCCGGGCAAGGGTACGACCTTCACCATCCGGCTGCCCCTGATGGAGGGCCAGGCATGACCGCCGCCGCCATCCTGGTCGTCGAGGACGAGCGCATCGCCCGCGAGAATCTGGCCCACATCCTGACCGGCGCGGGCCACCGCGTCACCGCCATGGCCTCTGCCGAAGAGGGCTTGCGCGAACTCACGACCCGGGAATACGACCTGATCATCACCGACCTGATGCTCCCGGGCATGGACGGCATCCAGATGCTGGAGCGCGCCCGGGCCAAGCACCCCCCGGTGGAGGTCATCGTGGTCACCGGCCACGCCACCGTGTCCAACGCGGTCAAGGCGATGCAGAAGGGCGCGCACTCCTACATCGAGAAGCCCTTCAAGCTCGACGAACTGCGCCTCCAGGTGGAGCGCGCCCTGGAGCAGCACGCCCTGTCGGCCGAGGTCCTGCGGCTGCGCCGGATCATCGACCAGGGCAAAAGCGACTTTCCGCTGGTGGGCCAGAGCGAGGTGTTCTCCGAGCTGAAGAAGACGGTCCGCCAACTGGCCCAGATGAACTGCAACGTCCTGATCCAGGGCGAGACCGGCACCGGCAAGGAACTGGTCGCCCAGGGCATCCACCAACTCAGCCTGCGCGCGGAGGAACGGTTCATGGCCATCAACTGCGGCACCTTCACGGCCGAGTTGATGGACAAGGAGCTCTTCGGCCACGAAAAGGAGGCCTTCACCGGCGCCAACCGTGGCCAGAAAGGCATCCTGGAGGTAGCCGACGGCGGCACGGTGTTCTTCGACGAGATCGGCGAGCTGCCGCTGAACATGCAGGTCAAGCTGCTGCGGGTGTTGCAGGAGCGGACCTTCCTGCGCGTGGGCGGGACCAGGGAAATCCCCGTGGACATCCGCGTGGTGGCCGCCACCAACTGCGACCTGCGCGAGATGGTCGAGCGCGGCGAGTTCCGCCAGGACCTCTTCTACCGGCTGAACGTGGTCACCCTCCATGCCCCGCCCCTGCGCGAGCACCGCGAGGACATCCCCATCCTCATCGGCCACTTCCTGGAGAAACACCGCCAGCCCGGGCAGGCCATCACCTCCATCGACCAGGACACCTTGGACGTCCTGATGCACTACCCCTTCCCGGGCAACGTGCGCGAGCTGGAAAACATCGTCCAGCGCGCCCTGGCGCTGGCTCAGGGCACGGTCTTCACGGCGGACCTGCTCCCACCCGAGATCAGCGACAATCAGATCGAAGCCCCGCTCCCGACCCTGGAAAACATGGAAAAGATGCACATCCGCAAGGTGCTGGCGGCGTCCGGCGGCAACAAGACCCAGGCCGCCCGCATCCTGGGCATCGACCGGGTCTCCCTGTGGCGCAAGATCAAGCGCTACGGCCTGGAATAACGTCGCTCAGGGCGATGGCCACGGCCTCCTCCACGGTGGAGACCAGCAGGATGTCCAGCCCCTCGACCACGTCCGGCTCCAGAGCCGCCACCCGCCCGCCGCAGCCCTGCGGCAGGATCACCGTCCCGATCCCGGCCGCCTGCGCGGCCATCAGCTTCTCGCGCACCCCGCCCACGGGCAGCACCTCGCCCAAGAGCGACAACTCGCCCGTGACGGCCACGTCCTGACGCACGGGCCGCCCCGTGAGCAGCGAAAGCAGCGCCAGGGTGATGGTCAGCCCGGCGGACGGCCCCTCCTTGGTCACGGCCCCGGCCGGAATGTGCACGTGCAGGTCCGAGGTCTCGTAAAACGCGGGATCAATACCGTAGGTTTCGGCATGGCTGCGGATGTAGCTGAGCGACGCCTGGGCCGACTCGCGCAGGACCTCGCCCAGCGAGCCGGTCAGCAGGAGCTGCTTGCTGCCGCGCATCCGCGCTGTCTCGACGAAAATGATCTCACCCCCGTTCTCGGTCCAGACCAGGCTGGTGGCCAGCCCGACCTTGGGCGCGGCCTGGGCGGCCGTGGGGGCGAAAGGCGGCGGACCGAGCAACCCGGCCAGGTCGGCCGCGTCCACGGTGACGCCGCTGCGGCCATCGGCCAGCATCCGCTTGGCCAGCTTGCGACACAGTGCGGCCAGCTGCATCTTCAGTCCGCGCAGCCCGGCCTCGCGGGTGTAGTCGGCGATGATCGCCGCCAGGGCCGCCGGGGTGACGGCCACGTCCCCCTCGTCCAGACCATGCTGTTTCAGCTGGTCCGGCACCAGGTAGCGGGAACCGATCTGCGCCTTCTCCTGGCGGGTGTAGCTGGAAAACTCGATGACCTCCATGCGGTCGCGCAGCGGGCCGGGCAACCGGTCCACCACGTTCACCGTGCAGATGAACAGCGCACCCGAAAGGTCGAAGGGCAGCCCGAGGTAGTGGTCCACGAAGGCGGTGTTCTGCTCCGGATCAAGCATCTCCAGCAGCACCGAGGCCGCATCGCCCTTGAAGTCCTGGATCGCCTTGTCCACCTCGTCGAGCATGATCACCGGATTGCGCGACCCGGCCTTCTGGAGTCCCTGGATGATGCGGCCCGGCATGGCCCCGACATAGGTGCGGCGATGCCCGCGCAACTCGGCCTCGTCATGCAGCCCCGCCAGGGAGAGACGGAAAAAATTGCGCCCCATGGCCTCGGCGATGGCCTGGCCGATGGAGGTCTTGCCCACGCCCGGCGGGCCGGAAAAGCACAGGATCGGCCCCTTGAGATGCCGGGCGCGCAGGCTCTGTCCGTACAATTCGGCCACGTATCCCCGCAGCGTGGTCAGATTGACCGGCTTGCCCAGATACTGATCCGCGCCTTGTCGCATGGCGGCAACGGCCGTCTTCACCGTGGCGTAGCCGGTAATCATGATCACCTTGGTGTCCGGCCACCGCTTGCGCAGCACCTGGAGCAGGTCCATGCCGTCCATGCCGTCCATCTTGAGGTCCGAAACCACGATGTCGGCCGGTTCCCGCTCCATGGCGGCCACCGCCTCCAGGCCGTTGGCCACGGCCTCCACCCGGAACCCGTCCGCCTCGAAGACGATGGACAGGTTCTCGCGGGCGATGAGTTCGTCGTCCACCAGCAGGATGCGCCCGGTCTGGCGGCCGCGCAGGTTCTTGACCGCCAGGAACTCGAGAATGCGCTCCTTGACGCGCCGCAGGCCGAAGTGGCGCGCGTTCAGCACCTCCTCGGCGCGGACGATGTCCAGGTCGTCCTTGGTCGTGGCCGTCCAGGGCAGGGAAAGGATGATTTCGATGTAGCCGTAGGCTATGGCGTATTCCGGCGAGGCCGGATCCACGCTCTCGATGCGGTCGCACTCCACCCGGGCCGCGGCCAGGATCTCGGACGGCAGTCCGGCGCTCTCCATCCGCTCCCGCAGACCGCTCCCGGACTTCGGCGTCCCCGTGTCCCCCGTCCGGGACGGCGACGCCGTTTCAGCCTCCGCTTCCCGGGCCGGTGAGGACTCTTTTCCGAACCACCGCATCTGGCGCCTCCTTGGGGATGCCTTTTCCGAGCCGCCCCACAAGGGACTTTTGCGTTGCCGTAGCAGGCCGGTATCCCTCAGCCTACCATGGGGAAAACGCCTTGTTAAGGCTGCATTTCGCAACACGCCTTCCGGGGAGGCCCCCTTGGCCGAAACAGGGCGCAAAAAGCGCATCATTTGACGACACGCTCCATGATTTTTATAAAAATATGCTTTTATTTCAGCTTGTAGTATTAATCAAACACTTTCTTTAAATCTGCATATTTCCGCCCTTCGCCTCCGGCATAATCGCCCGTCTCAACCCACGGCCGCGTCGACGACCGTTTCACATTGCAGCATCATCGACATCCCGAACTCTCGAAACCCCGCCCCGACAGGTCGCCCCAGCGACGCCGCCGTTGCATTTTGCATCGCGAGGCGGGGGCAAAGGATAAACAATTAATTGTTTATCCAATTTTTCCAGGTAATTATGAAATATGAAAAAGTTGGCATGTGTTTTGATTCACAAGGCTGTCGCTAGGGTGGCATCGCCATCTCCAACCCGCAACCATAGGAGTGAGACATGACCCTCTTCAGCGCACTGAAAAAAGTGGTGGACAAGCATTACGACGCGCAGGCCGCAGCCAACTGCAACACCTGCCATGTCGGCACCTGGGTGGTATCCCATGAACATCATCTTATGGAACGATCGGGAGGAAATACGATGAAAGCCTTGTTCAAACGCATCTCCGGCAACCGCAGCGAAACCGCATCCGACACCTCCGCGAGCCAGGCGGCGCCCCGCGCCGATCGCCCGCAATACAAGATCCTCGTCGTCTGCAAGGGCTGCGCCTTCTCCCGGGGGGTGGTCGATTATGCCGTAAACATCGCCAAGAAGACCCGCAGCTCCCTGGTCGCCCTGAACATCGACGAATCCGGCCGCGACTTTGCCGGATTCAACGACGAGGCAAAACGCAACATCGAATACTTCTCCTGCAAGGCCGCAGGCGCCGAACTGGCCTTCAGCCACGAGATCCAGCAGGGGGACGAGAACTCCGTCGTCGCCCGCATGCACGAAAAAGACCCCCAGTTCCGCTATGTCATGAACGACACGGCTGCTGCTGGCAAAAGCCGGGGCTCCATCCCGGTCTACACCCGGGCGACGCTGCACGCGAAATAGCGCGTCGCCCGCAACCGACCCGACCCTCCGGTTCTCCAAGGACTCGCAATGACCCCAGAAATCATCACGGTAATGGGCGTACTCGTATTCGCCGTTCTCCTCTTCATCTTTGAATGGGTCCGGGTGGACGTGGTGGGCATCATCATGATGGTGCTCCTCCCGCTCCTCGGGCTGGTAACACCGCAGCAGGCCATCAGCGGCCTGAGCAGCAACGCGGTGGTCTCCATCATCGCCGTCATCATCATCGGCGCGGGCCTGGACAAGACCGGCGTCATGAACTCCATGGCCCGCATCATCCTGCGCTTCGCGGGCAAGAGCGAATCGCGGATCATGGCCCTGATCGCGGGCACCGTGGCCTTCATTTCCGGCTTCATGCAGAACATCGGCGCGGCCGCGCTCTTCCTGCCCGCCGCCAAGCGCATCGGCAACCAGACCGGCGTCCCGGTGGGACGCCTGCTGATGCCCATGGGCTTTTGCGCCATCATCGGCGGCTGTCTGACCCTGGTCGGATCAAGCCCCCTCATCCTGCTCAACGACCTGATGGTCGTCGGCGGCAAGAAGTACGAAGCCTTCGGGCTGTTCGGCGTGACCCCCATCGGCGTCCTGCTGGTGGCGGCCGCACTGCTCTACTTCATTCTGCTGGGCAGGTTCGTCCTGCCGAACAAAGGCGAGGACGAGATATCCGGCCCCATGTCATCCATCCTGAGCAGCACCTACAACAACGTCGGCTCCCTCTTCGAGCTCTACATCCCCGAGGGCTGGACCAACGACGCGCCGCTGAAGTCCCTGGACCTCCGCCCCATCTACTTCTGCACCCTGGTGGCCATCGCCCGCGACGGCGGCAAGACGCACATCTTCGCCCCCACCCCGGAAGAAACCATCCAGCCAGGCGACCACATCGTGGTGGTCGGCCCGCAGGAATTCACGGAGCACATGGCCGAGGACATGGGCTGGGAGTTGCAGCCCGAGCTTTCCACGTTCGCCGAGGAATTGTCCCCGAACAACGCGGGCATCATGGAGGGCATCGTCACCCCCCGTTCCGAACTCATGGGCAAGACGCTGGCCGAGCTGCGCATCCGCGAGCGGTTCCAGGTCTCGCCCCTGGCCATATTCCGGGGCGACAAAATCTTCGTCAGCGGCCTGAACGACCTGGTCATCGAGTCCGGCGACGCCCTGCTCCTGCACGGGCGTTGGGAAATGTTTCACATGCTCAAGGGGCTGCCCGACCTGGTCTTCACCGAGACCGTCAAGGGAGAGCTGTTGCGCACGGAGAAGGCCAAGGTCGCCCTGCTCTGGCTGGCCGTCGCCCTGATCATGATCCTCGGCTTCCAGGTCCAGCTCTCCATCGCGCTGCTCACCGGCGCGCTGGGCATGGTCCTGACCAAGGTCCTGACCATCGACGAGGCCTACCAGTCCGTCGACTGGATGACCGTCTTCCTCCTCGGCGGCCTGATCCCCCTGGGCATGGCCTTCGAGAACACCGGCGCAGCCAAGTTCATCGCGGACTCCATCATGGCGGCCCTCGGCTCACCCACTCCCGTGGTCCTGCTGACCGTCATCGGAATTCTCACGTCATTCTTCACTTTGGTGGCTTCCAATGTCGGGGCTACGGTGCTATTGGTTCCCTTGTCGATGAATATGGCCCTCAACGCGGGCGTGGACCCGCGCGTAGCCGCATTGACCGTGGCCGTGGCGGCGTCGAACACCTTCGTCCTGCCCACCCACCAGGTCAACGCGTTGATCATGCGCCCGGGAGGATATCGGACCATTGACTATGTCAGGAGCGGAGTCGGCATGACCATCATCTTCATGGTCGTGATGATTTCCGCGCTGATGCTGTTCTACTAAATAGCTCCATTCAGGGCGCCGGGTCAGCCCGGCGCCCTTTTGGGAGATGCAAGTCAACCACTCGTCACCATCACCGCAACAACCGAATATTTCACGACGCGACGCCTCGGCCCGGGACGCTTCCTCCCGCACCGCCGCCACGAGGCGTTTTGTCATGTTGAAGGAGCATGTCCATGAAAACGCCGCTGTCCAAGACCGTTATCGAGACCTTCCTCGGGAACGCCCCGGGGTGGTACAAGCTGGTCATCATCGGCTTCCTCGTCCTCAACCCCATCCTGATGCTCACCGCCGGCACCTTCGTGGCGGGCTGGGCGCTCATCGCCGAGTTCATCTTCACCCTGGCCATGGCCCTCAAATGCTACCCGCTGCCTGCGGGCGGCCTGCTGGCCATGGAGGCGATCATCATGGGCATGACCTCGCCCGAGACCGTCTACCACGAGGCCCTGAACAACTTCGAAGTGATCCTGCTGCTGATCTTCATGGTCGCGGGCATCTACTTCATGAAGGACTTCCTCCAGTTCACCTTCACCCGCATCCTGGTCCGCATCCAGTCCAAGAAGATCATCTCCCTGCTCTTCTGCCTGGCGGGCGCGTTCCTCTCCGCCTTCCTCGACGCCCTGACCGTCACCGCCGTGATCATGGCCGTGGCCTATGGGTTCTACAACGTCTACCACCGCTTCGTTTCCGGCTCGGGCCAGGGCGACAGCCACGACCTCGCCTCGGACAACGCGGTCAAGGAGGCCAACCGCGCGGACCTGCTCCAGTTCCGCGGCTTCCTGCGCAACCTGATGATGCACGGCGCGGTGGGCACCGCCCTGGGCGGCGTGTGCACCCTGGTCGGCGAGCCGCAGAACCTGCTGGTGGGCGGCGAGATGGGCTGGCACTTCATTCCCTTCTTCCTGCACGCCGCGCCCGTGACCATGCCGGTCCTGGCCATCGGCCTGCTGACCTGCCTGGCCGTGGAGCAGTTCCACCTCTTCGGCTACGGCTATCAGATGCCCGGCAACATCCGCTCCTTCCTGCTCGAAACCGCCGTCGAGATGGAGCGGAAGGGCGGCGACAAGGCCAAGCTGAAGCTGGCCATCCAGATGCTCACCGGCGTGTGGCTCATCGCGGCCCTGGCCTTCCATCTGGCCGCCGTCGGCCTCATCGGCCTCTCGGTCATCGTCCTGCTCACGGCCTTCACCGGCATCACCGAGGAGCATCAGCTCGGGCACGCCTTCATGGAGGCCCTGCCCTTCACCGCCCTGCTGGTGGTGTTCTTCTCCATCGTGGCCGTGATCCACTCCCAGGAGCTCTTCCACCCGATCATCAACTTCGTGCTCAGCCTCGAGGGCCATGACCAGTTGGCGGCCTACTACGTGGCCAACGGCCTGCTCTCTGCCATCTCGGACAACGTCTTCGTGGCCACGGTCTACATCTCCGAGACCAAGCTGCACTTCATCCAGGTCCTGAACGCCATCCCGGGCATCGGCATGACCGGCCAGGCCCTGATGGACAAGCTGACGGACGCCCACGTTGCGCGGGCGGACGTGCTGGCCACCCTGCCCCAGGCGGTTGCCCAGCAGGTCGGCGCGGCCATGGAGCACTTCGACAAGCTGGCCGTGGCCATCAACACCGGCACGAACATCCCGTCCGTGGCCACCCCCAACGGCCAGGCGGCCTTCCTCTTCCTGCTGACCAGCGCCCTGGCCCCGGTCATCCGGCTTTCCTACGGCCGCATGGTCATGCTGGCGCTGCCCTACACCATCACCATGTCCGTGACCGGCCTGCTGGCGGTCTACGCCTTCCTGTAGGCGCGCGGCCCATCCGAACACGCAAGAGGCCCCCGGAACTCGGTTCCGGGGGCCTTTCCATTGCGCCTCCGCGCTCACGAAAAAAGGGCTTGCGACGATTCGTCGCAAGCCCTTGTCCTCTGGCGAAGAAGGAGGGATTTGAACCCTCGATACGGCTCTACACCGTATACACGCTTAGCAGGCTCCAGCACCCATCGACTTACACAGTTTACTACTCACATTAATTCAAAAAAAACTAGCACAAAAAAAACACAAAAAACTAATTTTACAAAAACATAAAAAACTAGTAACAACTAAACACACAATAAATACAGACCGCCCCCTGTGGAAGGATTCACATGGCTACCACACATGAAAAGCTCGCTGCATCGTTGAAGGAACTGAGAAAGCTTCAGAAAAGCGGCAAACGAGTTATCAGATCAAACGAACTGACGCGGGTTCACAGGGAACGACTGGAACAGGCTGGATATCTGGAAAAGATTATCCAAGGCTGGCTCATGTCCACGACACCGGATGCTCTTCCTGGTGACACCACGCCCTGGTTTTCGTGTTTCTGGGAATTTTGCAGGCGATACTGCGAATCCCGTTTTGCGAAGTCCTGGCACCTTTCCACCGACCAGTCGCTCCTCATTCACTCTGGAGACATGAGTATCCCGTATCAGGTCGTTGTGCATGCCCGGAAGGGGCAGTCAAACTTGTTGGAATTGCCATCCGATGTCAAATTGATTGACCTGCCCTACCCCAAGAAACGCAAGATCACACAGAAGGACATTGATGTGATCAGTGGCCTGAACGTACTCAAGCTACCTCTGGCGCTGGCAATTGCCCCGGCTTCCTTTTTCAAGATGTATTCCACGGCCGCAGAAGTGATCTTGGGCTCTATTGAAAACGCATCCGTGGTCCTGCCTCCCCTCCTCGAAGAGGGCCGCACCATTGTGGCGGGACGACTGGCCGGCGCCTTCCGCCACATGGGCCGGAAAGAAATTGCTTATGAAATATGCGAGGCCATGAAGGACGCCGGACATAGCGTCCACGAAGACAATCCGTTCGAGGACAAAGCTCTCGCCAGGACCTGGACAAAACCGGAAAGCCCGGTAATCGGACGGATGAATACGCTTTGGGATAAAGCCCGGACAGTTGTCCTTGAGGAATGCCCCGATGCCCCCCCCGGCGTGCAGAATATCGATGAGTATCTGGCTTCCGTGGAAGAGGCGTACACACACGATGCCTACCACTCCCTGTCCATCGAAGGCTATATGGTTTCGGAGGAACTTATCGAGCGTGTTGCGTCTGGCAACTGGAACCCGGAAGAGAATACTGCGGATGCCAATGACAAAAACGCCCTGGCCTGCCGCGGCTACTTGGATTGCTTCGGTAAGGTCAAACGAAATGTAAAAGAAGTGTTGGAAGGCGGGGAAGCTGGGGCTGTGGCGCGACGAGATCACGGAGGGTGGTACAGAGCCTTGTTCGGCCCCCATGTCCGCTCCGGCCTGCTCAACGCCGTAGCTTTGGCAGGTTACCGCAATCATCCTGTGTTCATCAAAGGCTCACGCCATGCCCCCGTGAACGAAGCCTCCGTACCCGATGCCATGAACACCCTCTTCGACCGTCTCGAAGGCGAAGAATCGCCCATGCTCGCCGCCGTCCTGGGCCACTGGATGTTGGGCTACATCCACCCATATTCGGCCGGCAACGGACGCATGGCCCGATTTCTCATGAACCTGATGCTCGCTTCAGGCGGCTACCCCTGGACGACAATCAAGGTCGATGACCGTGACACCTACATGGCCGCACTGGAGTCCGCCAGCGTGGACAATGACATTCGGCCTTTTGCCAAATTCATTGTTGGAGCCGTGTTGGGAAACATTCAAACAGACAAAAAGTGAACACTTGTTTACGTTTCCTTCCATTACTTTTTTTGGACAACTTGATTTTAACAACAATTAGACATAAAATGAAAAATATTCAATTCATATCATGTTACCCGCTATAAAATGTTTAATCCAGATGGATAGTAAAGCACCATGAAAAGGCTACTCTCTCTATTCTCCATATCGATCGCAATTTTTCTCTTACCAGTCTCAGGCCATTGTGCCGATTTCGTCCTTTCAACACTTGACAAAAACGTTAATGGAGAGGCTCACATAATCACGATCCAAGTATTGGCCCCAGAAAATATATTTTGGTGGCTCGAAGCCACCGATGCGGTTAATGGTGTCAATACTTTTGAAGCTGGTGAATATGGGACCAGAGAGACTCAGGTTTTGATTCCCAAAAATGATACGGGGAGCAGCCGAACTATCACTCTTTTTGTCAGAAGGATTGAAGACGATGGTCTCCATATTTCTACAGTTCCAGACACAGAACTGGTAATTAACCAAAGTGCACTTTCAACAATTGAAAATGCCCCAGGATATCTATATACAAGCAAAGACTTTTACGTGTTTGCATATAACAAAGCCCTCCCTCAAACAGATATACCTGACACGAGCCTCGATTCTTATCTCTCTGAATTATCCAGCACAGTAACTTCAATATTAAAAGACACGTTCCATCTCGACAGTCAAATGGTGAGCCTTGCAACAGGAGTCCCTACACTAGTCAACACCACATCGCACTTGATGCAAACAGTGGGATTAAACACTGCGTGGCAACTCACCCTTGTCGGGCCAAATGGTGAAAACATAGAAGGAAACACATCAATTGAGACAGGAAAAAAATTCTTACCTGTCATCTTTGTTCGAGCTCTTAACATTCCAGGTACAAATGCAAAGGTTGGTGCGGGCCCTACTAAACTTCAAATCTATTACAATAAGGGGAAAAGTGATGAACAAAAATTTACCCTTGAGACAGAGGGCTATCTTCAACTAAGAGACAACTTGATCTATGTGTTGATACCAAGGGCTACTACTCTCAACAAAAATGCATCGGCATGGGATTTTTCCAGTGGAACCGGAACCGGGTTAACCATCAACGAGCCTGGCAGTTATACCATCCTTCCTGCCGTACCGCTGACCAATCTACCACTGCGTGGATATGATGAATTCGCCGTAACCATCAAATCCTCATCAATAAATCTATCCCCCATTATCAGTCTATTACTCAATGAGGATTCTGAGTCATCAGACTCCCCACTAAAAACAACTGAAGGAATGTTTGCGGTTTACGGTTCGACTCATGTTTTCACAAATGATGAACTCGCCACGGGGGAACACAGTAAGGCACTCTATTGGAATAGAATTTTCGTCGCGCCAGAAAATCAAGATATCGACACGACTTTTTCCGTGGCATCATACAGCACCATATATATTCAAAGTACAGCGACCCAAACTCCCGGGTCGTCGATTACACATCGCTATGACTATATCGGAACACCAACTCAACCAATAGAAAACATACAATATTCAAGTAATCTAGAAGGAGGGTTTTTCAATTTTCTAAATTCTGTTTCAATTGCCGGAGACTACAATGAAGCCACAGCGCAAGCTATCATGGCTAGGACATATGGAGTTCCAACAATGCGCATCAAAGCACTTCACCAAAACTATTAAGAACCTAAATCGAGCGGAGGGTCCTCGTTGAAGTCTCCTCGGCAAAAAACGGGGGGAGTTGGGCTCCAAAGATGGTGCGACTGAAAACGGTTTGCCTGCCGGACATGAAAAAATGGCCCATTTCAGTTGTGAAAACGGGTTTTTCAGGAAATTGGGCTCACCTCTCCCGTCGCTGGTGTACGGAAGCGGGTATGCCCTGATCAGGCCCAGACGAATTTTGGAGCGCTCAGGCAGCGCTCCCACAGTTCTTTGAAACGCAATGAGTCCATGTGACGTTCTGGAGTCTATTTTGGACCAAAATAAGGAAAAAAATCGACAAAAGGATGCACAATAGGGATGCACAAAACCAAGATAGAAACAAAAAAGGGCTTGCGACATATCGTCGCAAGCCCTTGTCCTCTGGCGGAGAAGGAGGGATTTGAACCCTCGATACGGCTCTACACCGTATACAC
>JAZHDH010000022.1:0-7740 GCA_036584335.1 Pseudodesulfovibrio sp. | reverse complement strand
GCGTTCCCGTCATGCATGAAATGTCAATCGTCCAATCCATCCTCGGCATCCTGCACGAGGAGATGGTCAAGTACGACGGCCAGCGGCTCAAGAAAGTGGTCATCATGAACGGCGCCCTGGCCGGAGTGGTCACCGAGTCCCTGACCTTCGCCTGGGACGCGCTCACGCCCGGCGGCGAGTTCGACGGCGCTGTACTCGAAGTCGTCGAGATCCCGCTCAAGGTCAAATGCGGCGACTGCGGCGAGGAGTTCCGCCCGGAACACACCCGGTGCATGCCCTGCCCCAAGTGCGACCAACTGCTCGGCCACACCGTGCTCGAGGGCAAGGAAATGCGCATCCAGTCCATCGAGATCGACGACGGAAATTAACATCGAGGAGTAAGCCACATGTCCCATGAAGTGACCATCGTCCGCAACGTGCTTGAGGCCAACGACCGGCTGGCCGAGGAGCTGCGCAACAAGTTCAGGGTCCGCAAGATCCTGTGCCTCAACCTCATGAGCTCCCCGGGCGCGGGCAAGACCACCCTGCTCGAACGCACCCTGGCCGACCTGCGCGACGAGTTCAAGATGGCCGTGGTCGAGGGCGACCTCCAGACCGACAACGACGCCCAGCGCGTGGCCGCCACCGGCGCCCAGGCCGTGCAGATCAACACCGAGGGCGGCTGCCACCTCGACTCCGGCATGGTCCTGGACGCCATCAAGGCCCTGGACCTCGAAGGCCTGGACATCCTCTTCGTGGAGAACGTGGGCAACCTGGTCTGCCCGGCCGAGTTCGACGTGGGCGAGGACTACAAGGTCACCCTGCTCTCCGTGGCCGAGGGCGACGACAAGCCCGAGAAATACCCCCTCATGTTCCACATCTCCTCGGTCATGATCCTGAACAAGGTGGACCTGCTGCCCTACGTGGACTTCGACCTGAACAAGGCCAGCGCCCACGCCACCAAGCTGAACAAGGACATCAAGGTCTTCCCGCTCTCCGCCCGCACCGGCGAAAACATGGACGCCTGGTACGACTGGCTGCGCGAGAAACGGGCCGAGAAGCGCTAGCTAGCCCCCCCCTACGCAGGAAACAAGCGCGGACGCCCCCGGGCGGCCGCGCTTTCGTTTGCGAAGCGGATTCGGCCCCGCCTACCGCGCCAGCCGGGCGCACTCCTCATGGCGGAAGCAGGTGACGAGGTGGTCGTTGACCATGCCCACGGCCTGCATGAAGGCGTAGACGATGGTCGGCCCGACGAAGTTGAAGCCGCGCTTCTTGAGGTCGCGGCTCAGGGCCACGGACTGCGCGGTCTGGGCCGGGGCCTCGGCCATGGTCCGCCAGCGGTTGACCACCGGGCGGCCGTCCACGAATCCCCACAGGTAGTCGCTGAATGATCCCTCCCGCTCCATGATCGCCAGATATCCCCGGGCGTTGGACACGGCGGCGGCGATCTTGAGCCGGTTGCGGACGATGCCCGCGTCGGCCAGCAACTCGGCCATCTTGGCCTCGCCGTACCGGGCCATCTTCTCGGGGTCGAGCCCGTCGAAGGCGGCATAATACGCCTCGCGCTTGCGCAGGATGGTGATCCAGCTCAGCCCGGCCTGAGCCCCGTCCAGGATGAGCTTGGCGAAGAGCGCGCGGTCGTCGTATTCGGGCACGCCCCACTCGGCGTCGTGATAGGCGACATAGAGCGGGTCGTCCCCGCACCAGGGGCAGCGTCGGCGGTCGTCCACAACAACTCCTTTCCCGGGTGCGCAGCCCGCGGCCCGGTTCGTTTTCCCCGACCCTAACAGAACCGCCCCCTGCCTGGCGATGCCGTTTTTCCCGATTCCCGGCCGGGAACCATTGGCAGACGGCGCGTCTCGGGATACAATGCGCCCATGCCGTTTCCCGAAAATCTGCCCCTGGAAGACGTGTTCGCCTCCATCGCGGACGGCCTGTTCACCGTGGACGCCCACTGGAACATCACGTACTTCAACGAATCGGCCCAGCGCATCACCGGCGTCAGCCGCGAGGAGGCGATGGGCCGCAAGTGCTGGGACGTGTTCCGCTCCACCCTGTGCGACGGCAACTGCGCCGTGGACCAGTGCATCCGCCGGGGCGTGAACATCACGAACAAATCCATCTACATCATCCGCAGCGACGGTTCCAAGCTGCCGGTGTCCATCTCGGCCTCGGTGCTGACCACCAGCGACGGCGAGGTGGTGGGCGGGGTCGAGACCTTCCGCGACCTGACCGAAATCCACGCCATGCGCCGCAAGGTCAAGGACCTGCACCGCTTCGAGGACATCGTGGGCCACAGCCCGTCCCTGGACAGCATCTTCCGCATCCTGCCCCAGGTCAGCTCCAGCCAGGCCACCACCCTGCTGCTCGGCGAATCCGGCACGGGCAAGGAACTCTTCGCCCGGGCCATCCACTCCCTGAGCCCGCGCAAGGACAAGCCTTTCGTGGCCGTCAACTGCGGCGCGCTGCCTGAAAACCTGCTGGAATCCGAGCTGTTCGGCTACAAGGCCGGGGCCTTCACCGACGCCCGGCACGACAAGCCCGGCCGACTCGAAATGGCCGAGGGCGGCACCGTCTTCCTGGACGAGATCGGCGACCTGCCCGTGCCGCTCCAGGTCAAGCTGCTGCGCTTCCTGCAGGATAAGACCTTCGAGCCCCTGGGCGGCGTGGCCCCGGTGCAGGCCGACGTGCGCGTGGTGGCCGCCACCAATCGCGACCTGGAGGCCCGCGTGGCCGAAGGGCTGTTCCGCCAGGACCTCTTCTACCGGCTCAACGTGGTCACCTTCAAACTGCCCGCCCTGCGCGAGCGGCGCGAGGACATCCCCCTGCTCGTCCTCCACTTCGTGGAGCAGTTCAACGCCATCCAGGGCAAACAGATCACCGGCGTGAGCGAGGACGCGCTCCACCTGCTCCTGCACCACGGCTACCCCGGCAACGTGCGCGAACTCGAAAACATCCTGGAATACGCCTTCATCCTCTGTCCTTCGGGCTTCATCCAGGTGGACCACCTGCCCGAATACCTCCACTCCCGGGCCGAGGACAGGCTTCAAGGCAGCGGCCTGCACGGCACCCTGGAACAGATCAAACGCCGCGCCGCCCGCCAGGCCGTGGAACGCAACCAGGGCCGCCGCATGGCCGCCAGCCGGGAACTGGGCATCTCCAAGGACACCCTGCGCCGTCTCCTGGAGGCCAAGGACTAGGCTATTTTTGAGCCCACAGCCCGCGCATCGGGCTAAAATTTAGCCTGACCGGCTTCGCACCCCCTACTCAATCATACGATTTTACAGTATTTTTATCTTGGCACATTCTGTGCTTTGTTTTGCATGTCCGGTTCGGGTTCTGCCGGGATGGAGCAGGTGAGCATGTATCCTGAATCTACCACGCGCATCTGCCTGGCGTGCTACCGGGACCGACTGGCGTCCGTGTTTGAAAACGCGGACCGCTACAAGCTGTTTGACATACGCGACAACGAAATTTACCCCGCAGGCCTCCTATCCCTTCCCTCAAAGGACCCTATGGACAGGACATCCGCCATACTGGCCTGCGGGGTATCCTATTTGCTCTGCGGAGCCATCTGCACCGAGACCCGCGCCCGGCTCGAACGCGCGGGCGTGGGGGTGGTTCCCTGGCTGACCGGCTCCGTGGACCAGGCCGTGGATGCCTTCCGGACCGACGCCCTTTCCGCCCTGGCCATGCCGGGCTGTCGCCCGCACCGGCCCGGCGGGCCGCCCATTTGACATTTCCCCGGTGATGACTATTCCTTTCGGGTGACCGGTTTTGGCCGGTCGAGCGAACCACCAAGCCGAAGGCGGGGCGACCCGCCGTCTTCAGGAGAACACCATGAGCGATTGCAGCGGATGCTCTTCCGCCGGACCCGACGGAAGCTGCCAAAGCACCACGGGGTGCGACCAGAACCCGGACGCAAAACTGAAAAAGACCCTGGGCCGGATCAAGCACAAGATCGTGGTCATGTCGGGCAAGGGCGGCGTGGGCAAGTCCACCGTAGCCGCCAACCTGGCCGTGGCCCTGTCCCTGGAGGGCAAGAAGGTTGGCCTGCTCGACGTGGACGTGCACGGCCCGAGCATCCCCCGGCTCCTCGCGCTCAAGGGTCGGCAGCCGCACATGGGCGCGGACATCATGGAGCCCGTGCCCTGGTCCAAGAATCTTTCGGTCATGTCCCTCGGCTTCCTCATCCAGGACGACCGACAGGCCGTGATCTGGCGCGGCCCGATCAAGGTCGGGCTGATCAAGCAGTTCGTGGAGGACGTCATGTGGGGCGACCTCGACTTCCTGATCGTGGACTGTCCCCCCGGCACGGGCGACGAGCCCCTTTCCACCCTCCAGACCCTGGGGTCCACGGCCCTGGCCGTCATCGTCACCACGCCCCAGGGCGTGGCCATCGACGACGTCCGCCGCTCGGTCTCCTTCGTGGGCGAGGTGGGCAACCGCGTACTCGGCATCGTCGAGAACATGTCCGGCTTCGCCTGCCCCAACTGCGGCGCGGTGCACAACATCTTCAACACCGGCGGGGGTGAGGACCTGGCTGCGGAGGCGGGTGTCCGCTTCCTGGGCCGCATTCCTCTGGACCCGGAAGTGACCCGCTCCGGCGACGAGGGCTACCCGTTCATGAAGGTCCACCGCGACACGGCCACGGGCAAGGCCCTGGCCGCGATCATCGCCCCCATCCTCGCCTTGCCCGACCCGCCCGCTGCGGGCTGATGCGCAACGGAATGCACGCCCTGCCCGGCTCGCGCCGGGCAGGGCGAATTTTTCGCCCACCTCCCGGCGACGTCTGCCCGCACCGCTTTCCCCCCGCCGCGAAAAAGCGTATATTCCCTCCATGCCCCGCTATCTGAAGCATCTGCTGACCCTGGTCGGCCTGATCATCCTGGCCGCCTTCCTGGCCTTTTTGCACGACTGCATCGCCGGTCTGGCCGACTTCGCCGCGCGCATCGAACCCGCGCTCGGCCCCTGGGTCTTCTGGACGCTGGCCGCGCTGACGGGCGGGCTGATCCTGTGGAGCCTGGCCCGAATCCTGATCCGTCCCCGGCCGCTGCTGCTCCATGCCGACCCCACCGACGAGGATCTGGCCCGGTTCCGCCAGGCCCTGGTCCGGCGGCTGCGGACCAACCAGCACCTCCGGGCCGAAGGCGTGGCCGTGCGAGGCGAGGACGAACTGGAAACGGCCCTGGCCGCCCTGGCCTGCCGCGCGGACGAGGAAATCCGGGCCACGGGCAAGCGCGTCTTCGTGGGCACGGCCCTGTCCCAGAACGGACGGCTCGACGCCCTGGTGGTCTTCTTCCTGATCCTGCGCCTGGTCTGGCGGCTGGCCACGCTCTACAACCAGCGGCCCCACCCCCGGGAGCTGGTCAACCTCTACGCCAACATCGCGGCCACCACCTTCCTGGCGGGCTCGGTGGAGGACATCGGCATAGAGGAATACGTGCGCGAGCTGATGGCCCCGCTGGTGGGCGGCTCGGCCGTGGGCGCCCTGCCCGGGGCTCAGGCCATCGCCGGGGTGATCACGTCCTCCGTGCTCACCGGGTCCACCAACTGCCTGCTCACCCTGCGCTGCGGCATCATCGCCCGCAACTACCTCTCGCTCTCCCTGGACGGCCGGGGGGCCATGCGCCGCCGGGCGACGATCCAGGCGGCCCGCATGTTCATGGGCCTCAGCACCGGAACCGTGGCCTATGTGACCAAGGTCCTGGTCAAGGGCTCCACCGGCGCGCTCAAAAACGGCACCTGCCGGATGGCGCGCGGCGTGGGCGATGCGCTTTCGGGCACGGCGGACAAGGTCGGCGACACGGCCGGCAGCATGATCCGGACGGGCCGGGACACCGTGCGCAAGGTCACCGACGTGTTCAAGCGCCCGCAACGATAATCCTTTTTTACAAAAATTCGCTGGACATTATCGACCAGAACATATGTATTGATCCCAACGGTGGCTACCATTTGATAGCCATGCAGGTTGTGGGGAAGTCTCTGTGCGGTCGATTCTCTTCACGTTGATTGTTGTCCTGAGTCTCACCCTGTCGGCATCGGCGGAGTCCTTGCGCGTGGTCACCGAGGAGTGGCCGCCCTACAACCACACCGTCCATGGCATTGTCGGCGGCCTGGCCACCGAAGCGGTGCGCGCCGTCCTGGAACGGGCCGGCCTGGACTACACCATCGAGTCCCTCCCCTGGGCGCGGGCCTACAGCCTGGCGCAGCACGAGCCGTGGGTCATGGTCTACTCGATTCTCAGGGTTCAGGACCGCGAACCGCTTTTCCAATGGGTCGTGCTGGAGGGGATGGACGTGGGCATGCACCTTTTCCGGCCCAAGTCCCGCCGGGAAATCCGAATCAAAACCCTCGACGACGCCAAGGCCTACCGCGTGGGCGTCACCCGGCAGTCCTCCCCCCACCACTTCCTGCTCTCCAGGGGATTCGTCGAAAACGCCAATCTCTT
Organism: Pseudodesulfovibrio sp.; assembly: GCA_036584335.1. GTDB lineage: Bacteria > Desulfobacterota > Desulfovibrionia > Desulfovibrionales > Desulfovibrionaceae > Pseudodesulfovibrio. Next base: position 1,310 of record JAZHDH010000022.1, on the reverse strand, counting down.
CCCGGTCAACAACGCCCGGCTGAACCTCCTCAAGTCGAAGTCCCACCACAAGCGCATCGACCTGATCGCGTCCGACCCCTCCTCCCTGGAACTCCGGAGCAGACAGGAGGGGTTGCCGTCCGACTACTGGGTCCGCCTCATCCCCCTGTTCCACGACGACCTGTGCATGGCCTTCAGCCTGAAGACCCCGGAAGCGCTGGTGGAGCGGGTGCGTCGCGCCTATGCGCAGGTGCGCGCGGAAGGCGGGCTCGACGCCATCCTGGCCCGATTCCGCCAACTGTCCCGATAGCCGCCCTCGAAAACGAGAAAGGCCCCCTTGCGGAGGCCTGGATTTTCTCGGTGCAAAAAAAGGAAGATGTTCTCCTATTAGCACCAGCCGTGCCAAACTCGGCACGTCCTGCAAAATTATTTTTTACCCATTATATTTCAAGCAGTTGTAGCATCACAAAGATTGCGCAATCGCACCGCCTTCCCCCGCCCCCGGGTTCAAAAATTGCGACTCGGCCCGGGAAACGCGGGTCCGGGACCAAAATTTTAAACCCGCCGGAAAGGCGCACGATGCCTCCGGCGGCTCAAGAACCCTTTGAAAAGGGTTCTTGAGAATCTCCCAAACTTTTTGGTTCGCTTCGCGGGGTGCTACGGCGGAGAAATTCGCCGTATTTCGAAAGCCTGCTAGCCGCCGACCTTGTAAAAAAGGCTGGCTTGGGTGCAACAGCCCGCGAAGCCCAGGGCGCGATAGACCTTTTCCATGCACACGGCTTCGCGGACCACGCCCGCCAGGTGGTCGATGGCGTCCTCCAGGTCGAAGCGGACCTGGACCTGGCCCAAGGGAGAGAGCCCCTTGTCCATGCGCAGCTGGTCGATGAACCAGCGCCGGAACTCGTCGGCGTCGAACAGGCCGTGCAGGTAGGTGCCCCAGACGCGGCCGTCGGCCCGGGTGAACCCCAGCGGCTGGCCTTCCATGTCGCGCAGGGCCACGCGCAATGTTTCCGAGAGCGGACGGGTCTGGCCGTGGTGAATCTCGTAGCCGTTCACCCGGTGGCCGGACTTGGCGTGCACGCCCCAGGTCCGGGTCAGGGTCTTTTCCGGGGCCAGGGTGGTCTGGACCGGCAGCAGGCCGAACCCTTCCACGCGCGCGGATTCGGACTCCAAGCCGTAGGGATCGTCCACCAGCTCGCCGAGCATCTGGAACCCGCCGCAGATGCCGACCACGCGCGTCTTGTGCCCGCCGTTCGACAGCTCGCGGATGACGGCGGCCATGCCCGAGCCCCTCAGCGCGCGCATGTCCGGCACCGTGGACTTGGACCCGG
>JAZHDH010000021.1:0-7777 GCA_036584335.1 Pseudodesulfovibrio sp. | reverse complement strand
AGGTTGCGGGCGACCTCGGGGTCGTCGCTGCTCCAGATGATGAACAGGCTGTCCGCCGCTTCCGTTTTCTGCACGGGAATCGCTCCTTGGCCGGTTTTCGCCTAGGCCCCGAGCCGGGCCATGTCGTCGAGGACGATGGCGGCCGCCCGCCGGGCCGCGCCGGGCGCGCCCACCAGGGCGCGCATCTCGGCCAGGTCGTGCTTGACGGCCGCATACCGGGCCGGATCGTCGAGCCACCGGGCTGCGGTCTCGGCCAGGGTCTGCGGATTGGCCGCCTCCTGGACGTATTCCGGATAAATCTCCCTGCCCGCGATCAGGTTGGGCAGGGAGATGAAGTCCACGCGGACCAGCAGCCGACCCACGAGTTCCGAGAGCTTGGACACCTTGTAGGCCACGATGGCCGGAGCGCCGATGAGCGCGGTCTCCAGCGTGACCGTGCCCGACGCGGCCAGGATCAGCTTGCACGAGCGGAAGGTGGCGTAACGGTTGTCGGGCTCCACGCATTCCACCGGGATGTCGTCGGGCCACAGCGAGTAGAGCTGCTCCTTGTCCCGTCCGGGCGCGCAGGCCATGACGTAGCGCAGGTCCGGGTGGTCCCGGGCCAACAGCCGCGCCGTCTGAGCGAAGATCGGCAGCAGGGTGGCTATCTCGCGGCTGCGGCTGCCTGGCAGGATGCCGATGCGCTGCTCGTCAACGGGCAGCCGGTCCAGTTCAGCAAGGGGCAGGACGTCCATCAGCGGGTGGCCCACGTAGTCCACGTCCATGCCGAACCCGGCGTAGAACGGCTTCTCGAAGGGCAGGATGCAGATGACCCGGCGCATATGCTCGCGCAGGAAGCGGACCCGGCCCGAGCGCCAGGCCCAGATCTGCGGGCTGATGTAGTAGTAGACCGGAATGCCGAGCTTCTTGGCCGCCTTGGCGATGCGGAAGTTGAACTCCGGGCAGTCCACCAGGACGATGGCCCGGGGCCGGAGCTCGGCCAGCTCGCGCTTGATGGTCCCCAGCAGCCGCAGGATGCGCGGCAGTCCCGCCAGGATCTCGGAGATGCCCACCAGGGAGATTTCGCCCATGTCGTGGCGCTGCTCGAACCCTTCGGCGCGCATGGCCGGGCCGCCCATGCCGGTAAAGCGGACCGTCGGCTCCAGGGCGCGCAGGTGCTTCATCAACTCGGCGCCGTGCAGGTCGCCGGACGGTTCGCCGACGCTGAACCAGACGGGGGCGCGTGAGGTGTCGTTCATGGGCGTGGTGTAATCCTCTTCCGGACCGGGGGGCAAGGTTTAATGGACGCCGCCCGGCCGTACGGGACGGAATCCGGACCGGGCCGAATTCGCCATCCCTTCGATATGTATAATACTCTCATAGAGGTTGCCAACACCGCCTGGAGTGAGTAGAAACGGGCGCAAACCGTGAACTTGAGACGAGGGGACCTAGTATGTTGAAAGTCGGAGTGGTCGGCCTGGGCTGGATGGGGCGCGTGCATCTGCGCAACTATACCGAGATGGCCGACGTGCAGGTGGTCGGCGTGGTGGACGTGGACGCGGCCGCCCGCGAGCAGGCGACCGCCCAGTTCGGCGTGGCCGCCTACGCCGCCCTGGACGAACTGCTGGCCCATGACCTGGACGCCGTGAGCGTGTGCGTGCCCACCAGCCTGCATCACGCCGCCGGCCTGGCGATCATCGACAGGAAGATCAACGTGATCATCGAGAAGCCGCTGGCCGTGACTGCGGCCGAGGGCCAGGATTTGGTCGCGCGGGCCGCCGAGAAGGGCGTCAAGCTCATGGTCGGCCACGTGGAGCGGTTCAACCCGGCCGTGGCCCGGGTCAAGGAGTTGCTGGGCGACGATGTCATCTCCATCCAGATCGAGCGCGTTGGCCCGTATCCGCCGCGCATCCAGGACGTGGGCGTGATCAAGGACCTGGGCTCCCACGACATCGACCTGATCCGCTACCTGACCGGCTCGGAGTTCAAGTCGGTCTACGCGGTCTGCTCGTCCACCCTGGGCAAACACGAGGACAGCGCGCTGATCACCGCCGAGATGGAGAACGGCGTGCTGGCGAACATCACCACCAACTGGGTGACGCCGTACAAGGGCCGCAAGATCAACGTGGCCTGCGAGTCCAAGTACATCCAGGCCAACCTGATCACCCAGGAGGTCCGGGAGTACTCGGCCTTTTCCACCTACGACAAGTCCTACTCCGTGCGCGAGTGGCCGCTGATGTTCCGTGAGCCGGTCAAGGAGGAACTGAACCAGTTCCTTGGCGCCATCCGCAGCGACACCCCGGTGCCCATCACCGGCGAGGACGGCCTGGAGGTGCTCAAGGTCTTCGAGCGCATCTTCGAGTGCGCGAAGTAGCGCACGCAAACCGAATCCATGAAGAAGGCCCCGTCTCGCAGGAGACGGGGCCTTTTCGTGTCTTGGTCCGGCGCCTCAGTTGGCGGCCAGCCGCTTGCCGGTCCCGGCATCGCCCTGGGGGGCGGGGACGGCGATGTAGTCGACCACGCCCCGGATGCCGCCCATTTCCTGGGCGATGGCCAGGGCGGCGGTCTTCTGGCTGTAGTCCTCGGCGCGGCCCACCAGGATGGCGTTGCCCCCGATGACGGAGACGCGCAGGTCGGCCCGTTTCAGCCGGACGGTTCCGGCCAGCCGCTTGGTCAGGTCCCGGGTCAGCCGCAGGTCGTCGCGCGATTGGGCCTGGGTGGGCAGGGGGTAGAATTTCACGGTCACGGTGCGCAGGCCGGATACGCTTTGGGCCGTTTTCACGGCCAGGTCGGCGTGCTTGCGGTCGGGCGTGCAGCCCACCAGGTAGGCCCGCTGCTCGATGACATGGGCCGAAATCGTCCCCAGGCCGTTCAGGGCCAGGCGCTCGCGCAGCCTGCGCTCCAGCATCCGGTCCTGATCGGCGCACAGGGCGCCTCCGTCCACGGATTTTCGCGGGATGACGTCGTCCGCCAGGACAGCGGCGTCGTAGCCGGTCATGGCCCCGCCCGCCACCTGCACGGCCGGATAGACCGCGCAGCCGCACAGCGACGCGCACAGGACAAGGGTCAGCGCCAGGGCTGTCATATGGCCGTGCAAGGGTTTCATCACTCCATCCCTATAGCGCACCGTCTAGAGTTTGTCTAACTGTTTTGAACGGGGGTATTTTTCGCCCCGGGTCACTGTTTGAGCACAACCAGGTAGTCCATGCCCGCGATGTCCTGCTCGTCGATGACGGTCAGTCCGGCGGGCTTGTCCGCCCACTCGTCGAAGTGGCGGCGGCGAATGGAAAGCACGGCCTTGTCCGCGCCGTCCAGCCAGGACCTGAGTTGTCCGGAATCGCCGGTTTCGGCCAGGTCGTGGCCCGCGTACCAGGTGAAGATGCCCGAGTAGATCTTGAAGGCCATGGGCTTGTATCCCCGGCCCGCGTACTGCCCGATGATCAGCCCCTGGCGGCGGGGGCTCATGGCGTCGTCCAGGGACGGGGCCACGAGCAGCCCCATGGGGTAGAGCCAGACCGTCAGGGCCAGGGCAGAGCAGAGCAGCGCGGCCTTGCTGCCGTGGCGCGAGGCGAGCAGCAGGGACAGGCCGCCCGCCAGCAGCGCGCAGGCCGAGAGGCCCAGGCCGCGCACCGGCACGGGGAAGGGCAGCAGGTCGCCCGCCACGATCAGGCCGACTCCCAGCATGAGCCACAGCCCGGCGGCCAGCCGCCAGAAGCGGGCCGTGCGCCCCGGCTCCAGGCCGAGCATGGCGTCGGCCGTGAGGATGGCCAGGGGAGGGAACATGGGCAGGATGTAGATCAGCACCTTGCCGCTCAGGCAGGACAGGAAGAGGAAGATGGACAGGAACATGATCCACAGGAAGGCGTGCGGACCGGCTTGGCGGCGGCCGCCCCACAGCTCGCCCAGGTGCGTGGGCGACAGGGTGCGCGCCACGGGCGCGGCGAGCAGGAACAGCGTCCACGGCAGCCAGGCCAGGGGCAGAGCGATCAGGTAGTACTGCGCCGGCTCCCGGTGGTGGAAGGTGTGCGTGGCCCGCTCCAGGATATGGTGGCCCAGGACGGTGTTCAGCAGGAAGTCCGGCCCCTCGGCCAGGATCACCCCGGCCACCCACAGGCCGATCAGGCCGAGCATGGCCAGGATTCCCAGCCCCATTCGCCGTGTGAAGAGCTTGCGCGCCTCGCCCTTCCACAGCAGGAAGAGGGCGGACGTGACCAGCGGGAAGAGGAAGCCGAGCGGCCCCTTGACCAGGGTGGCGACCCCGGCCAGGAGGAAGGCGCAGAGCGGCCAGCGCCCCTGGCTTTCGCCCTCGAAGGCCCGGTACAGGCAGGCGTGGCCGAGCACGATGAGCGCGGCGAACATCAGGTCCATGCGCGAGTAGTGGAAGAGCGCGGCCAGGAAGAAGGTGGCGGCCAGGATCAGGACCGAGGCCAGGCGGACCGTGCGGTCGAAGCGCAGGGCGCGCGCCAGGGCGTATCCGGCGGCCAGGAAGAGCAGGCCGGACAGGGCCGCGCCCAGGAAGAAGACCGTGGGCGGGTCCGCCGGGGTCAGCTTGTCGATAAGCCACAGGAACCAGAAATAGACGGGCGGTTTGTCCGGGTACGCCTGGCCGTTCAGGGCCAGGACCATCCATCTGCCGTTTTCGGCGAGGTTCCTGTACGCGTCGGCGTATCGAACCTCGTCCGAGAACCACAGGGCGCGGTTGTTCAGGGTGAACCAGGTCTGGGCCAGCACGGTCAGGGTCATTGTCAGCCAGGGGTGGTTTTCCAGCTTGCGCCACAGGCTGTCGATGAAGGGCCGCATGGATCAGGCCTCCTTTTTGAAGAGCGAGGATTCGGCCAGGATGTGGGCGGCGAAGCCGCCGAAGCTGCCGAGCAGCCAGCCGAAGAACACGTCGCTGGGATGGTGCCAGCCCAGGTACACGCGGGAAAATCCGACCGCCCCGGCGAGCAGGCCGATGAGCAGGGACAAGGCCGCCCGGCGCCAGCGCAGGGCCAGGGGCAGGGACCAGCCCATGATTTCGGTGGTGTGGCCCGACGGCAGGGAATGGAACGCGGGCCGCGAGGTCATGGGGCTGAACAGGTCGCCCCGGCCCGGGCGCGGGCGGCCGATGGTCCGCTTGATGAAATGCACGGCCAGCAGCGAGACGACCGCCTGCACGCAGAGTACGATGCAGATGAAGCGCATCCGTTCGCGGTTGCCGGATTTCCAGGCCAGAAACAGGGCCACGGCGTAGCCGCCGTAGAAAATCGGATTGGACCAGTCGGTGACCGCCTTGAGGGCGGCGGAGAGCGCCGGATGCGCACCGGCGTGGGCGAAGAAGAAGTCCTCCGCCGCCTTTTCCGTGCCGAAGCCGAGCTGGAGCGCGGCCAGGACGCAGAGCAGGGGCAGGGACGCCAGGGTCCAGTGCAGGAGCAGGGACGGTCGCATGGGGGTGTTGTAGGCCATCCGGCCAACGGGGGCAAGGCGCAAGGAGGTTTTCAGCCCTCGCCGCCGCCGTCCTTCGGGAACGGCCGGTGGGTGTACCTGGCCCAGGCGGACTCGTCCGCGCCGAGCTCCTGCAGGATGTCGGTGATGGGTTTGCCTTCCTGCTTCCAGTACTTGTACTCGTGGTTCGAGCACTCGAAGGGAATGACCAGGGTGCCGTTTTCGTCGAAGAATGGCTTGATGTCTTCCATGGGCGGCGACTCTTTCACTTTTCCGGGAGGATTTCAAGGGGCGGGGACAAAAGCGGCCCGCGCTCCGTGAGGAGCGCGGGCCGTCCGGGGTCGTTTCCGGCCGGATCAGGCCACGGCGTCTTGGGCGGCGGGCATGGCGTCCGCCAGGCAGACCTTGCGGTCGATCTCGCGCACCTTCTTCAGCACGCAGCGGGCGATGCGCTTGAATTCGGGCAGGTCTTTCATCTCGTAGCGCCGCTTGGCCCTGGTCAGCCCGGCCAGGTCGATGGTCTCGTTGAACAGGTAGGGCAGATAGAGCGGGTCCTGCTTGAGGAACAGCTCCAGGTTGACGAAGGTCTTGTGGATGTCGTCCTGGTTGGCCGACAGGTGCTTGAACAGCTTGGTCAGCCGTTTTTCCGCATTGCGCAGGGAGGTGGCCCACATGGGGCCGCGCGGCTCGAAACGCATGCGCCGGGCCTTGCCCCGGCAGTGCGTCAGCTCGGTCATGAACCGGTCCACGCTGCCGGGGGCCGAGGCCAGTATGCCCTGGCGGTAGGCGGAGTCGAAGTCCACCGTTTCGGTGCGTTGGATGACCGCGCCGCCTCCGTAGAGGTTGTAGACCGGGAACGGGGCCTGGCGCAGGTCGTCCTCCAGTTCGCGCTTGGCGGTCATGTACTGGATGGTGGTCAGGATATCCCGGCCGTCCGCGTCCTTGGTGGTCTGGTGGAAGGAGCGCCTGTGCATGCTCGTGGAATGGTGGTGGTGGCCCTGGGCGTGGGACTGGTTGTTGATCCAGGCGTAGTCCTGGCCGACCATGAGCAGGTGGTTCACCCCGAACCAGCGCAGCAGGCGCGAGAGGGTGACCGAGACGTTGCCGCCCGCGTCCAGCACCAGGTCCTGTTCCTTCATGACGAAGGTGCCCATGCCGCCCACGGTCCACAGGGGCAGGGTCGGACCGGCGTACCGCTTGACCGCCTCGGGATTGATCTTGGTGGAGTATATGAGCGGGATGTTTTTGACGAAATCCGGGTCCAGCCGCTCGAAGAGGTTGAGCAGGCTCTTGTCGTAGTCGATGGCCACGCAGAAGTGTGGCTTCAGGCCCAGCACCTGGAGCGCGGGCACGGTTTGCAGGCCGCAGGTGTAGAGTACATGGCTGCGCTGCCGGAGGAGCCGGGGCGCGAACCGCTCCAGGCTCGGACCCGCGCCGAGGATGACGCCGCCAACGCCCGACGCCCGGCCCTCCATGCTTTTGATGCTGCCGTCGGCCATGGCCCGGCTGAAGTTCTCGATCTCGTTCTGGACCATGATGTTCTGGCGGAAGCGCAGGGTGGAGAGCTCCAGCGAGAAGTTCTCCAGCTTGCCCTTGAGGATGTTCGTCCAGCGGGCGTATTCGGGGCCGAGCTGCTGGCTCGGGATGTCGCCCTTGAGGTGGATCTGGCCGTAGACGAACTGGAGGTCCAGGTTGCGGATGACTTCGTATACGAAGTCCTCGTCCGGGACCATCAGGTGGAATTTCTTGGCCTTGAAGAACGGGCGGTAGTCGGTCTGGCCCAGGCAGGCCAGGAGCATTTCGGCGCGGGGCTCCAGCAGCATGACCTTGTGCGAGTCCGGCGTGCCGGTGAGTACGTGGTTGACGCCGTAGCCCAGGTTGGAGCCGACGATGAACGTGGCCGAGGTCGCCTGCTTCTCCCCGTTCAGCCAGCTGCCGTAGATGCCTGCGGGGACGATGCTCTCGAACATTCCCTTTCCGTTGTCCATGCGCCAGTCGCGCATCCCGCGCGCGTTGACGAACAGGTTCTGCGAGAGCTTGTCCATGTGGAAGTCCTGGGCGGACAGCCACTGGTACACGGGGTGGCGGATGCTCTGCAGGTAGTCGATGTTGTCTTTCAGGAAGGGGTAATTGTGCATGCCTTGGTCCTCGCGGTGATGGTGTCGATACGGGGCTGGTCGCCCGCCGGGAATTTGCAGGTTGCGTGCCAGTTGCATGCCGGGCCGTTTTGCCCTACTCTGCGGGTGGCCTGAAAAAGGCTTACATTCCGAAATAACAGGAAAAGGGCATGTATAAAGATCTGCTTGAGCTCATTGGCGGCACCCCGCTGGTGGAGATCCGCCACCTCAATCCCAATCCCCGCGTCAAGATTTTG
>JAZHDH010000020.1:0-7847 GCA_036584335.1 Pseudodesulfovibrio sp. | reverse complement strand
TGACCGACTCCGACCCGGCCCGGCTCCTGGACCGCTTCGCCACCTACGATCCGCCCAAGGTGGACAAGTGGATTGAGAAAAAGAAAGGGTTGTAGGTTGCCGCTTCCGATTCGTCATTGATATGAAAAAGGGCCTTCTTGAAAGGCCCTTTTTCTGTTGCGCGGGTGTTTGCTTTTTTTGAGGGGGCTTTTCAGGATCATACGATGGAAAGAGGTATGGAGTTCCCCTAATCCCGGTTTCTTTTATCTCTGTTTCCAATCAAACCCCGTATCGGTTCGTGAGATCCTACCCAGGTGTGGCAGATGGAAGCCGGAAAAAACCGCGTCGGTGTCTGCGGCTTGGGTGAGCAGGCGGGTTCTGGTTCGGGCCGACTTGTCCGGAAGGACGTCCACGAGGGGACTCCAGTGGGTGTTGCGGATGTGGGCTTCGTGGATCACGGCGTCGCCCACGTAGATGAGGTGGTTTCCGTTGGAAGCCGCGTGCAGGGCCATGTGGCCGGGAGTATGGCCCTGGGCTTCGACGAAATTGACGCCGGGGGCTATTTCCGTGTCGCTGTCGATCAATTCGATCCGATCCTGAAGTGGGGCGAGGAGGGAGGTGACCATGCCGGTCAGCAGATGGCTGAATTCATCCGGGAGGCGGGGCAGTTCCGGTTCTTGGGTCCAGAAGCGCCACTCCTTGCGGTTCATGATGATCCTCGCGTCGGGGAAAAGGCAAGCGCCGCCGATGTGGTCGGGGTGGGCGTGGGATATCAGAATGCAGTCCACCGAGGCTGGGGCAATGCCCGCTGCCCGCATGTTTTTCGTGAGCAGTCCCGCGTCGGGCAGCATGTCGCCCGCCCCGGTGTCCAGCAGGATACGCTGCTTTCCCGTGTCGATCAGCAGGCAAGTGTAGTCGCTCATCCAGATGGGCCAGTTGGCGGGGGATATGCCGTGCCTCGCCAGTTCCCCGGCCAGTTCGTCAACGGGCGCACCCGGGAAAAGCAGCCCTGCCGGGTTGGGGTAGGCGTGTTTGCCGTCGGAAATAAGGGTGCATCGAAATCCACCGATCTCGAAATGAAGGAATCCGTTTTTCATGAGCGCCTCGCCTACAAGTATATTTTCCCTGTCTGGTTGTTCAGTTCCGTTTCCGTGGTCTTGCTCATAGCGAGCTTGGGCTCCCACGATTCCCTGGTGCTGCTGATGACCAGTGCGCCCTCCGGGCAGGCGGCCACACAACCGAGGCAGGCTATGCAGGTCTCGGGGTCGGCGATACCGGAAGCGTGGTCCATGGCCCCTGAGGGGCAGATATCTTCGCATAGACCGCATAAGCTGCATTCGGCTCCCTCCCTGGAGGGCAACTTGCTGACCATCTTGAATCTGAGCGTCTCGAAATGCGTCAGTTCCTCATCACTGAAGGAGCCTTGCGGCAGGTCGGTTAGCATCCCGTTGTCGGTCCCGCTGAAACGCTTGCATGCGGCCTCCACATAGCGGCCCGCCAAGGTGTATTCCCGGCCGTCCGGTCGGTCCGGGAAGGCCCGCCATCCGCCCAGGTTGTAAGTGTGCTTGCCCGGGAATTCTGCCGAGGCAACTACCTTGAACCGTCTCGTTTTCAGGATTTCTGCGGTGGAATGATGGGCGGGGTGGACCATGAATCCGCCGAAGGTAAAGAACATGGCGCACGGCATGTCATTCCCGTCCAGGGTTGCCAGCCAGTCTCGCATTATTCGGGGTGCGCGCAAGGAGTGGACAGGAAGGCCGAAAACCACGGCGTCATAGCCTGACAAGTCCACCCCTGCGGCCCTGGCCCCCGGGATGGTCACGTCATGGAGAGCGACCTTGGCTCCTTGGATTTCAAAATGCTCCCCGATGATCCGAGCCATGGTCCTTGTGTTGCTTGTGGCTGAAAAAAAGATGATTGCAATGTTCATTGGGGCCTCCCTGTTAGCATTCCTAACAAATAGATTAAAAAAAATTACGCGTTCTCGCAGGCGTCCTTGTTAAGTCGGGAAAGTTCCTCGAATGTCCGGGTGAACGTAGTTATTTTTTGAGGGGCGTCCTCACCGAAATGCCTACAAAAGCCCGCGTACATTTCTTCATGGTGCAGGGCGTGGTGGTGGTCGGCCGTTATCCCGTCCGGCGTGAGCCACAGCGTCACGGCCTTGCGATCGTTGGGGTTGGTCCGCTTTTCAACAAAACCCTTGTTTACGAGTTTTCTGACGCGTTCGGAAAGCGTGGGCTTGGTAATGCCCAACTCTTCGGCAAGCCCGGTCAGGCTGATTCCCTGATTCCGTCCGATGGCGACCACGGTGTGAATCTCAGCCGGATACAGGGGCGTGTTTGCACCGAACCGAACGCCACCGGCATGGCTTTCATTGACGCCCTCCACAAAGGCCATCATGGTTTCCAGCATCCGGTCGAATTGCGCCTTTTGTTTGTCCATGGGACTATTTGTAAGGAACCCTAACAAAGGTGTCAAGCGCCAAGGGCGTGTACAGTGCCGCAAAGCGAATGAACAATCGATTAATATCGTAAATAATATTAGTAAACCATATTGAAATAGCTCACCCCTTAACCATTTGACCTGGAACCAGCTCGGCTACCCCGCCAAGCCGTGCGGCCTGCTGGACGTCAACGGATACTACCGCTTGATGAAACACAAACCGCCCCGGCACCATGGTGCCGGGGCGGTTTGTGTTTCGGGCGATCAGACAGACGGCGAAGCTACTTGCAGACCGGGGCTTCCTTGAGCGCCTTGAGCCAGGGGTCCGGGGCGTAGCCCACCAGGATGACGCTGTCGGCGATGAGTACGGGCGTGCCGGGGAAGTGCACGGCCTTGGCCAGGTCCGCGCTCTTTTGGACGTGCGCCTCATGGTCGCGCTGCAGCCGGGTATAGAGCTCGGGCAGCGTGGTGCCCTTGAGCAGCCAGGGGAAGGCGTCCGTGAACTGGATGAGCACGATCATGCGCGCCTCGGCCAGGTCCCGGGTCTTGGGCTGCTTCAGGTCGCGGTAGGCGAAGTCGAGGAGCACCTTGAGGGCGTCGCCGCCCGCCTGGTCCTCCAGCAGCCATGCGGCCATGTCCGAACCGATGAACGAACGTCGCGAAAAGAAGGACACGCGCACGGTCCGGTAGAGTTCCGGGTATTCGCCCAGCAGCTTGTGGGCCAGCCGGCAGTGCCAGCACAGCGGGTCGGTCACGACGACGACGTCGCGGGTGCCCACGCCCTTGAACTCGACCACGGCGTTGTCGTAGAGGGCGCGGAACTCGGGCTGGCAGCCGTCGGACGCGGCCGGTTCATCGGCGCGGACCGCGCCGGGCAGACACAGGAGCAGCAACAGGATCAGGGTGAGGTGGATACGCATGGCCGGGATCGTATACCGATCCCGGCCCGAAGGGAACCCCCCGGATGCGGGTCGGGGCGAAACGGATCAGGCGGCCGCGATGGCCGGCGGGACCATGCGGATGACCGGCTCCGGCCGATGGGCGGCCAGGAATGAATCCACGCCCTCCCTGCCCATGAACCGGGACAGCACCTTGGGGTCGGATTCCAGCAGATCGACCAGGATCAGCCCGTCCAGGCAGTCGCCGAAATCCGGGTCCACGTTGAAGCCGATGATCTTGCCGCCCAGCTTGAGGTACTGCCGCAGCAGCACCGGGATGGACTTGCCCGCCTCCACGTCGCTGACCAGGTCGGCCACGTCCTCGGGATCGCCGAAGGCGGATTCGGGCAGGGAAAAGTCGAGCTTGCGCAGATGGTTGCCCTTGGGCGGCCGCTTGGGCCGGGCCAGCGGGGCCAGCTCGGGCAGGAAACAGTGGCGCTCCATGAACCCGGTGATCAGCTCGCGCGACACGCCCGAATACTCGCCGGAGATGGACACGCAGCCGAACAGCTTGGAGTAGCGCGGGTTCTCGACCACGAACTGCGACACGCCCTTCCACAAGAGCAGCAGCGGCTGGTAGCTCTTCTGATACTTCGGGACGATGAACGAGCGGCCCATCTCCAGGGCGGGTCCCATGTTCTCCAGCAGGCCCGGCCGGTAGTCGAAGAGCGTGGACGTGTACAGGCCGCGCACGCCCTGCCGGGCCATGATCTCGTCGGTCAGGCCGAAGCGGTACGCCCCGGCCACCTCGCGCTCCGCGTGGTTCCAAAGCACCAGATGGCGGTAGGTGTCGTCGAAGGCGTCGATGTCCATGGGCCTGCCCGTGCCCTCGCCCACCTGGCGGAAGGTCTCCTCGCGCCGGATGCCGATCTCGCGCAGCAGGCGCGGGATGCGGAAGGCGTCGGCCTGGAAGACCGTGAAGTCGGGCGTGCGGATGAGCACGTTCGCGTCGGGCAGCGCGGCCACTTCGCTGGCCAGGATGTGCCTGCCGCGCGAATTGGCGATGGGCGTCATGGCCCGGCCCTGGGCCGTCTTCTCCTTCGCCGCCCCGGTCCTGGCCTTGTCCGAACCGCGCAGCAGGTAGGTGCGAAAGCGCAGGTAGTCCATCATGTCGCGGTCTGTCTCATGGGCGGCCAGCCGGGGATTGGCGATGACCGATCCGAAGGCGACCCGGATGCTGCCCTTGGCCGCCAGGCGCAGGTTCTCGTGGGGCAGGAGCACGGTCCGCAGCCGGGGGTGCACCAGCCCGAGGGCCTGAAAAAGGCCGCTGTTGCGGCCGTCGAAAAACACGGGGAGCGCGCTGGCCCCGGTCTTGCGGATGATGCGCCCGACCATGGGGCTCCACTCCGGGTCCGCGACCATGCCCTTCTTGACCTTGAGGCTCGAAACCTCGCCCGCCGGGAAGACCACGAGCATGCCGCCGCCCCGCAGCCAGCGCATGGCCGCCTTGAGCCCGGCGATGTTCTTCTTGGCCGAGTCCGCCTTGCCGAAGGGATCGACCTCGATCAGCAGTTCGTCCATCTCGGGAATCCTGCCGAGCATGAAATTGGCCATGATCCGGATATCGCGGCGCACGGCGCTCAGGATGTTCACCAGCAGCAGGCCCTCGATAACGCCGAAGGGGTGGTTGCACACGGCCACCAGCGGGCCGGTCTTCGGGATGCGGTGCACGGGCTGGCCGTCCACCTGGAACCTGACCCCGAGCAGCTCCATGGCGCGCTCGGCGAACCGGCCCTCGCCCCCGGCGGCGTGCAGTTGGGCGTAAAGCGAATTGAGCGTGTCCAGGCGCAGGATCTTGGAGAGGGGCTTCTTGACCAGGGAGAACAGGGCGTGGCGAACCGGGTCGCCGAAGGGGGAAGTGATGTCGAGCAGGGGTCCATCCGTCAGACCGTCCATACAGGCCTCCTGAAGTAGGTTTGACGGATGCTACGGATTTTACTCGCTCCCTTCCCTCCCGCCTCGGTGACGATTGCTACCGGACGGTGACGGTTGCCAGGAAACTCGGTGACGCGGGGCCGGGCGGCGGATTTCCCGTCCACCCGCTTTCGCCGAATGATGACACGGCCGGGAAATCCATATATACGGAAGCAAACCGGGCAACCGGGCAACCGCCAAACGCGTAGAGGATGACGCATGGCCCCCAACCTCAACCTTGCCGGATTTTCCCGGGAATACCTCATCGGCATTCCCGAACTCGACGATCAGCACCAAACCTTTTTCACCATGCTCGACCGCATCGCCGAGGTCGCCCCGGACCTCTGCCGGCCGCTGGAGGAAGCCGAGGCCGACGCGCTCGTCGACATCATCGGCGAACTGCGCGAATACGCCCTGCTCCACTTTCGCACCGAGGAGGGTTGCATGAAGGAGGCCGACTACCCCGGCCTGGACGAGCAGAAAAAGGATCACAACCGGTTCATCACCGCCGTCATCCGCATGGAGGGCGAGATCCTCAACGGCATGGCCGTGCCGCCGATCAAGGCGCGCAACTTCATGCACGACTGGTGCCGCGACCACATCCTGAACATGGACAAGCGGTTCGGGGAATTCCAAAAGCAAAACAAGGGGTAGCGCACACCCGACGGTTCCTGGACCCGTCAGGCCCGCCCCAGCGGCGGGCCTTCATTTTTTTTGCCCCCGCGCGCTTGACACCCCGGCAGCCATGTTTATCTATGACCCAGCCTGACGGACCCGCGCCGAGGGCCACTTGGGCCAGGGGGCGAAACGGGCGGGAAAACGTCCGAAACCCCGTCAAAACAACCATCATTATTGGAGGTATAAAGGAAATGAAGCTGAAACCGTTGAACGATCGCGTTCTGGTCAAACGGCTGGAAATGGAAGAGAAGACCGCAGGCGGCATCTACATCCCGGATTCCGCCAAGGAAAAGCCCATGAAAGGCGAAGTCGTCGCCGTGGGTCCCGGCAAGCTCGATGAAGACGGCAAGCGCGTCAAGATGACCGTCAAGAAAGGCGACACCGTCCTGTTCGCCAAATACGCCGGTTCCGAAATCAAGATCGACGGCGACGAGCACCTGGTCATGCGCGAGGACGACATCCTCGCCATCGTCGACTAGGACTGAACCCCTATAGCGAACGCACCAAATTTCCAAGGAGAATACATCATGGCTAAAGAAATCCTCTTCGATGCCAAAGCCCGCGAAAAACTGAAAGCCGGTGTCGACAAGCTGGCCAACGCCGTCAAGGTGACCCTCGGCCCCAAGGGCCGCAACGTGGTCATCGAAAAGTCCTTCGGCTCCCCGATCATCACCAAGGACGGCGTGACCGTGGCCAAGGAGATCGAGCTGGAAGACAAGTTCGAGAACATGGGCGCCCAGATGGTCAAGGAGGTCGCCTCCAAGACTTCCGATGTGGCCGGTGACGGCACCACCACCGCCACCGTGCTGGCCCAGGCCATCTTCACCGAAGGCGTGAAGCTGGTGGCCGCCGGCCGTTCGCCCATGTCCATCAAGCGCGGCATCGACAAGGCCGTCGAAGCCATTGTCGAAGAACTGGAAAAGGTGGCCAAGCCCACCCGCGACCAGAAGGAAATCGCCCAGGTCGGCACCATCTCCGCCAACAACGACGCCACCATCGGCAACATCATCGCCGAGGCCATGAACAAGGTCGGCAAGGAAGGCGTCATCACCGTGGAGGAAGCAAAGGGCCTCGAAACCACCCTCGACGTCGTCGAAGGCATGCAGTTCGACCGCGGCTACCTCTCCCCCTACTTCGTCACCAACACCGAGCGCATGACCTGCGAAATGGAAGAGCCGTTCATCCTCCTGAAGGAGTCCAAGATCTCCAACATGAAGGAACTGCTGCCCGTGCTCGAGCAGTGCGCCAAGATGTCCAAGCCCCTGCTGATCATCGCCGAAGACATCGAAGGCGAAGCCCTGGCCACCCTCGTGGTCAACAAGCTGCGCGGCACCCTGAACGTGGTCGCCGTCAAGGCCCCCGGCTTCGGCGAGCGCCGCAAGGCCATGCTGAAAGACATCGCCATCCTCACGGGCGGCCAGGTCGTCAGCGAAGACCTGGGCATCAAGATGGAAAACATGACCGTGAGCGACCTCGGTTCCTGCAAACGCATCGTCATCGACAAGGAAGCCACCACCATCGTCGACGGCGCCGGCAAGGCGGCCGAGATCAAGGGCCGCATCCAGACCATCCGCGCCGAAATCGCCGATTCCTCCTCCGACTACGACCGCGAGAAGCTCCAGGAGCGCCTGGCCAAGATCGTCGGCGGCGTGGCCGTGATCAACGTCGGGGCCGCCACCGAGACCGAAATGAAGGAAAAGAAGGCCCGCGTGGAAGACGCCCTGAACGCCACCCGCGCCGCCGTTGAAGAAGGCATCGTCCCCGGCGGCGGCGTCGTCCTGGCCCGCGCCGGCAAGGTTGCCGCCAAGGTCAAGGCCGCCGATGACGACGAACTGGCGGGCATCAACATCATCGCCCGCGCCGTGGAAGAGCCCCTGCGCCAGATCGCCGCGAACG